>SXIK01000159.1 GCA_005772855.1 Planctomycetia bacterium | reverse complement strand
GTAGGTGCCGGCCATCTCGAGGGGGTTCTGGGTGGCAATGACGAAGAACGGCGGCTCGAGGTCGTAGCTGATGCCGCCCACGGTCACAGTCTTCTCCTGCATGGCCTCGAGGAGAGCGCTCTGGGTCTTCGGCGTCGCCCGGTTCACCTCGTCGGCAAGGATAATCTGTCCAAAGATCGGTCCCTTCTGGAACTCGAAGCGACGGCGGCCCTGCTCGTCCTCGACCACCATGTTGGTTCCAACGATGTCGGCCGGCATGAGGTCCGGCGTGAACTGGATGCGGCGAAACTCGAGGTCAAACACTTCGCTGAGCGTGCGCACGAGCAGCGTCTTCCCGAGGCCCGGGACACCCTCGAGGAGACAATTTCCTCCGGCGAATATGCAAGTCAGGATATCGTCAACAATATCTTTTTGACCGACGATCACCTTGCCAATCTCCTCCCGGAGCTCTCCGAACTTGGCCCGGAACTCTGCAGCCTTGACCTGAATGGATTCTGGCCCTGCACCCGCTGCCTGTGTCGTCGTCTCTGTCGTCACGATCTCTCCTTCGAGTTTCTGTTACTTCGATTCATCTTTCCCGTCACGCCCGAGCGCCCTCCGCTTTGCCGCGAGGAGGCGGGAAGTGTAGGCCGACTCCCCGGGCACCTCGGAAGCTCGCGGCTTCGAGGGAGCCTCGGCCTCGACCTGTTTTACGTCCTTCGCCTTGAGGACCGCTCCCGCATCGGCGAGCGACGACTCCGGCGCCTTCGCACTTTTTGCGGCCGCACCCGCGGCAGCTTCGGAACTCGCTCCCGCCGCCTTGCCCGGCTGGTAGAGAGCCCGTGTCAACTCGCGGACCTCCTGCTTTCGTTCGAGCAGCGCCTCGAGCCTCGAGTCAGCCACCAGGTCCGGGGACCGCCGCCAGAGAAGAGTCATGAACTTCCGGGCGCCCTCCGCCAGCGCTTTCCGATAGTCGATGACGACCCGACGGACAAAAACGTCGGAGAAGAAAAGCGACAGCGCCGCCAGGAGGAGCCCGTGCCAGATCGATTGCACATCCAGCGTCTCGGGGAAGTCCCGTGAGTAGAAGTCGGCCTCGGCCGGGTCGTCGAAGTAGCGTCCGCCGCCAGCCTCGGCCACGTTCCGGAGGAGCTCGTAGTTCGTCTCGAGCTTCCGGTACTCGGCCGAATACGGAAGTGTCACCCCCGTTACCACGGACTGCTGGACACCGCCCTTCTCGTAGCCCAGCGAGACCGTGTAACTTCCTCGCTTGTTGACGGGGAAGTCGGCGACGTAGCGGCCCGGGCTCACTTGCCGAACCTGGACTGTACTCGTCTCGAAGTCGGGGCCGGTCACCCGACCATCGACTCGGAGGCCGTTGTAGAACTGGCCGTCGGGGGCGATGGCGTCTATCGAGACGCTGCCCTTTTCTCCCGCTATCGAGCGGCTGATGCGGAAACGGTCATCGTTTTTCGGCCTTGAGACCCAGCGCAAGCACTGTGCCCAGAATCGCTGGTAGCCGGACCAGGCCGCCCATCTCTTGCCCCAGCGACGTCCAGCATCGGAGGTGAACGCGAGGGATCGGCCCAACCCATACGACCAGGATGCCAGAACTGGATCCTGTGTCGGATCCTCCGCGCCCGGCGGGCGGTGGAGGTTGATCGTGGCCAACTCCTTCGCCGTGGTAATCACGTAGCCGTCAAGCGGCGGGAGACTCGCCGAGTCGATGCCCATCAGGAAGGCTCCGCGGGCGGCAAGAACCGGCTGAAAGACTTCCTCCGAGATGAGCGATTTCTGCACGGTCGAAGCCTCGCGTATGAAGATCTCGGACAAGTTGCGCGGGCTCTGGAGCATCCAGAACTTGCCCCCACACTGCTGTGCGAGCTGTTGCATACCGGGCGGGATTCCCCCATGCGATCCATAGCAGATCGTGGAAATCGTCATGCGCGCAGCCTTGATTGCGTTGACGGTGGTGCTCGTCGGCATGGAGGGATCGCCGTCGGAAAGAATGATCATGTGCTTGATCGAGGCGTTCGTGCCCATGAGCCCCTGGTAGGCCATCTCAACGATGTTCGCGAAGGACGGCATGTCGCCCGGATTGAAGCCGTTCAAGCGGTTAAACATCATCTGTCGCTGCGCGACCTGGGTCATCGGGAAAAGCCAGCGGTCCTGCCCCAGGTTGTCGTAGTAAACGACTCCGGCATAATCGCGGGGTGAGAGGATGCGGATGGCCTGCTGGATTACCTGGATGGCCCACTGGTTGCCGTTCCCCATTTCGCAGGAATGAATGACCATCGCGAGAGCCCCGTTGGGAAGCACCTTGCGCTGCTGGATCTCCATGTCGACCGGCAGGAGCCGCTCGATCGGCGTCCCCTGATAGCCACCGGCGCCGAAGCTGTCCTCGCCGCCGATCATGACGAACCCTATTCCGACCGTCTTGACGAGGGCCTCACAGATCAGCATCTGGTCCTCGGTGAGTGCGTGTGCGGCGACATTCGAGAACACGACGGCCTGATACTCGAAGTACTCCTCGATGGATCGAGGGAGGAATTCAGGGGTCACTGTCTTGACGGCGATCTTCACGTCGTTCAGGGCCTTGACAAGCGTCCCCTCCAGGTCCGGTTCCGGAGTGCAGAGCAGAACCCTCGGCTCTCCCTGAATGAACGTGAACCCGTTGGCGCTGTTGTTGAGAATGATGTTGTCGTCCTCCGGCTTGAGGGGCTCCAACCTCGCCTCGAAGTCGTACTTCCCGGAGAGCTCAAAGCGCCGCTGGAAGTTAAAAACGTTCTTCCCCGGCTTGAGCGTCACCTTGTTTCCAGGCTCGCTGACAAGGACGTCGTTTTCGAAGAGCCGGAGATAGGATTCCGACTCCTTCGTCGACTCGACCACGACACGCACCGTGAAGGGCTGGCCAACGTTGACCTCCGGGTCGACCAGCAGCTTTTCAACCGAGACTTCGGCCGGGTAGGAGTAGCTGATTGGGACAACGTCGACGGTGATGCCCTGCGCACGGACGTTGCGGACCTCTTCCAGAACCGACTCGCGGTTCTCGTTGCCATCGGTTAGAAGCACAACCCGCCTGGAGACCTGGTCGGGGAAGGAGGCGGCGGCGAGGCGCAAGGCGGCGGCGATATTCGTGGCGTCGGGCTCGACCAGCGTGACGAAGCTCTCGAGTTCGAGGGGGTCACGCTTTGGCGCCGACTCAATGCCCGCCATCTTGCCAAAGGCAACGACGCCCACCAAGTCCTCGTGGATACGGCTCCGTTTCTCGGCCTCCTCGAGGATGTACTGCCGGGCGGCCTCGCGCTTCTCGGCCGGGATGCTCTCCGAGCGATCGACGACAAATACCACGGCGAGGCGTTCGTTCCTCTTGAGAATCCGAAACTCGGCAAGCGAGAAGACAAGAAGCAGTAGGACCAGCGAGCGCAGGACGATCGAAACGATCCTGCGCCTACCCGAAAGCCCGGCAAGGCTCCGCTGCGCCATCCACCAGGTGAGTGGCAAGAGCATCAACAGAAGAAGCCACCAGGGCGTGCCAAAACCGAGGCCGAAGCTCATCGCCCGCCTCCCTGCGCCGACGCCAGCGCCTCGCTCCAGCGGAAGGCCTGTACTCTCTGGTTACCGAAGTCGGCGATCAGGATCCGGCCGTCCGGGCCCACGGCAATATCCCAGGGCGTCGCGAGCTCTCCCTCGGCATGGCCCGGGCCGCCCCAGGTGCCCCTTGAGCGCCCCTGGAAGTCAAAGCGCTGCACCCGGTTATTGCCCCACTCACAGACGTAAATCGCGCCGTCCTTCCCGACTGCGACCGAGTATGGAAATCTCAGCTCGCCAGGACCTCTCCCCAGCCTGCCGATCGAGCTGTGAAACCGCCCGTCGAGCGTGAAGCGCTGTACGCGGTGGTTCGAGGAGTCGGCGACGAGCAAGTACTCGGTACCGGCGTGCGTCTCGATCGCCATGCCCTGCGGACGCTGAAACTTGCCAGGCTCCTCTCCGATGCCTCCCCACTCGAGCAAGAACTCGCCCGACGATGAAAACTTGAGAATCCGATCGTTCTGCCCGCCATAGTCACCGGCATAGACCAGGCCCTCCGAGTCGACGACGATGTCACGCCCAAAAGTGAACTGACCGGGCCCCGTGCCCTCAGTGCCCCACTCTGCGAGGATCCTCGAGCCGTCGGGCGTGTATCTGAGGATCCGGTGGTAATGGCTGTCATTTACCAGAAGCGAGCCATCGGCCTCGACGATCATCCCCACGGGCTGGCCCAATTCCGAGGCCGGCAGCTTCCACTCCAGGAGTGGCCGACCATCGGGCTCGAAGAGCTGAATGCGTCCGCTCCGATCCGCCACGTAAAAACGACCGCTCCGGGGCTCGATCGCAACGGCCCGGGGATGGTAAAATTTGCCAAGTTGGGTCCCGCGTGTCCCCACGGCAAACAGGGGACGCGACGCCGTGGGGGGCGTTTCTCCGGTGCACCCCGCCACCGATCCAACGCACAGGATCACAGCACCCAGACAGCGCCTTGGCCCGATCATCGCAGACAACTTCTCACACAGCCGCGCCGCAATCATTTCTCCGACACTTTGGACGCTCCGGGCGCGCCACCGCCCAGGAGCAGCTCATGAAACCGCTGAATTTGCTCCCGGTTCTCGACAGGCAAGGGCTCCTTCTCGACCTCTTGCGAGAGCTGGCGTACGGCGTCCTTGACTGTGACTCCCTTCGAGACTCTGGCCTCCCCCGTGAGTGACGGGCCATCGATCGTGAACGATCCGACTGCGACACCCCGGGGATCAAGCCCCTTCGCGGCAACACGTTCCTTCTGAAACGTGACATCCTCCTGGGTACCACGGTCACGCTCGCCGGCGCCGATGCCCGCATTGGGTCCTGTGGCTCCGCGCCCTTGTGAGAGGGTGGCGCCTGCGCTCTTGCCCTGCGCCTTCGCCAGTCCTGCCTTGCCTTGAGCGCTCTTGGACCCCTGACCGGAGCCCTTGCCGGAGCCACTTCACGTGTCTCCGGGCTTGCCCGAGCCCTTTCAGGTGCCGCCGGGCTTCGACCCCACCTTCGACTTCCCGCAGTCGGGGCAATTGTGGAGGTTCGCCAACTCCTCCTTCGATAGCTGGACCAGCTCGAGCGCCTGGTCCAACATCTCCACCTGCTGCGCGAGCTTCAGGAGCGACTGGAGGTCCTCCATCGACTGGCTCACACTCTCGAGCGAATCGCTCATTTTCTGCGAATTGAGCCCCTGCGCCCCGAGACTCTCCGAGGCCCTCGAGAGAGCCTTCGAGAACCTGGAAAGCGACTTCGAGTCCTTCGCGAGCTTCCCCAGCTCCTCCGACAGCTTCTGGAGGCGGGCCCTCTCCTCCTCCGTGAGATCACTCGGTCTCTTCTCGGAGAGCTTGGAGAGGTCGGCCTTCAGATCCTCCAGCTCCTTCCTCGCCTTGTCGAAATCGCCGTCCTTCAAGGCCTCCTGAAGTTTTCTGGTGAGGTCAGCGCTTTTAAGGTCCAAAGCCCTCAGGGTCTTCCTCGCCTCCTTGAGGGGATCGAACTTCTGATTCTCGAGGCCTTTTCTCAGGGCATCCTCACGCCTCGACATCTCGACCATCGCCTCCTTGCGAGGCTCGCTCGAGGTCTTCTCGGCCTTCTCTGCGTGGGCGCCATCCTTCTTCTCAACGTTGGCGTTCGACTGCTGCTGCGCCGACACAAGCTCCAGCACATTCTGGGCGTCCGGAAGCTCCTTTTCTTGCGCCTGTTTCAGGAGCTCCTGGAACTTCTCCTCAAGCTTCCTCTTCTCCTCACTGACAAGCTTCTCCTCGTCGGCCAGGACCTCCCTGCGAAGCCCCCGAGACAGCAGGTCGAAGGTCGGAAGCCACAGATGGAGCGCGACTCCGAGGACCAGGGGCACCAGCAGCCAGGCTGCGAAACGTGGAATTCGGATCGGGAAGCTTTCAGCAACAGAAGCTCCCCCCACCGCACGGGCGGCGTCCACTTCAACGAGGCGCCGCAATTCGGCGTCTCCGGACAGCTTTTCCTCCAGGTAAACCGCGCTGGATACTCGCTCCTTCAGGAGGAGTCGGTGGTCCGCCAGCAGGGCAGCGTCGTGTCGGCTCGGGCGACCCCGGAGAATGGACCGCAGAAAACTCACAGTCACTGTCGCACCCAACAACGTGGCAACCCGGGGCCCATCCGCCACGCCAGAGAAGAGCGTCCGGTCGACAGCCAGCAGGACGACCCATGCGATGGATGCCAGGATCAAATCGAAGGTCAAGTTGGTCAGGAGCCGATCGAGAAAGACCCGACGCCGCACCTGGGCAAGCAGCCGGCCCAGAACTTGCGGTGCTGTCGGTTCACTCACGGCTTCGGTTAAACTCATGGCCTTCCCTTCAGTGAGATGGATAACGTCGGGGTCAGCAACTTCGCAAAGTCTAAGAGCCTCGCACGCGGCCAACAAGGAAAGAATGGGCGTGGGCTGTCAGGGACCCGACCCTGAAAGCTTCAACACAGGGAAGCGCACCAGGCTTGCATCCCCAACAGACCTCGCGGCCACCACGTAGTCCTCGCCGAAGCGCAGGCCTCGTTCGACCCCACACTGGGTGAGAGCGCGGTCCCGAAGCTTGGCCATCGTGCGAGCAAGCTCCCTCGAGAGACTCGGTTCTATGTGGGGCAGCTTGCGCTGACAGACGTCCAGCTGCTCCTCGACGAACTTCATTCCGCGGACGATCGGGAAAGACTTCGCATCCTCCACGACATACCCCGAAGCGTCGAGGCTGCGCAACACCCACTCGAGGGGATACTCGCGAAACATGCGGTGGCCGGCGAGGAGAATGCACGCGTTCACGAGTCGAGCGATCTCGAGCACGATCCGCCCCGCTGGCGAATCGGTCGAGTCGGGATAAGGTTCCAGCCCGACGACGTAGAGACGCCCTCCGACGTGTGGACGCAGCCGCGTGAACAGACGGTCTTGAAAGTACGGTGCGAACCCGTCGACAGCGCCCAGGAGATAGTCTGCGAGAACGACATCGAACACCTCGCAGTGAAGGAGAAGTGGATCGGTCCAATTGCCAACGACGATCCTGTCCCGGGGTCGCAGACGGGATGAAAACTCACGCTCGAGGCCCCTTGCCCGGCCCAGCTCCCCGGTCACCGCGGTGGAGCTCTCGGTCGTGAGCCCGGCGATCCAGGCAAGCGAATGGCTGCCCGTGCCGGCATCGAGAACCCGGCCCCAGGGTCTGTCTCCCTGGAGCCTTTCGATGTGCGCGAAGAGGGAGTCGAGGGCCACGTCGTGTCAGCTCGCCGGGCTCCGGGGGAGGATCACATACGACGCGAAATTTTCCGGATCGAGAAGGGTGCGCACTCGCTCCTCGAGGTGCCGCTTCTCAATGCGCTGGAGGAGATCGACGCTCCGAAACAGGTCGAAGCCGTGGAAACGGAAGAACGTGTAGTGGCTGGCAATGTACTCGAGCGAGTTAAAGCTCCGGGTGAAGTTGCCAATGAACTTCCGCTTCTCTCGTTCGAAGTCCTCATCCGTGATTCCCCGGTCGATCAGGCTCGAGATCCTGCCGAGGAGAATATCCCGTAGCTGGTCCGGAGCCGGTGTCTCGCCGCCCACCACTCCGTAGCCGATCCCCGCGCCGATACCGTAGGAGGCGCCGAAGTCATCGAGCACGATCTGCGACTCGTAAAGCTCCCTGAAGAGGTCGCTCGAGCGACCAAAGAGAAGTTCAAGCGCAAATTCGCTCGAGAGATCCCTGAGCACGAACTCCTCGCCCGCGCTCGGTGTCCCGACATCCTTGAAACCAAGAAGCAACTTGGGAATCGCCACCTCCATCTCCTTTCGCGTCTCCTGCCGGTGAACTGCCCTCGGTTCCTCCGGGTAGAGCCTCTCGACCCTCCGCGCACCATCGCGAGGCGGCGCGGCAGCGTTCCTCGAGGTCCGGCCAACAAAGTCGAAAAGCTCCGTCGAATCGAGGTCGCCGACAACGAAGAGGATCATGTTCGCGGGGCCATAAAAAGCCCGATAGCACCGATGCAGGGTCTCGGAATCGATCTGCCGTATCGTCTCGACGGTGCCGGCTATGTCGATCCGCATGGGGTGCTTCTCGAAGAGATTCTCGAGGAGGCCCATGTAACTCACCCAACCAGGGTTGTCGTCGTAGCCCTTGATCTCTTGCTCAATAATGCCCTTCTCCTTCTCGACCTTCTCGGGCCGGAAGACGGGGTTTTCCACGAAGTTCACCAGGAGCTTCAGGTTGTCGTAGAATCGATCGCTCGAGGCAAAGAGGTAGGCCGTCGTGGTGAAGCTTGTAGCGGCATTGTTGTAGGCGCCTCGTTTGGCGAAGAGGTCGGAGACGTTTCCCTCCTCCGTCTCGAAAAGGGTGTGCTCGAGGAAGTGGGCGATCCCATCGGGGACCTTGAGGCGCGTGCCCGTGGGCTCAATGAACTCGCTGTCGACCGATCCGTAGTGGGTCGAGTAGCAAGCGTACTTCTTCTTGAAGCCCCGCTTGGGGCAGAAAAAAACCTGAAGACCCGAGGGGAACTCGTGGCTCAGTACTTCCTCGTCAAGGGTCGGGCTATGGTTGCGAAGCGGCTTGATTTTCATGGGGTCGGGCTTTGTGTGAGGAGATAGGTCGTGTCCTTTTGAAGCTTCTGGGCCACCTGGATGATCTCGTCGCGTGTGACTCGCTTCAGCCTTTCGCGAAAGGCCGGCAGGTCGAACTTGCGGCCGTGGAGGCTCCAGACAAAATCCACGTCCGCCAGCGCTCCGAAGTTGTCTTCCAGCATCTCGTTGGAATTGAGGATCGTGAGCACCGTCGAGTGGATCTCCTGGTCAGTGATCTCCCCTCGCTTGAGGGCGTCGACATTCTTGAGAATGATCTCGAGAGCCTTTCTTTCCTTCTCGGGAGCGATGCCGCCCGATATGAACAGAAACCCCTTCGTCCGCTCGAGGCTCGAGTGCACGCTGTAGCAGAGGCTCTCCTTCTCCCGGACATTCTGGAAGAGCTTCGAGTGCGAGAAGCCCCCAAGGATCCCGTTGAGGAGCAAGAGAGCCTCGTACTGCGGATCCGAGTAGGTCACACCGTGCCGAAAGCCAAGTACGAGCTTCGCCTGGTTCACATCCAGGTGCTCCGTCACGGATCGTGTCCCGTGAACCGGCACGGGCTTGGGGATTCCAGAGAGCTTGTATCCGCCTTCACGCGCAGTTGAGAAGACAGCCTCGAGGAGGTCGCGGAAGGCGGCGATGTCGATGTCACCGGCGGCATAGACGTGGAGCGGATACCGGCGGACCCACTCGGCATGAAGCCGCTTGAGCGACACGGCGTCGATGCCATCAAGATCCTTGACCCGCCCCTGCTCGTAGAGCCGGTAAGGCTCGTTCGGGCACATCTCCTCGATCAGGCGCTGCTCGGCGTAGGCAGCCTTGTTGTCAACGAGGCTCTCGATCGATCGCCGGAGGTTGGCCTTCTCTTGCTCGAGATACTCGGGCTGGAAGCCTCCGTCCACCTCCAGCGGTTCGCACACGAGCTCCCGAAGGAACTCGAGAGCAGGGCGCAGAATGGCAGCGTTGCCCGGGAGGAAGCGCTCGTTGACAACCTCGAGGCGAAAGCGCACGACATGCCACTCCCCCACCTTCAGGACGTAGCTCGATAGTGAGGCTCCGTAGAGCCCATCGAGATACCGGCTGATCGTTTGCATATCCCGACACGTTCGCGTCCCGCGCCGCAGGATCACGGGCAGGAGCGCCATGCGTGTGACGGTCTCGTCGAGATTGCCGATGAACGAGGCGGTAACGAGCACCGTCTTCATCTTCTTGTTTGAGTTCAAGGCCAGGTGCAAATCGCCCGGCAAGTAAAAGTGCGTGAAGGACGGCGGAGCTGTCGGATCGTGCATGTTGTGGGGGTTCACTTCCTGTCGAAGCCTCGTTCAATATCGCGGCGGGAATAAGCAATGGATGTCGGACGGCCGTGCGGACAGTGCCGTGGATCCTCCGCGAGGTCGCCGCGCGCCAAGAGATGCTCGATCTCGGAGGCCGACAGGGGCATTCCGGCCTTCACGGCCCGCTTGCAGGCGATCGTCGCGGCGATGCGGTAGATTTGATCCTCGACGGGTTTTTGCGATCTGACTCCTCCAATCTCCGAGCGCAAGGCCTCCAGGACTGATCGCACGATGGAGGCAACCTGCGGCTGGCCCGGCCCTCGGTCGAGGATCGCCGGGAAGGCGTGCACAGCGGCCGTGGCAGGGCCAAAGCGCTCGAGCTCGAAGCCAAACGGCCGAAGCACCTCGGCGGCCTCATCGACGAGCACCATGAGATCGGCCGAAAGATCCAGGACCTCCGGGATAAGCAGACGCTGCCTCTCCACCTCGCCCCCCGAAATTCTCCGGTAAATTTCCTCGAAGAGAATCTTTTCATGAAGAGCGTGCTGGTCGATGAGCAGGATTCCATCTTCCCTCTCAATGAGAAGATAGCTCTCAAGGATCTGATACACCTTCAAGGCTGGCCGGTCGGGAGGCACAGGCCTCTCGATTGGAGCCGCCTCCCCGAGATCGCTTCGAGGCGTGGAAGGATCAAGGACCGCCGGACGTCGCGTGGGCGAGGCAGCGGCAAAATTCCGATAGTCCCGCTCGGGTCGCGGCGGGGCGGCGAAGAAATCGAGGGCTGCTTGCTCGATCCTGGCTCGAGGGTCACGGTCGTCCCGGGCGGACACCCCCCCCTGGCAACCCGGCTCCGCGGACATGCCTCCGGCAGGCACTGGCACCTCCTGAGTCGCCGGCTGGCTCTCGCGGCTCCGTTCAAGAGCCTCCCGTACAGAGTGATGAACGAGGCGGTAGACCTCCGATGAGTCCCGAAACCGAACCTCGCTCTTCGTCGGGTGGACATTCACGTCAACTTCACCGGGCGGGAGATCGAGGAAGAGGTACGCGATGGGTTGGTAGCCGGGGATCTGGAAGCCCTGGTAAGCGGAGCGGAGAGCGTGCGAGAGCACACGATCACGGACCCAGCGGCCGTTGACGAAGAGGTGTTGGCCCCGCGCGTCCTTGCGGTGCACCTTCGCCGGGCCGACGAACCCCACGAGGCCGGGACCGCCCCGCGAGTCCGGCTCATGCCGCACTTCAAGGAGCTTTTCGGCAATGCCCTTCTCGAGCAACTGGCGCAGACGGTCGCCCAGGCCATTGACGGCTGGCAAGTCGAGAAGCGGCTTCCTCGCGCTTGTGAGCTTGAAGTGAAGGCCCGGAAAGCCAAGGGCGATCCGCGTGAGCTGCTGCACGGCATGCGAGAGCTCCGTTCCCGGGGAACGGAGGAACTTGCGCCGCGCGGGCACATTGTAGAAGAGGTTTCGCACCTCGATCGTCGTACCCATCTCGGCGGCCGCGGGCTCGAGTTCCCCCCCCGGCTTGTCCCTCGATGGCCGAAAACGACTTGCGTGCGGGGCTCCGTGAGTCCTTGAAACCATCTCGACCATCGAGACCGAGGCGATACTGGCCAGCGCCTCACCCCTGAAACCCAAAGTGGAGACTCCGAGCAGGTTCGTCTCGAGGTCCGCCTCCGTGAGCTTGCTCGTGGCGTGGCTCTCGAAGGCGAGTTGCATGTCCTCCGGGCCCAACCCCGAACCGTTATCCCGCACCAGGATCCGCTTTGTGCCGCCCTCCTCCAGGTCAACGAAGACCTGTGTCGCGGAGGCATCAATCGAGTTCTCCACGAGCTCCTTCAACACGCTTGCCGGCCTCTCGACGACCTCGCCCGCCGCGATGCGGTTGACGATCTCAGGCGGGAGAATGCGGATCTTGGGGGGCATGAAGCTCCGTATTTGTGCCTGGCGAAGCTCTTGACGCAAGCCTTTGTTTGCGGATCAGCTGGAGGTTGCGCATGTAGATGAACCCATTGGGCGCGGAACCGACAATCCCGGGCCCGCTGCCCGTGCCGAAGAAGTAGACCGCCAGAATCACCGTGCCCACGAGACTCAGCCACCAGAACGCGGTGGGGATCACACTCAGCTTCTTCTTCTCGGAGACATACCACTGAAGCAGGAAGCGGCTGCCAAAAATCAGATTGCCCAGGTAGCCAACGAGGTCCCAGTGCGTGTATTCAATATGATTCAACCAATCCAAGTTTGACCTCCATTCAAGTCGCTTCTTGCTCCACTACCACTCCCCACAAACACCATCCTGCCGGTATCTTCCATGGATCAGAAAAACGTGCAACACGCAGACCACAGAATTATTGACGGCAAGAAGATCGCGGAGGCGATCCACCAGGGCGTGGGGGCGCAAGCCCGGGAGCTGAGGGCCCGGGGTCTGGAGCCCCACCTCGTCGCCGTGCAGGCCGGCACCGACGCTGCGACCGCGATTTACATCCAGAAGCAGCGCGAGAAGTTCGCGAAGCTCGGCATCCGCTACTCGCACGTCCACGAGCCCGGCGATGCAACTCTCGAACATCTGCTCGGCACTCTTCATGGCCTGGGCGCAAGGGCCGATGTCACGGGAATCCTCCTCATGCAACCGCTGCCGCCCCAGATTCCGCCGAGTCAACTCGAGGAGGCGATCGCGCCCGAGAAGGACGTCGAGGGGGTCCACCCGATCAACGCCGGGCTCCTTGTCCACAACCGGCACATCGTGGCCCCGTGCACGGCCCTCGGGGCCTTCGCTGCGATCGAGGCAACTGGCGTTCCAATCGCCGGCAAGCGAGCAGTGATCGTGGGTCGCAGCAACATTGTCGGCAAACCCATCGGGCTCTTGCTGCTCGGGGCACGTGCAACCGTGACGACCTGCCACACGGCCACACGGGACCTCGCCGCCGAGACACGGCGAGCCGAGATCCTCGTCGTGGCCGCGGGCAAGCCGGGCCTGATCACCGGCGACATGGTCTCGGAGGGAACCATCGTCATCGATGTTGGTATTCACCGCCTCGAGGGTCCGCCGGTGAAAACGGTTGGCGACGTGGACTTTGACTCGGTCGCCCCCAAATCGAGCTGGATCACCCCCGTTCCGGGGGGCGTCGGCCAAATCACGGTGGCGATGCTTGCGAGGAACACGATCACCTGGGCGACGCACGCGGCCATGCGAAAGCGTTAGCAGCCACTCACCTGGCTTCCTACCTTGCCTTCACGTCCCGCTTGCCGCCAGTCTTCTCGAGGAGGCGGATGGACTCAATCACCATGTGGGGGTCGGCACCCTTCGACATGTCATAGACGGTGAGCGCAGCCACGCTCACCGCGGTCAACGCCTCCATCTCGACACCAGTCTTCGCGGTCACCACGACCTCGGCCTCGATTCGGAGCCTCGCCGAGCCCTTCGGCACGTGAGCGCCGTCGTCCCAGGAAAAGTCCACTCGGACCTTTTCAACCGGGAGCGGATGGCAAAGCGGGATCAGGTGCGACGTCTGCTTGGCGCCCTGGATTCCAGCAATTCTCGCCACGCCGAGCACGCTACCCTTGGGGCTCTCGCCCGACTCGATGTCACGGCGTGTCTCGGCCCGCATCCGCACGAAGCCTTCCGCCTTCGCCTTTCGTAAGGTGGGCGTCTTCGGGCTCACGTCGACCATGCGGGCCTCGCCGGCCTCATCGACATGCGACCATTCGCCGGACCGTGACTTTCCTGCGCTCACCCTGCGCCTCACCAGCCTACCTCTGCCTGCGGATCATGTAGTCCGCGATCAGCTCAAGACTTTCCCCCACGGCACGATCGACCGAATCGCAGCTCAGAATCTCGGCCAGAATCGCCTTGCCGGATTGCACGAACCCCTCGGCCGTGGAAAAAGCATCCACCACAACGCCGTGCTGGCTGACGAGCGCGCCCACTCTGGCCTCCTCTTCAGGCTCCATGGGGCGTGAGAGCACGTCTCGAAGCCAGGAGGCCTCCCCTTCACCGACAGACTCAAGTAGGTAAATCAAGGGCAGCGTGACCTTGCCCTGGTGAAGATCCGTGCCAAGGCTCTTTCCGACCACAGCCTCCTTGCCAAAGTAATCGAGGCAATCATCAGCGATTTGGAAGGCCATCCCCAGCTCGAGCCCAAATGCGTGCAACCGCCGGCACCGTTCAACATCCAGCCCGCCCAGAACACCGCCCAGCTCGCAGGCCACCGCGTAAAGGATCGCAGTCTTCTTGCGGATGATCTCGAAGTAGGTCGCCTCGTCAAGCTCCGGCTGGAAACGATTCGAGATCTGGAGCAACTCGCCCTCACAGATAGTGTGGGTCGTCTCCGACAGGACTCCGGCCATGCCCGGCACCTGGGTCGAGAGATGGAAAGCCCGCGAGTAGATATAGTCTCCCATCAAAATGGCGGCCCGCTCGCCCCAACGACGGTGCACGGTCTCCACGTTCCTCCGAAGCCTCGCATCGTCGAGCACGTCGTCGTGAACAAGCGTCGCCGTGTGGATCAGTTCAATGACAGCGCCAATCTTCACGTGATCGTCAGTACTTGGTTTCTCCCCAAGCTTGCTGGAAAGGAAGAGGAGCGCGGGGCGGATCTGCTTGCCGCGAAACTTCGCGATGTGCTGCAGGATCTGAAACAGGAAGGGCTCGGGGGCGCTGAATTCCCGCTTGAGAAAGCCGGAGAGACGCTCCAGTTCAGCCTCGATCGGTGCGTACAACAGGTGGAGATCGGAGGTCGCTTCGGTATCCATCAGGCGGGGATCTCGCTCAGATGTGTGAGCTTCAGGTGGAAAGCCTCGGCGACACCCTGGTGACAGACGCGGCCTCTGTGAACGTTGATACCGAGGGCAACGCCCTCGCCCAGGGCGACAAAGGCCTTCACGCCGCCGTCGGCGAGCACCATCAAATAGGGTAAGGTCGCGTTCGTGAGCGCGAACGTCGAAGTGCGGGCCACAGCGCCCGGCATGTTTGCCACACAGTAGTGGACCACTCCTTCCTCCACAAATGTCGGGTTCGAGTGAGTTGTCGGTCGGCAAGTCTCGATGCAACCGCCCTGGTCGACGGCGACGTCGATGATGACGGATCCATCCTTCATGTGACGGACGTCCTCCCGGCGCACGAGGAGCGGCGCCTTCGAGCCCGGCACGAGCACGGCGCCGATGACGAGGTCTGCCTGTTGCACCTTCTTTCGAATCATGAAGGGGTTCGAGTAGAGGGTTGTCACGTTGGCCGGGAGCACATCGTCGAGATAGCGGAGTCGATCACTGTTGACATCGAAGATCGAGACTTGCGCCCCGACCCCGGCGGCGATTTGAGCCGCATTGAGGCCCACGACACCGCCGCCCAGGATCACGACCTTGGCCGGCTCAACGCCCGGAACGCCGGAGATGAGAACTCCGCGGCCGCCGAACGGCCGCTCGAGATATTTCGCGCCCTCGATGACGGCCATGCGACCGGCCACCTCGCTCATGGGCGTCAAGAGCGGTAACTTCCCCAGTCGGTCACGAAGCGTCTCGTAGGCCACACAGGTTGCGCCGGTGGCGATCATGGCATCCGTCAGCGCGCGGGAAGCGGCGAAGTGGAAGAAAGTGAAAATGACCTGGCCCGGGCGGATCATGGAATACTCGGTCGGAAGAGGCTCCTTGACCTTGGCAACGATGGAAGCCCGCTCGAAGATTGTACTGGCCGATTCGACGATCTCCGCACCCGCTTCCCGGTACTCCTGGTCGGTGATACCGC
Organism: Planctomycetia bacterium; assembly: GCA_005772855.1. Lineage (GTDB taxonomy): Bacteria > Planctomycetota > UBA8108 > UBA8108 > SXIK01 > SXIK01. Next base: position 6,796 of record SXIK01000159.1, on the reverse strand, counting down.
TTCCTGCTCCGGCACCCTTCTGGATCAACACCTTGTGCCCCGCCTCCACAAGGGCGTGGACGCCCGAGGGAGCGATGGCTACTCGGTGTTCGTCCTGCTTTATCTCCCTTGGAATGCCAACTGTTGTGGGCATGAATTATGGCTTCTCTGGAGGCGATCCGAAAGGCGCTGCGTCGGCCGGTGGGCCAGATTGAACTCGTGGGATAGCCTCTTATGGGATCGCGCTTGACGTTGCAAGCTCTTTCCGTAGCGCAGGGCGACGGCTCTCGTTAACAGGAGGTGTAAAAACCTTGCAACTTCAGGTAGCTCGCGACCGCCGCCGGCACATCGCCCGCGATCGACTCCCCGCGCCGGATGGACTCGCGGATTCTTCGTGACTCTTGCAAGCAGGCTGGCATGGTCACGCGGTCCGCCTCCAGCCTGGCGAGCGTCTCCGGAGAAATACCCGGGAAGTCCTCGGCGCGAAACTTCGCGGTGTGGCCAGGCCGATTCACTACCACGACGCGGGCAAGCTCCAGGATGCGAGGCACATTCCTCCAGCCAGAAAGCTCCGGGACAGAGTCCGCGCCGATGATAAAGAAGATCTCGTCGCCCGGGTGCTGTCGCCAAAGCTCCTCGAGGGTGTCGACTGTGAAGCTCGTGCCGGGGCGTTCGACCTCGATCGCGCAAGCTTCCAGGCCCTCGTGAAACTTCACGGCGAGACGGACCATCTCGAGGCGATCCTCTGGCGACGCCAGGAGCGTGAACGTCTTGTGAGGTGGCCGGGCTGAGGGCACCAGGAGCACACGATCGAGCCCGTGAGCGCGACGCACAGCGTCCGCCATGGCCAGGTGGCCGTTGTGAATGGGGTTGAAGGTGCCGCCGAGGACGCCGAGCCGCATGAAACGAGTTTACTGGCATCCAGCCCCTTCGCACGAGAGGAACAACCCATGCAACGAGTCCGCGCGAGAAAGCTCAGGGATACATTCGATGGAGCATCCGGGGGAACGGAATGCACTCTCGCACATGCTCCGTACCGCAAATCCATGCGACCGTACGCTCGAGGCCGAGGCCAAAACCGGCGTGAGGCACGGTGCCGTATCGGCGGAGGTCAAGGTACCACTCGAAGGGCTCCCGCGACAGCTTGTGCTCGTCGATGCGATTCTCGAGGGTCTTCAAGTCGTCCTCCCGCTGGCCGCCGCCAATGATCTCGCCCACGCCCTCGGGCGCGAGCACATCGACGCACAGCGCGAAACGCGGATCGGCTGGGTCTTGCTTCATGTAAAAGGCCTTCACACCCGCGGGATACCGGTGCACCATCACCGGGCAGTCGTGGGCACCTGAAATCGCGGCCTCGTCGGGGGCCCCGAAGTCGTTTCCGACCTCGAACGGGAGTCCTCTTGACTGAAGAAAAGCCGCGGCCTCCGAGTAGCTCATCCGCGGAAACGGCTTCTGGATGCGCTCGAGCTTGGAGAGGTCTCTCTCGAGGGTCTCCAGCTCGGGCCTACGGTGCTCCAGCACATGCTTCACGATCGCGCAGAGGAAGTCCTCCGCAAGGTTCATGATGTCATCCAGCGTCGCGTAGGCCACCTCCGGCTCCACCATCCAGAACTCGGTGAGGTGACGGCGCGTCTTTGACTTTTCCGCCCGGAATGTTGGCCCAAAGCAGTAGACCTTGCCGAAGGCCATGGCCCCCGCCTCCATGTAGAGCTGGCCGCTCTGCGTAAGGTAGCACTTCTCCTCGAAGTACTGGACCTCAAAGAGGTTGGTCGTACCCTCGCAGGCCGCGGGGGTAAAGATGGGTGCATCGAGGCAGACGAAGCCGCGATCGTCGAAGAACCGCCGGATCGCGGTGATGACCGCGTCACGAACGCGGAGGATCGCGTGGGGCTTGCGAGATCGCAGCCAGAGATGGCGGTTCGAAAGGAGGAAATCGGGACCATGCTCCTGTTTCGAGATGCGATATTCCTCGCTCGGCACCTGATGGATCGTCACGCGCTGGACCAGCAATTCGACTCCGCCCGGCGCGCGAGTGTCGGCGCGGACGGAGCCCTCGACGGAGAGCGACGCCTCGTAGGGCAGGTTGTCGCAGCTTGCGAACGTGGCCTCGCTCACGTCCTGCTTGCCCATGATGGCCTGCACTACGCCGCTTCCATCACGGATCTGGAGGAAGTGAATCTTGCCCTTCGAGCGGCGGTTCTGAAGCCAGCCCGCGATGGTAACCGTCTCTCCGACGTGCCGGGAGAGGTCTTTCACTTGAGTCAGGGTCATGACGGGGGCTCCTGGGGCGCCAGGGACTTGATCCAGTGGAGGGCCATCCAATTGAGGACGTTATAACCTGTGATGGGCGGGGTGGATAGGCGTCTCAGGCTTTAAATGATGGTGTTCGGCGTCCACAGCCCGGGCGGTAGCTTTTTGGTTGGTCATATTTTTTTTCGTCGCTATACTGGAGTCCACTCTTTATTTTCCAAGAATCGAGCCAGAGTGCCCCCTAACTGCTCGGCTTGACTGGGTCTTCTCCTGAACAGAGGCAAGAGCTACCCTCTGCCCGACCAGCCTCCAACAACTTGGCGGACATGGTCTGAACCTGTTCTTTCAACATTCGTCACCGTCCATCGTGCCCCTTGAGTAATTCCGAGGAGAGAAAAATGAGTTTCACAGAGCGGTCTCATCCAGCCCTGTTGGGATGGGCATTGGCCCTCGCCCTCACGGTATGGTTCCAGTCCCTTTCAGCTGCCAGCGGAGACGTCCTGGGAGTGTCGAATGCTCTCCTGGGCAAGGACCTCTCGGCCATAACGCTCGACACGTCTAGCAGCCCGCCGGGCGGCTCCTTCTGGGCACTCGACAAGACCAAGGGCAAGATCTACCACTTGACCCTGGACCTGAACACCGTCCTGGGTGAGATTCAAAACCCTCATGGAACAGGACAATTTCCGAACCCTATCCTGAGTTGGGGCATTGCTTACCGTCCGCTCACAAGGACGCTCTTCGTTCTCGCGAAGAATGGGTCGAATTGGAAAGTGCGGGAGGTCCAGACGGATGGAGTTGAGCTGCCGAGCGGGGCCTTCACGATTACGATGCCAGACTTTCCCGTCGGCGACTTGCGGAGTCTCAGCTACGATTCGGTCGCTCGTGAGTTTTGGTACCTCGACGGGTACAACGATCGTCTGGTGCGGACGGGGCTAAACGGCATTGCAACAAGGGTTTGCCCGCTCGTCGGTGATGTGCCCCTGGAAACCACGATTCGTGGCGACGGAGCCTGCTTCGATCTCACGGAAATCGCACCTGGTGTATTCGAGCAGCGAGTGTTCGTCGCCTACGGTGATATATTCGCCAAGAACCCTTCACGAATCATTCAGATGAATGACTCTTGCGAGGAGACCGGCATCGAGATTCCACTCGGAAAGCTTACCCTGCCGGGCATACCTCAGGGCTTCCAGACCTTTCGCGCAGGAGCACAGCGACGCCTCGCGATCGTGATGAGCACGGGAAAGATTGCGCAACTCGAGCTTTCTGTGCCACAGACGGTGCCTCCATCTCAGATCCAGTGCTCCTTGACCCTGACGAACAAGGTCCTCCTCTCCTGGGTCAACCACGGCAGCCTGGGCCCGAGTCACGCCTACGGCGGTGAAATCGTCGTCTTGAGGAATGGCGTTCCCTTCAAAACCTTGGGCGGCAGCAGCGTGGAGTTCATCGATCAGACCCCACTGGAGGGCACCTCAACTTACTCGCTCCGATCGAGTGCCACCGTCGGCGGGACCTTGAGCCCGGTAAGCAGCGCGTGTCAAGTGACTGTGGGGGCGAGCGGGATTGTCCGCTGGATTCCATTCCCCGGCGCCGCTCCCTTTGACGTGGCGCGCGACCCATCAACAGGCGACCTCTTCGTAACCGACGATGTCGGACTCGGAAGCGAACAAGGCAAGATTTACCATTTTGATTCGGCGCTTCGGGAGAAGGGTGAGATCACGAGCCCCTGGGACCGACCCGGCCCGATCACTTTCATCCCTTCGATCACTATCGGCGAGATCACTCTAACGGAAGTCCTCGCTGTGGGCCGCACCGACGGCGCCTTGGTGAAACTGATTGATCTTGGCGGCAACGAAAAGACAACTTTCGTGCTCGAGGGGTGCACCCGGATGGGGGGCCTTAGTTACAACCAGTTCCGGGAAGAATTTACCTGTATCGACGCGGACTCCGGAACCATCTCGATCGCTGACGCAACGGGCCGCAGCCTCAGCCAGTGTCGACCCCATGAGATTCCACTCCAAAACCTCCCCGAGGTGGACCTGGGAATTACATTCGATCCCATTCAAGGTACCTTCCTCACGGCTTTCAAGGACGGCATCGTGCGTGAGCTTTTCACCGGGGGCAGTTGCCTTCCAACGCGACCAGTCTTTGAAATCAGCCTCGCCAGCCTGGGCGAAGGCTACAACGAACCTGGATTCGCCGCCGGCGTTCAAATCGCAGCCAACACCTTGGTTGTCTGCGGACGGAAGTCTCGAGCACTTTTTCAAGTGCTCATCTTCCCGGCGAGCCCGCCCTTTCGCCGGGGCGATTTCGATCGCAATGACCAAGTCAACTTGACCGATGCCGTCGCCGCCGCCCGATACCTCTTCATGTCGGGGCCGGCGCCAAACTGCCCCGACTCGGCCGACATGAACGACGACGGCGTCCTCGATGTCTCTGACCCTGTCTATCTGCTCTTCCACTTGTTCCTACAAGGCCCGTCGCCCCCGCCACCCTTCCCGGGCTCTGGCAACGATCCAACGTTTCGCGACAACCTCGGCTGTGAAGAGGTTTGATAACAAGGAGACCCCCAATGAAACGACACCCACACCCCCTTGTGCTCTCCCCCCTTCTGTCGTTGGCCGTTATCACGGCGATCTTCACCTCGAGACTCTCGGCGGAGAACGTGATCACGGTTGGCTACGGCGAGGGCAAGCCAGGCGACAACAACATTCATGTAATGATCACGGCATCGAACGACTTGCCCATTCACGGCTACTCGCTGGCTCTCACTTACGCATCGGACGCCCTTCAGTTAAGGGCGATCAACACGGCGGGCACGTACGTGGGTGCCGAAGTGGAGCCCGACTTCTCGGAGGCCAACTTGAGCCAGCCCGGTGTTGGCGTGCTGGGCGTGATCTTCTCTTTTTCTGAGTCTGGCAATATCGAGCTCAAGGAGCTGCCGGCCCTCCCTGCGGGTAGTTACCCACGGATCATCGCCCGCCTTACCTTTAACGTGAAGGCGACCGCCCTGGGTGGGACCTACCCGCTGGAGCTTCGAGACGGCATCGGCACGCCGGCCAGCTTCAACCGCTTCACGAGGAGAGGAACGAGCATTACGCCTCGACTCGTCAGCGGGAACTTCCGCATCGAGGGCGGAAACTCGATCACGCTCCAGAAAAAACTCGCGCTCCCGGGCTCGCCGGCAACCATTCCGGTATTGGCCCTGCTCCAGCACCCGGAGGCGATCTCGGGTTTCCAGATCGCTTTCTCGTACGAGAAGAGCGCGCTGACTTTGCCCGACTTGAATCCCAATGAGCCTGGTGTCCAAAACGCCACCTACACGGGAACCTCGCTCGATCTTGCGCTCGGCGACAAGGTCGAGGCTTACAGCTTTGATGTTGATATGAATTACACGCCAAAACTTGCCCGGGCGAGCCTCGCGGTGCTCTTTGAGCTCACGCGCTTCACCGGACTCAAACTGGCGGCCTCGACTGCCAATCCTCCCAGCCAGAGCGTGGCCCAGTACACGTTTCAAGCCGAGGCCGCGGCAGACGATGAAAGGCAGTGGCAGGACCTCACACTCGAGGACCTGAACCTCCCTGGCTTCATTGACAACCGGATCATAGTCGATGACCGCAGCCTTGACCCGAGCCTCAACCATGGAAAGATCTATTTTTCACTCGGCAACCTGGTGGGGCGAATCGTTGACAGCGAAACGAAGCTTGATGTTCCGGGCGTCACGGTCATCACCGAGCCGGACGGATACACCACCACGACCGATGCCTCAGGCCAGTTTCGCTTCGACAACATGATCCCCGGCAGGCAGACGCTGCTGGTTGCAAAAACCACGTCCCCGGCAACTTACTACAAGCTCCGGCACTTCCAGACAGAGACAGGGGGTGACATCGTCGTCGAGGGCCTCAACAAAGTCTCGTCGGTCGGCACTTTGCCGATTTACCCGATAGCTGCCACACCTCTGAATCGCTTCCTGAGGGGTCGCGTGAACGAGGACAACAAGGTGGACCTTTCGGACAGCGTGACGCTCCTCCGCCATCTCTTCCAGGGAGGCGCAGAGCCGCCTTGCCAGCTTGCTGCCGATACCAACGACGACAACAAGCTGGACATCTCCGACGGTGTCTTTCTCCTCGCCTACCTCTTCACCGGTGGCAGGCTACCGCCAGAGCCCTTTGCGCCACTGGCCGGCACCTCGGGATGCGGCGACGACCCAACACCGGGTGGCACGCTCGGGTGCAAAGTCTCGAGCTGCTTCGGCGGGTGATATCAGAAGCCGGCGTCGGCCCTGAGAGCGGCGACCTTGTCGGTCTTCTCCCAGGTATACGCGGGATGATTGCGGCCGAAGTGCCCGTAGCGAGCCGTTTCCTTGTAGATTGGGCGGCGCAAGTTAAGGCTTTCGATAATGCCCTTGGGCTTGAGAGAGAAGTGCTTACGGATCAGTTGGGCGATCTTCGCCTCGGGGATCTTCGCGGTGCCCTCGGTGTCGACGAGCACGCTGACGGGCTCCGCCACTCCAATGGCGTAGGCGAGCTGAACCTCGCAGCAATCGGCAAGACCCGCAGCCACGATGTTT
>SXIK01000158.1 GCA_005772855.1 Planctomycetia bacterium | reverse complement strand
TGCGAAAGGTTGCGGCTGCTCGCGCCAGAGGCGCCCGGCGCCCATCAGGCGCCGAGGAGGGGGTTTGCGGCGAGCTGGCGGAGCCGCAAACGGCTCGGTGGGAGCCGGCGCCAGCGAGAGCTGGCGGCTCCCGAGAGCCTGGCCCGGAGGCGCACGCGCAGCGTGCGACCGGAGGGGCCGCGTGTCGTTGTTGCCTCCACCCTCGCTCCGCTCGGAGGCGAGCCGTCGTGGGGGCGGGTCCGCCGCCCCCACCAGCAGAAACGAGCAGCAGACTTGAGATGGTCCTCCTCTGCCCATTCGGAATGTCTCACGTGTGGGCGCGCGAGGTATAGTGCCTGAAAATACAGCTCCTGGGCGGTACTCGCCCAGGGGAGTGTGGGGGGCAGTGTGGCCTCCCTCAAGAGTACCGAGCGCCTCCAGGAGAGATTTCAGGCAACTATTGATGGCGCGCGGTACTGCGCCACCAGGGCAGTCAAATCAGCTTTTCGGCCTCGGATCACGGAACCAAAGGGCGATCGCAAAGCCACCGCGCGGACTTACCGGGCAGACTCTCGGACGGCAGGGCAGGCACCTCGGTGAGAATCAAGGAGCGGAAGTACGCCTCCAGGCCCTCGGGAATGCTGTCGAAATAGAGCGCATCATTGCGGTAGCGAGAAGGGGTTCCCACCATGAAAGATGGGTGCGTGACATGCTCCGCGACGATCTGCTCAAAGGCCCGTGCGAAGCACTCGGAGGGCGAAGCAAAGTAGCGCCACGACATCCGACCCGACCCGGCCCCCGGAGCCCTGGGGCTTGAGGAAGCACCCTGCATCCGCTCGAGCATGCGGGCCCGAAACGGCGCGAAGAGGGGCTCAGGGCTCAAGGTCGGCACTGGGCCCGAAGCCTTCCGGCCGGTCCGGGCGCGATAGTCAAACAAGTGGCCCAGCTCATGGGCGAAGCTCTGGAGCGTACGCCGATCAAGGGCAACGACCGGCGGGTCTGGAAAGTAGAGTCCATCGGCCCTGTGCTGACCGAGGCAGCGGATCTTGAGCTCCACGCCGGAGCCCCAGGCCAGAGGCACCTCGAAGAGATCAAGCAAACGCAAGATTTCGGCTGTAAAGAGCGGGAGCTGGCCAGGTGAGACCCTGTGGTCCAGCTCGACCCCGCCTTGAAAAAACTTGCGCAGTGGCGAGATCCGCTCGAAGAGGGACATGACCCCGGAGCGGTGTTTCTTGCGCTGGTACGCCTTGGCGCGTTCGACTCTCTTGCCTCTCGTGGGGTCGCAGGTCGGCTGCACGGAGCATCCATGGCGAGACCCGATGGAGGCGGCTCGACGGCAAGGCCAGAGAGGAGAAGACGAATCTTACGCCAAGAAATGACGATGAAAAGAGGGGGACACCCGAAGGATCATTGAAGTTCCCGGACTCTGTGGCTGCGAGCTACTGGAAGCGTGGGGCGCGACCGGGGCAAGACATGCTCACGTGCGTTCAATCCCCGTCACCGGACAAGAATTGCTCCTCTGCCCGACCTCCGCGACCTATCCAGCTCTTGTTCCCGGTGCGACGGCAGGTAAATGAAAAGCGAGTTCGACTGCACCTGGGGCACCACGCGGACCCCGGGCCCATGGCGGTTGAGGAGAAGAGGCTCGAGGGTTGCAGCCAGATCCACGGCCCGGCCCCAGCGGCACGGGTAGATGAGCGTCCGGCCGACCAGGGCAGCCGAGGCGTCGGTGCGCGGCTTGTGCACCTTGGGGATAGGTTCCGATCGTTTCAGGCTCGCAGGAGCTTCGCAACCGGGGAGAGTCACAAGACTCAAGGCGATCAGGACCAGCGGGGCTCTCATGGAATGGACGATGGTACTCGCAAATCCTTCGATGGACATCTCTTCGCGTGCAAAGCCAGCTCGAGGATCACCCCCGCGAGGAGAACAAGCCCCGCCACGGACACCGCCCCACCGGACCAATTGGGAAATTGCTCGCCCGTCTCCCCCAGGATCAGCGGCCCCAGGACCACGCCAATCGCCAGGATACCCTCGTGGATCCCCGTTCTCTTGCCCGCGTCCTGGCGGAGGTTGAGGCTGTACAGGATGCTCGAGTAGTAGGCGAGCCCGCTGAAAATCCCGAGTAGCGAGAAGAACGCGCAGAGCACGGCAGCCGAGCGAACGAACCCGCCCAGGACGAGCGCTGCGCCGCCAGAGGTCTGAAGAATCACGAGCCATGCGAGCGAGTGATGCCACGCCCCAAACCGCCTCAGCAACCCAAACGCGACAAGGCGTCCAGCCTCTTTCGAGACAAGGATTGCGGTGCTCTCCAGGCTTGTCAGCTCAAGCTTCCCCGCCACGTCCGCAAACACGATGTGGAGGCCGCCCATGGCGAATCCAGCGCAAAAGTTGGCGATCCAACCCAGCTGGAGGAAGAGCCGCGCACGACCCCCTTCGACTTCGTCGATCGGAGACGACTCCGCCCTCGAAACCGCCCGCCCTCCGAGACCCAAGGTCGATGCGAACGAGCAGGCGACGAAGCCCATGAGGAGGAGCAACGCGCCTTGAAAGCCAAGCCCCTCATACACCTTTGGCCCGCCGGAGACCGTCCCGATCACCGACCCGATACCCCAGGAGATGTTAAAGGCACCCAGGGCCGGCCACAGGAGGCGACCCGGGCTGAGAAACGCGAGCTGACACTGAAGCGGCGGCCAAAAGACGGCGAGCGCGATACCAAAAAGCCCCATTGCCAGGTAGAGGTGGGTCAGACTCGAGGCGAGCATTGAAGCCGGCAGAAGCACGAGCCCGATGAAGCCGAGGCTTGAGCGAATGAGCGGCAGCGAGCCAAGGCGATCGCTCCACCGGCCCGTCGTGAAACAGGCGATGGAGTAGACCACCATCCAGAAGAAGCCGAGGTACCCCAGCTCTCTGGAGCTGGCCCCCAGGAAGCTCCTGGCGTGGAATGAGACCAATACCACAAATGCGTGGGCAACCGAGTCGAGGAAGAAGGAGGTAAAGTAAAGCTGTACTCGCCTGGTTTTCAGGGATTCCATTCAAGGGGCCTCTCTTGAAGCCGCGACCGCCAGGGAGGGCCCGAAAAGCGACCGACCCTCTTGGCAGCAAGAGCGCGGAAGTCTATCCTCTCGCCGCATGCAGGACCCCACTTTCTTTCTCAGAGACCTCGTCGTTCTCTTCGCGCTGGCGATCATCGTCGTTATCGCCTGCTTCCGGATAAGGGTCCCTGCGATGGTGGGTTTCCTCATCACAGGCGTCCTGGCCGGGCCAAACGCGTTCCAGCTGATTCACGATCCACACTCGGTGGAGCTCCTCGCCGAGGTCGGCGTCGTGCTCCTTCTGTTCACTATCGGGCTCGAGTTCTCGATGGAGAGCTTACTCCGGCTCAGGTCTATTCTCTTTCTGGGCGGTGGACTACAAGTCGCCGTGACCGGAGCCTTCTCGGCGGTCGTTGCGGGTGCCTACTTCGACCTACCGGTCGCGAAGGCTACGTTCCTTGGAATCCTCGTCGCGTTGAGCTCGACCGCGATCGTGCTCAAGCTGCTTTCGGACAAGGCCGAGATTGACAGCCCCCAGGGGAGAGTCTCGCTGGGAATCTTGATCTTCCAGGACCTCTGCGTCGTGCCCATAGTGATCATCATGCCGATCCTTGCTACCCACAGTGGCGGGGAGGAAGGCGGTGGCGGCACCGCCGACATCCTCCGAAAGCTCGTCATGGCGGCGTTACTGTTGGGCGGATCACTCCTTTCCGGCCGCTATCTGGTTCCCTGGGTACTGGGGCAAGTCGTCCGGACGCGTAGCCGTGAAGCTTTCCTGCTGGCCATTATCATCCTGTGTCTCGGGACGGCGTGGGTCAGCTCGCTCGCTGGCCTCTCGCTCGCGCTGGGAGCTTTCATCGCAGGGCTCATCATCTCGCAGTCCGAGTACAGCCACCAGGCACTCGGCGAGATCATTCCCTTCCGCGACACTTTCAACTGCCTGTTCTTGATCTCCATCGGCATGCTCCTCGACTTGAAGCTCTTCTCGAGCCCCTGGCCGCTCCTCTTGGGCGTCACCGCCATGGTCGGTGTGAAGACTCTTGTGGCGTGGGGCGTCACGCTCGTCCTCGGATACTCCTTTCGCATTGCGGTGATCACGGGCCTCTGTCTCGCGCAGGTCGGTGAATTCTCCTTCGTGCTGGCGAAGCAGGGTAAGGAGTTGAAACTGATCGACGTAAACGTCTATCAGCTCTTCCTTGCCGGCGCAGTCATCACCATGATCCTGACGCCACTCCTGAAGGGCATCGCCCCCTGGCTTGCTGACAAGCTCACCCCACTCGTCCCCAAAAAAATGCGGACCTCGAAGGATCTGGGCACGCCCGCCCAAGTCGTCGAGGTCGTGAAGGACCACGTCGTGATCATTGGCTACGGCCTGAACGGCAGAAATCTTGCAAAGGCCTTGAAGCGCGTGGCAATACCGTTCGTGATCATCGAAATGAACCCCGAGACCGTCAAGAAGGAGCGCAAGGAGGGGGTACCGATCATCTACGGCGATGCCTCGAACCCCGAGATCCTCGATCACGCGGGCATTCGGCGAGCCCGGGTTCTCGTGATTGCCGTCTCGGACCCCTCCTCCATCCGCCGCTCGACCGAATTGGCTCGGCGCCTGCATCCGGGCCTCCACATCATCGTTCGTACCCGCTACCTGGGCGAGATGAAGCCGCTATTGGCCCTGGGGGCCAATGAGGTCGTTCCGGAGGAGTTCGAAACGGCGCTCGAGATCTTCTCCCGTACCCTCCGCAAACTCCTTGTGCCCCGGGACATGGTGGAACGCTTCGTCCGGGAGGCCCGAGTCGACGGCTACGGGGCGCTGCTCGCGCCAGCCGACGGCGAGCGCTCCAGCAAGGAGAAGGCGGATGCCCTCAGTGTCATCGCCGGGGCAGACCTGGAGGTGCTGCGCGTGGAGGAAGGCTCGCCGCTTGCTGGAAAGACACTCGAAGAGGCGAACTTGCGGCGCCAGACGGGCGCGACCGTGCTGGCGCTCAGGTGTGGCGCCGAGTTTCAGTCAAACCCTCCCGTCACCGCCGTCCTGAGCCCCGGCTCAGTGGCGATCGTGTTCGGAACCCCGGACCAGGTTGCGAAGGCGGCGAAGTTGATGCGGGGGTGAAAGCAAGAACTCCGGCCGCAGTGCCTGTACAGGAGGCGCGCTTCGCGCCTTCGAACTTCAAGGGCGCTGAAGCACAAGAAGGGCACAACGCCCGCTGAAACCCTACTGGAACTTCACGACAGCCTCACGCTCCACCTTGAAGCTCCTGCCGCCGAACTGGACGGTGTCGGGGCCGAAGAAGTGAAGCACGCGCACCTCCTCCGCCCGGAGGATCATTTTGCCCTCGAGTGAGTACATGAGGAAGCAGGCGGGCCGCTCGTAGGCAAGGTCGTCCATGCGAAGCGCATGAAACGCGCGAAACATCGGGTACCTCACGAAGAAGCCGTAGGGAGGGAGCAAGAATCCTTCCTCTTCATCCTCGTAGTCACCGGGGCCGAAGTTGACGACAATCCGGAGGTCCATGCCGAAATAGGTCTCCCTCGCCGTGCCGGAGGGGTTCAGCTTGCGGTGATACAAGAGCACATCGCGATAGTGCTGACGCGCCACTTGAGAGAGAATCTCGTACGTGGTCTTGAGGAAGACCTCGTGAGGCGTGAGGCCCCTGCCGGCGGCCCAGCCATCGTCTCGGGTGAAGACCCTGCGCGGATCGCTTGCTGGCAATAGAGGCGCGGAGTCCTTCGAAGGCAGCGCATAGAGCGGGACCTCCCCCGCCAGAAGGTGGACGAGCACGGCCTCCGGCTGATCCGCACGCACGGCATCCTCGGGCCGCACGGTCAACCGCGCGCAGTGTCCAAACGCGGCCGTGAAGATCGGCCACGACTCGGGGGCGTTCGGTCTCTTCACCGACTCCGAGAGTGCGCCCATGAGCACCGCCGCGGGTTCGATGTCCACGCTCGAGCCGCCCGTCACACCCGCGAGTCGAAAGGTGTCGCGCAGGTGGCCGAGCAGGTCGACTCGTCGGGCGAGGCCCTCGTCGACCTTCGCGGCGCCGGGCCAGGAATCCAAAGCCGCCAGGACGACGATCTGCGGAGCGCAGCCCTCGGCGAGCGGAATCAACTGTTCCTCGCGTTGGGCTCGCTCCGCGGGCAGTACCGTGGCATCGCATTCAAGCCCAAAGAGATGGCCTCGGTCCTTCACAGCCTTCGAAGAGGCGTTCAGCGCCTCGCCAGCCTTCCAGCCGCTCAGGATGAAGGCCGCCTCGGTGATCTCGAGTTTCGACTTCAAGCGCCCGGAGAGGTCGACAACGTCCTTCAGGGTGCGGTCTGGTGCAAGCTCGACCCGAAATAACGCCGCGCCCAGGAGCGCTCGCAGCTCCGGTTGGGCCCCCGTCTTGTACCTGAGCGTCTGCTGAAAGAACTTCGGCCCCAGGAGCTCACGGTAATGTCGTGCGGCGTCAAGTACTCCGCCCTTGTCCTTTCCCAGAGCAAACAGGCTCACCTGACCCCTCACGCCCTTGAACGTGAGACTCATGGCGAGCTTCTGCTTGCCCGGAAAGGCGGGATCCACCACCGCGCTGTTCTGTTCGATCGAGAGCTTCGCCGTCGGATCGTCCCAGCTCACCAGCACGGGATTCTCGCCCTTGAGGAGCCCCACCATGGGAATTGTGTAAGGGACAGTTCCTTTCGGGGCCGCAGGACCGAGGCCGGAGAGGACCCGGACACCTCCTCCGCCCGAGTCGGCCTCGATCCACTCCCCCATGCCGGCCGGCACGGCGTAACCGCCTTTTTCCGCGTCGGCAATCCACAGTGCCCCCTCGAGGAGGGTCACGGAGGCGATCTTCCCCGCGTCCGCTTCCGCGACTTCATAGCTGATCGTCACTCCCTGGGAGCTGGCGTGTGTCTCGATCTTGAACTGGATCGACGGAAGATCCCCCGCCTTCGACCTGCCACGAAACTGAAGTCGGTTCGCCCGGGTCGAGAGCCCCTCCAACACGTCGATCGGCAGCTTCCTTGAAGTCTCTCCTTGAAGCTCAGCCGTCGCGAAGCCTCTACGCCCCCAGGGCGAAAACCACTTCACGCCGGTCCGTCGGTCCTGGAAGAAGAAGCTCGAGTCGCGACGGTCCACGTGCAGGAGAAAGTGTTGCCCCTCGAGGGCCACGGGCTCGTTTGCCCAGACAAGAAGGGCCTCGCGCTGCTTTGCAAAGGGGTCTGCCAGGGCATCCCTGGGCGAGCAGAGGAGCGCAGCCACCAATGGGACGAAGACTGCTGTCAAGTCTCTCTCCCAATCCCGAGGCCCGGAAAAAAGCGCAGCCTTCTGTGCTCCCGGGTCTGTACGTCGATCTCACGAGCGATGAGGCCATCGATCTCGCGTCCCTTCTCGCAGAGGAGTTGGGCGGCGCGGCCTCCCGCGCGGGCACCGCTCCCGTCGTCCGAGCGCCTCTCATGCTCAATTTCCGTGATGATCGCTTCAAGTCGTAGTCTGAGCTCGGGCCCAAAAAGCCAGCTCGTCCTGCGAAACTCGCGGGTAAAGGCACTCACCTGGTGCCAGGCTTGTTCGAGCACTCTGGGGTCGCCATTCGATTGGGCAAAGGCCCCTTCCAGGTTCTCCAGGCAGTCGCGATAATCGAAGCAGGCCCACAATCGGCGCTCGATCAAATCCCGATCCGCACGCTTCTGGAAGACGTGTAGGAGGATCAGGGTCGCCGTCAAGGCGCCGATCAGGACTCCAGCGAAACCGGCGAAAAGGAGGTCCATTTTGCGTTCACGGCTTCTTTTCGGATTCGTCCTTCTTCTTGCCGCCCAGGATGCTGTCCAGGGCTCCCTGGCCTGCCTTCAGAAGATCATCCGTCTTCGCGCCCTTCAGTTTGTCCTTCAAGTCGCCGGCACCAGGAATCGGGATCTTGTCGAGGATCTTCTTGGCTTCCTTGCCCTCGAGGACCTTCTCGAGCTCGGCCTTGCCCCTCTCAATCGCCTTGCCAGCGTGCTTGTTTGCGAAGGCCTTGCCGCCCTCGAGGACAAGAGTCTGGAGCGTGTTTCCCCAATCAAGCTTCGGCGAAAGCAGCGAGCCCGAGATCTTGAGATCCGAGATCTCGAGCCCCTTCTCGCCCAGCTCCTTCATGGCCTCGTTGAGGGCAGTCACAAACTGTCCGGCGTCCAGACCTGCGATCTTGCCCCTGGGGTCCTTCGGCTCCAGCTCGAGGCCCTTGAAACGCAGGACGGGAGCGACGCTGAGCGAATCGAGCCCGTTCAGCGCGAGAGAAGGGAACCCCACGCCCACGGTTCCCTTCTTGAGCTTCACTGGCAAGGACGGCCCGAGGAACGATTCGATGAGACTCACCGGCAGGTCGCCGGTGTCGCCGGTCAGCTTGAAGTCGGCCTTGTCTCCCCTCAAGTCGAGCGAACCATTCAAGCTCAGCTTGGTCCCGGCGAGGAGCCCGGAGATCTCGAACGAAGTCGGCGCTGACTGCGTCGTCGGGCTACTGGTGAGCTCCCGGATCGCAATCACACCCTGCTCGAAGGTTGCCAGCTTCGCCTGCGATCCCTCCTCCTCGAAATCGATTCGAAAATTCGTGCTCTTGAGCTCATGGACGGCGTAGGTCGGCCGATTCTCGAAGGGATAATCGACGCCACGCGAGTAGTCAGCCCGGTAGCCCCGTTCTCTCGGCGGCTTCGGCTTGCCCTTGAGCTCCGGAAGCCTCTCACGCCACTTCTGGACTTTTTCGAACCAGTGCTTCGCAGTCTCGTACCAATCCTCGGGTTTCTTCGACGTCTGCGGCTCCTCCGGCCCCTTTTCGCCCAGGTCCTCGAGGTTGATCGAACCGTCCTCGCGCCGCTTCACGGTGAGCTTGGGCCCATCCAGCGCGATCTCGTCCAGCACGTATTGCCGCCGAAGTAGATCCGTCATGCTGAGGTCCATCTTCGTGTGGTCAGCCCCAAAGACGTTGTCGCTCTCTCTGGCCTTGGTCGTGGCGACGATGAGGTTTTTCAGGTTCGCATTGCCCGCAAGGAGGCCGAGGGCAAAGTCGCTGACCGCCCACCGCGCGGCCTTGCTCTCCTTGCCCGCAGTGTTGATCTCAGAAAGGGCGAGCTTGTCCAGACCGAGGAAATAGGCGATACCCCCGACAATGGCGAGCACTCCAACTACTTTCCAGCGGACCCAGTGGAGCGGGTTCATGTTGAGCTCCCAATGAAAATGAACCGGAGGATCCTGACAACGAAAAAATTCATCATCCACTTGAAGAACTTGTTTTGTGCCAGCTTTTCGTGCGCAAATTTCCGGTAGCCGATGATGAGGGCGCGGACGGGCAGAAAGAGCGCTGCCCCGACGCAGAGGCCGGTGATTGCACCGCCAAGCATCGCATAGCGGTCGAGCCCGAACCAGGCCAGCACAGGAGCGTTGCAGACAACTTTCCAGAAACCGTGGAGAGACTCGTTCTCGAGAAGACGCTCCCCCATGGACTCGAAAAGCCGCGCCAATCCGATGCTACAGGCAAACCGAGTCAAGCCCCAGGCGAGAAGTGCCGCAGCTATCTGGACGCGAAATACCAGTGTTAGCAACAGCATGAACAGGGCAAGGCCCGAACGAACCGGCACGCAGCCGGCCACCACCCCGAACGCCATGGCGAAGGAAATCGCGCTCGGGGATCCATCGGAGCTCAAAACCTTGTAGAGCTTCCTGATGAAGGTCAATAGGAACATATGGGGGGTCCTGTGGGTCTCTTCCGAGAGCGCCGCGGAAGCTATTTCCAGGCCGAAAATCCGCTGGAAACCCGTGGCGACCGGCGTATTGTAGGCGACCTGTTGAGCCCGTCAAGGAAACCAGCTTCGATCGGAGGAGTGCCCATGCGTTTTTACAATCGAGCCTGCGTTCTGGTTGAAAACCAGTATGAGAACCTGGAGCTCTGGTACCCCTACTGGAGGCTCAGGGAACTGGGCCTCGAGGTCGATCTGGTGGGCCCCGAAGACGAGAAGGTCTACGGCTCAAAGGAAGGCTACTCTTGCACCTCGGACACGCCGGTCGTCACTGCCCTGGAACGTGACTACGACGTGATTGTGGTGCCCGGCGGCATGGCACCCGACAAGTTGCGTCGCTATCCAAATATTCTCCAGCTCGTCAAGAAGGTGCACGACGAGGGAGGCATCGTGGCGAGTATTTGCCACGGGCCGTGGGTACTGATCTCGGCCAAAATTCTTCGCGGCCGCAAGGCCACCTGCGTGTCCGCCATCAAGGATGACGTCGTGAACGCTGGCGCCGAGTACCACGATGTGGAGGTCGTCGTGGACAGGAACATCGTCACGAGCCGCACGCCGAAGGACCTCGCCGTCTGGTCGAGCGCGATCGTGAAGCTACTTGAGGCTCGTGGGATGAAGTGACCGACGCGTGTTTCTTGATGAAATAGTTCCCCGGGCAGGTCATTCCTTGACATCTTCCGGAGTAGATTCTTCGTGCTGGGTGTTCTCGCGAATATCAAGGAGGAGTTGGACCATGTCATTGTGCTGATCACCGACATCGGCCAACAGACAGGCAAGCTCTCCCAGGAACTTGAAGAACAAGTAGAGCCCCGCGCCCGCGATGAGCCAGATGAGGACGACGCTGAAGAAGAGCGCCACGTCATGGATGACGCCAGAGATCTTCAGGTAGATCAAGAGGCCCAGCCCAACCCCAACCAAAAGTAGCTCCAGGTAAGCGCCCAGCACCAGGAAATCTGACAATGCCCGGAAACGCTGAAACTTCGACGACACCCTTTGGTTGAAGTTTCGAATTCCATGCGAGCCGGTCTGGAACTCCTCGAAGGAGGGTCTCCCGGCCCGGTGCCGTGCTCGGGAGTCCATGCGCTCGATCAGCGCGATCTTGTCCCTGTCTTCCTCGCGCTTTCGTTGGAGCGCTTCCTGTTGAGCCTCTTCTGCCTGAACCTCATCCTGCGTCTGAACAAGAACCTTTCGTGCGCACGACGGGCAATCGACTCTCTTGCCCCTGTACTCCTCGGGAGCCGAAAAGTTCCTCTTGCAAAAAGGACAAGATGCTTTGAGTGCCAAGGGTCGACACCTCGGGTTCGGGGATTCGAGGGTAGAAGGAGGCTGCGACTGGCCCTCGGAGGCGACCCCTCAACAGGCGCATCCGGAGTCTACTTCTCTTCCTCCGGAGCTGGCTCTTCCTCCGGAGCTGGCGGCTCGGCGGGAGTCTCGTTTTCAGCTGGCGGCTCGCCAGCTGAAGGGGCCTCACTCGTTGCTTCATCAGATGCATCAGATGCAGTTTCTGCCTTCGGAGCCTCCCCCGCAGGCGGCTCGGCGGGGGCACTCGCGGGGGGCCTGGACAACAAGGCCTGAAGCTGCTTCTCGGGACTAGCGCCAGAGTTTGAAAATGCAAACCAAGCCGCCTTGCGAAGATCAGGGTCCGCCTCCCGCATTCCGTCCTCGATAATTTTGACGACGGAAGGCGCCGTACTGTTTACAGCGCCCTGAAGAGCTTTTCCGACGGCTCGCATTGCCTGAACTCGGATCACTTTCGAGTTCTCCGAATTTGCAAAGACAGCCGCAAGCTCGCCGGCAGCCTCGGCGGCCCTCAAATTACCCAGCGCCATCATGCTCGGGATCCGAACTTCGTCCGGGCGATTCTTCAGGACTTTTCTGAGGGACTCAAGACTCTTCCTCACGGGAAAGCGATTCGGCACCGTGGCAAGGTAGTTGAGCGCTTGGGCAGCGTCCCGCGACAGGCTTGTCGCCAGTGCTTTTGCATCGTCCTTGTCAACAAACATTTTCTTGAAGACTGAATTGGCAAGGCCAGATTTGTCGATGGAATCCGGGACCACCCACACCTTGCGCTCTTCGCTCTCGTAGAGCTGCTTGGCCTTCTCCAGGGTCAACGTAGACACCACCACGATCACCGGAACGCTGGCAGTCCTGTAGTTCTTGCGCAGCGCGCTGACCAAGTAGTTGATCGGCAAGACTTCCTGCTTCCCGGTGGTCTTGGTGACTTGTTCATCCATGATCACGACGTCGGGGGGCGAGTTGACGACCAGGTCGTAACCTTTCTCGATCGTTGCGCTCGCGGTGTAGCTCTCCATGTTGAGCTGGTCTAGCAAGTCCGCCATCCGGTTGGCCCGCTGGCCATCGCCCATGATCTTCTGCGCCGTGCGCACGCCGCTGGAGAGCAACGCCTCCGACAGTACGCTGATCACTTTTTCGCCCGCGTCAAATTCCTTTGCCGTCGGGTTCCAATGCGCCAGCGCCACGGCGGCCGAAATACGCACAAGGCGCGAATTGGGATCCTCAAGCGCCTTGATGAGCGCCTCGGGAGCTTTCCCACTTCGCTCGGTTTCGCGAATCGTCTCGATGATCTTGCGGGCGACCTCGGACTTGCCATCATCGAGGGCTTGCGCAAGGCCATCGTAAAGAACGGCACTGGGCCAGGCAATCAAGCGATTTCGAAGCACGGAGTCCACGTAGTCCTTCTGCCTGTCGAGGATCGCCTTTACGTCCTCTTGCTCCTCGTTCTTCGCATAGTAGGTGACGTTAAGGTCGTACTCATGGACTTGGCCCGCATCGTTGCAAAGGGTCAGCACCTGCGCTTCATGGAAGGACGGGTCCAGCTCGAGCGCCTCTTCAAGGGCCTGCTGCGCAAGCCGGTCGGAGAACTGGAAATCAGCAACATGCTCCCCCACGATCCGGTCGCCTTCAAGCTTGTAGATCGTCGGGCGGTACTGAGTGCCTGCAAACGGGTTCTTGTGAGGACTCCTGTAGTAGCTGATGGCGTTTTCGAGAAAGTAGTCCCTGGCTCTCGAATCCTTGGGGGCTGCGTTCATATCTGCGAGGATGGCCTTGTAGGATTCTTCCGCAGCAGCCTTGACCTCGCTCGAGGTGTCAGTCTCAAGCATCGCCTTCAGGGTGGCAAGACTCACGGGATGCCTCACCAGCCGGGTGCCAAGGAGCTGTGCGACATTTCGACGAACCGTCTCGCTGCGGTGCTTGCGGGCAGCCTGTAGCGCGGTGACTGCGTCGCGTCCAATGTATCGGCCGATCCAATTGATCGCGACGGCGCGGCGGCCAAGGTCGGAGTCCGCCAAGTTTGAAATGAGTGCCGGTACCAAGTTGCGGCCGTAGTCGTTCGCATTTCGGATCATCTTGAGGATCTGGTCCTGGCTGTCACTGTTCAGCGTGTCGGCCACGACGTTCTTGATCTGCTCGGGATCGTCCATCTTCGTCCTGGAGACTTGGCCGGACGAGTCCAGAATTTGACGTGCAATCCCGGCGAGGCGGGGATCCCTCGAGAGCAGCATCTGGAAGATCTTGGCCTCGCTCGCCCGCTTCACGAAGCCAGATAGCGCGTCCGAGGTCGGGTTCAGTGCGAAGGCTTTCTCAAAAGCAGCGCTGGCCCCCTCAAAATCGCCCTCGTCGTAGCTGTAGACGCCCTGGTCAAGAAGCGATTTGACATCATTTCCCTCCAACGGGGAACGTCTGCCTGCGCCTCTGGCACCTTGAGCGATGAGGAGCCCGCCCGAGAAGCTGATAAGCGCAAGGCAAATCAAGCTCCGAAGCAAAATTCCCATGACCTCAAAACCCTTTCTCGAAAAACTTACTCCACTCGCAAGGAATGGAGGGGAGGTATCCGTTACTTCTCTTACGTTGTGATCTCTTACGTGTCTTAGTGCAGAGGTGAAAGAATACTCAACGCCTGACCGTTCGGGGATCGGATCATTGGCGGCCGATCCAGGCCCGCCGACCGTGCGTCAACTGGAGCATCACTACCGAGCAAGAACCCACCGGCTTCATCACTTTCTCGCTCTCTGAGGGCATCCTCACTTCGGGAGGAGACTTTACCGGAAGTCCAGGCTGGAATTATACGGGTCGCCAAAGAAGACTGTCAATACGAGGCGTGCAGTCGGTATACTCCGAACCCATGGCCCGAATTGCGTATTTCCAGCCATTTTCAGGCGCTAGCGGTGACATGATTCTGGGAGCTCTCGTTGACGCGGGTCTTGACTTGGCTGATCTGGAGCGTGGTTTACGATCCCTGGGAGTCGGTGGCTGGAGCTTGAGCGCCAGAAAGGAGCTCCGGGGGCCGTTCCAGACGACGCGACTCAAGGTCCTACTCGAAGGCGAAGGGATAGCCCAACATCCCACGCACAGTCACACCCACTCTCACGAACATTCCTTCGGCCAGGCTGGTGTGGAGGAAACAAGAGGGCTGAAGGAGATTCTCGAGCTGATCCGCAGGAGCGGACTTCCTCAGGCAGTCCAGACGGACGCTTCGCGCGTTTTCCAGAGAATCGGGGAGGCCGAGGCCAAGGTACATGGAATCCCCCTCGACAGGGTCCATTTCCATGAAGTCGGCGCCCTCGACAGCATTATCGACATCGTCGGCGCGTGCCTGGGGTTCCACCTGCTCGGCGTCGACGAAATACACTCTGCGCCGATCACCCTCGGGACAGGGTTCGTACAGGGGGCGCACGGCGCCATGCCGCTGCCCGCTCCGGCCACCATCGAGCTTCTGCGAGGATTCCCCGTGACTCAAAGAGAAACATCCTTCGAGCTGACGACGCCGACAGGCGCCGGTCTCCTCACGACGCTCTCGAAAAGCTTCGGCACCCTGCCGCCCTTGACGGTGTCAGGGGTGGGCTATGGTGCCGGCAATGACCGCCCAGGGCTGATCCCCAACGCGCTCCGAGTCATTCTGGGTGAAAGCTCGCAGCGGCTCGCGCAGAGCGATCGTGTGCTAGTGCTTGAAACACATGTCGATGACATGAGCGCCGAGTGGATCGGATATGTGGTCGAGAGACTTCTGGATTCCGGAGCACTCGACGTGACCGTCTCCCCAATCCTCATGAAGAAATCCAGGCCTGCACACGAGCTAAAAGTAATTCTTCCGCTGGAGGCCGAGGAGAAGGTCGTGCGGACCTTGTTTCGAGAGACCACGACTTTGGGTCTCAGACGCACCGAGGTCGAGCGAGTGATTCTGGGCCGAGAGTTCCGCTCCGTGGAGACGCCCTGGGGCACGGTTCGCGTGAAGGTCGGGAGCCTCGGGAAGGAGGAAATGACGGCCTCACCCGAGCACGATGACCTCCGGAAAGCGGCACAAAAGGCCCAGATTCCTCTCAAAAGAATGCACGAACACGTCATGGCGGCATTCAGAAGGCAAGTAGGTGGCGGCGCCGCCGGATAGGCTGCCGTTTGGCGACTCGCTCGTGGACCCCGTCACGGTCCATGCTCGAAACCTTCCGCGAGGTGCGGCATTACAAGTTGTTCCTTTGGTTTCAGCCCAATCCGCCCCGTGGGTGGATTGGGCTGCTCAGCTCAACAGCTCCGTCTGATACCTCTTGAGCTGGTTCCTCAGCCGAAAGATGATCCTCGAGTGGAGTTGACAGACGCGCGATTCGGACAAATTCAGCGTGGCACCGATCTCTCGCATGGTCAGATCCTCATAGTAATAAAGGATCATGATCAAACGTTCCTTGCGGTTCAGCCCCTTCGTGATGAACTCCGTGATCTCCTTCTTCTTGAGCTCGTCCTCAGGATCCAGTTGCTTCTTGTTCTCGAGGAGGTCGATCTTGCGGAGAGTCTTCGATCCATGATCGTCGCTTGCCTTGTCTGTCAGGCTCACGATGGTGATGGCGCTGGCCTCCCGAAGCAGCTCCTCGTATTCGGGCAGAGACATGAGTAGCCGCTCGGCCATCTCACTGTCGGTCGGCACTCGCCCAAACTCCATTTCGAGCCCTTTCCAGGCGGCCTCGACACGATTTGCCTTGTTCCGCACAATTCGCGGAACCCAGTCCAGAGAGCGAAGCTCATCCAGGATGGCGCCGCGGATTCGCGTGGTGCAATAGGTCTCAAATTTGACCCCTCGAGTCAGGTCAAATCCTTCGATCGCGTCCATGAGACCGAATATCCCTGCGCTGGTCAGGTCATCGAGCTCAATGTTCTGTGGAAGCTTTGAAAGAAGACGCTCAGCGATGTACCTGACAAGAGGCAAATACTTCTCGATAAGAACGTTCCGAAGCTCCTTGTCACCACTCTTCTTGAAGTCTTTCCAAACGTCTTCAATGTTGGTGTACTCCTTCCTCTTTTGCGCGCTCGCCACCGTGTTCTCACCTCCTGTTTGGGGATTCACCACCGCCGCCGCCGCCGCGCCCTCGCGACTTGCCGCTCCAGCACGGCGCAACGCCACGCGTCGCGCGGGCTTCTTCCCTTCTTTAGCTCCGCTCAAGCGGTACCTCCTGAGATTTTTCTCGGCCCTGGGGCCAGCTTCGTACTCAACTCACAATTCCCTGTATCGCATTCACATATTGCTTCACAAATCCCGCAGAACGCGCCGTGGGCTTCTCGCTGAGGATTCTTTCGGCCAGGTCCCTGATCCCAAGGCTCGCTTGAGAGACAGAATTCTCAAGTAGAAACGGTCGCTTCCGACGCACCGCCTTCCGTACCTGCTCATCGGCGAGAATGTGACCGAGATAATCGATCTCCACTCCAAGAAAGCGGCGCGCCACTGCCTGTATTCTTTCGAATACACGACTCGCCTCTGCTGCGTCGTTGGCGAGGTTGATCACCAATCGGATCCGGCCGCTCCCTTTTTCCCTCGACAGAGCCTTCACCACGGCGTAACCGTCGGTAATCGCCGTCGGCTCCGGAGTTGTCACCACGATGGCTTCGTCCGCCGCTGCCGCGAATTGAATGACACTACGAGAGATACCTGCCGCAGTGTCGATCACTAGAAAGTCTGCCGAGGCCTCGAGCTCTCGGAGGCAACGCGCCAAATAATCACGCTCCGTCTTCTCCAGATCGGAAAGGTGGCGAACTCCCGAGGCTCCGGCCAGAAGGAGCACACCGCTTGGAGTCTTCGTCAACGCTTCAAGTGCGGCGACCTCGCCCGAAAGCACGCGGCCCATGTGCGCACGAGCCTGCACACCGAAGAGGACGTCAGCGTTGGCGAGCCCGATGTCCAAATCAGCAACGATGACCTTTTTTTCGCGCTGCGCCAGTGCGATCGACAGGTTCACGGCAACATTGGTCTTGCCGACGCCGCCCTTACCGCTCGTGACAGCAATCACACGCGCGCGCGGCTCGCCAGCACCAACAAGAGCTCTGAGTCGTTCAGCTTGGTCCATGGGACGCCTCTACCTACAACGCGTTGACTTTCAGAACAAGATCGGCGAGCCGCTCCGGGTCACTCGCGACGATGTCGTCCGGGACGTTCTGCCCGTCCGTGACGAACGACACCGGCCTTCCGATCGAAATCAGGGCGCTCACCAACGCTCCAAAGGAGATCGTCTCGTCCACCTTGGTGAGGATTACCTTGTGGAAACCAATTCCGGAGAACCGGTTTGCCACACTCAGAATTGTCTTTCCATGAGTCATTGTGCTGAGGACAAGATGCACCTCGGCGTCCGGCAAGACGGCGAGAAATTCGCGAAGCTCCGTCATCTTGAGCTCATCGCGGTGGCTCCGACCGGCGGTATCGATGAAAACGATGTCGGTTTCCTTTGCACGAAACTCCTCCACCGCAATTTCTACCTCACTCGGGCTCGTGGCGACGATGAGTGGAAGCCCGATGATCTCTGCATACTTCTCGAGTTGGTCCACGGCGGCGATCCTGAATGTGTCGATCGTGATGAGCCCAACCCTCCTGTGCTCGTGGATTTTGGACTTCGCGGCAAGCTTGGCGATCGTGGTCGTCTTGCCGACGCCTGTGGGCCCAACAAGAACGATCAAGCGTGGCCGCTTGGTGTCGTCGAGTTGAGGACTCGGGAGGAAGAGCTTCGTGAGTTGGCTCCTCAGCACCGTCCGGACCCGAGCGGGATCTGGATACCCTGAAGGAAGTCGAAGTTGGCTGATCTCCTCGACGATCAGGTCCGCGACGCGGGGATCCAGCTCTCGTGAGACAAGCATCTCGTGGCATTCGCGGAGAAACGTGTTCGCCTGGCGTGGCGTATCCGAGCTCCGGGAGATCAGATCCTTGATGTCCTGGTGGATCTGGCCAATCGCGCTCGAGAAGGCGTGCAGACCCGGAGCGGCCGCAGGCTGAAGCGCCTCGGCGGAGTTACGAGCTTCGGCCGGAGTGCTGCGCTCGCGGGGGCGGAGAGGCTCCTCCAGAGAGCTCGAACCCAGGGCTTCGTTCATTCGAGACCGGCTCGAATTTTCGCGTCGGATGTTCTCAATTCTGGACCGCGTATCCGCAGCGTAGACCTCAACGACCTCCTGCGCCCCCACGCCGAGGACTCCGCCCCTGCGGAAGGTGCGGGTACTGACAATCATGGCATCGCTTCCCAGTTGCGAGCGTATCTTCTGCAGCGCCTCCTGCATGGTGGGCGCCTCGACACGTGTGAGCCGAAAGTTTTTTGTCTTGTTGCCCATAATTTCTTTTTTTTCGCCGAATGCCCTAACTGTTCATTCGGTTCAATACGGTCTCTCTCCCGATGCCAAGGACGTCGCGCTCCAGCACGATCGTCCCGGACGACTCCAGCCTGAACTCCTCGCCCACCTCCTCGTACGCCAGCACCGAGCACAGGGGCACTCGTCCAGCAATCAGGTCTCGGATATGCGATCGAATGAGCCCGGAGCAGGCAAGAACTGGGGGCTGCTTCGCGTTGCCCAGACGGCTCACCTGCTCGACGATGCTATCCACCAGCGTCTCGACCATCTCGGGTTCGATCGCAAGCCGTAGACCACGCTCCGACTTCTCCATGGAACCCTGAAGAAACTCCTCGAGCGCGGGATCAAAAAGCGCCGCATGAATGGATCCATCTCGCTTGGCAAGCGAGATACAAATGCTTCGCGAGAGAGCTCGGCGAACCCGCTCCGTCAGCTCTCGCGTGTCTCGAGTACGGTCGCCGTGGTCCGCAAGCGTCTCCAGGATCGTCTCAAGGTCCCGAATACTCACCTGCTCCCGGAGAAGCAACTGCAAGACCTTGTGCACATCTCCAAGCTTCAGGGTGCCAGGGATCAGCTCATCGACGAGGGCTGGGGCACGCTTTCTCAAGTCATGAATCAGTCGTGAAACCTCTTCGCGCGTCAAGACTTCTGAAGCGTGCATCCGGATCAGGCTGTCGAGGTGGTCCGCGATGACCTCGGAAACCTTGCGCACGCGATAGCCCATGTCGGCAGCCTGCGAGCACTGAGCGTCGTCAATCCAGAGCCCCGGCTTCCCCGTGACCGGATCGGGCCCGCTCGAGCCCTGGATGCCGTGAGGAGGTCCAGCTTCAGCACTGACGAGCCATTTGCCTGGCCGCACTCGCCACCTACCGACGCGGTTGGCCCTCAACTTGATCGAGTATTCGGTGGGGTGGAGCCGTGTGTTGTCAATCACCTTGATCGCCGGAACGACAAGCCCCATCTCGACGGCAACGTTTTCTCGCACTCGCGAGAGACGGGCCATCAAGTCACCGCCCTGGGCATCGTCAACGAGCCCGACAAGCCGAAATCCGATCTCCAGCTCAATCGGCTCCAATACGAGAAGGGAGCGAGCTCGAGCATCGGGCGACTCAGACTTCGAGGGGTTTTGGCCCTCCGGCTCGGCCGTGAGCGGATCCCGCCCCGACCTGTGACGCAATGCCAGGTACCCGGAGCCGCAGCACAACGCCGCGCCCATGAGGAGCCCCCACACGGGCAGCCCCGAAGGCAAGAGGAGCACCAGGAAAGCTGCGGCCGCAAAAAGCGTGCGCTCGCTCAGAAAAAGCTGGCTGCCCAATTCGCGACCAAGGACTTCCTTGTTGGCGCTCCGGGTGACAAGGAGTGCCGTGGCAACCGAGACCATCAAGGCCGGCACCTGCGTCACAAATCCATCACCGAGGGAGAGGCGAGTAAATACGCTGGCTGCAGTTCCAAGGTCCATCCCGTAGTAAAGGGTCCCGAGAAAAAAGCCGCCGAGCAAGTTGGTCAGAACAATGAAAATTCCCGCCACGGCCTCGCCTCGAACGAACTTGCTGGCGCCATCCATCGAGCCGTAGAAGGACGCCTCTTCGGAAAGATACCGTCGCAGCTTGCGCGCCTCGGCCTCCGTGATCGTGCCAGCGGCCAGGTCTCCGTCAATGCTGAGCTGTTTGCCCGGCATGGCGTCCAGGCTGAAACGAGCTGCCACCTCTGAGATTCGAGTCGTGCCCTTGGTGATGACGATGAACTGTACGACCACCAAGATGACAAAGACGACGAATCCGACGATGAGGTTGCTCCCCGCCACGAAAGCGGAAAAGGCTTCAATGACTTCTCCGGCAGCAGACACGCCTCCAGTATCCGCATTGCCGAGGATCAGGCGAGTCGAGGCAATGTTCAAGGCCAGGCGAAAAAACGTCACCAGGAGGAGGGCCGATGGAAACGTGCTGAAGTCAAGAGGCCGGGCCGCACAGACCACGGAGAGAAGGAGCAGAGTCGATCCCCCGATGTTCAAGATCAAGAGCGCATCGAGCAGGAGTGACGGAAGAGGCACAACGATGACGAGCAAGATTGCGAGAATCCCACCGGCCAAGATGAGATCGGAGTCCCTCGACAGGTAGTCAAGAAAAGTCTTTCTGTTGAGAGATATTGGGGCTTCCATGGATCAAGCACCTGCTTCGCTTGAACGGACTTTTCGTAGCATCAACTTGCGCAGGCCTCGCCGGCGACTCTTGAGCTCCGGGTTGCCCTCCAGCTCGTTGAGCTCCTGGATCATCTCGGATCGAGACATTCTGAGATCGCGTCCGTGGAGCCACCGCTGAAACCCGTAGTCGAGAAGAGCAAGCACCGCCAAGGCGCCAGCGACTCTCACACTGAGGGCGGAGGCTTCCACCCAGAGCCAGCCCCACGCGTCCTTCACAAAGGATGCACTCGAGTCAAGAGGGGAGCGCCCGGCCTCGAGAAGCTGCAGAATGGATCGAAAACCTAGCCAGCCGACCATCGCGACCTTGCCGAGGGAAAAGAGACCACGAGCTCCATTTCGAAGTCGAAGGATTCGTGCGAGCCCCTGGGTCGGGCTCAATCGCGAGAGCTCAGGTCCCAACGACTGCCACCGGAACAGAAGCCCACCTTGCAGAACTCCAGAGGCTGTCGATCCGACGGCGAGCGCAATCCCCAGGGGCGCGGCCATGAGTAGGAACTGAAAGGCCTGCCGTGACACATGAATGGAGGCTGATTCCAGCGACAGCGCCCGCGATTCGGAGCCAATCCCCGCGAGGGCTTCCGAGAAGACTACCTTGGCGCGACCAAAAAAGATCGGGCCCAGCCACTGAAGCGCGACGCAAGCAGCCAGTAACCCCAGAGCGGCGGTGAGGTCACGGCTACGTGGAAGATTCCCGCTTCGCCGGGCCTCCTCCCGTCGGTGCTGGCTTGCTTCTTCTGTCTGCTGCTCTCGTTCACTCATCTCGAAGAGCTCTCGATCACTTGCTTCTTAACGTCCCATGCCACTTAGAACCTGGCTTCCTTGCAGAATTGCGTTTCCGAAGAGGGACCTCGACGCGTCCGCGAAGAAGGGAAGCGACACACACGCAACTCCCAGCCCCACCGCTGATCTCAAGGCGGGGCCAAAGGCGAAGTAGTCGACCTCGGGCAATACCCGTGCGAGCACGGCCTGCCCCAGACCTGTGATGAGAAGCACGCTCAGTACCGGGAAGCCGATGCACATCGCCGCCTCGAAGAGGTGCGGTCCCGCCTGCGCAAGGAGCTTCTCCATGGCGGCGGGAACCCTGGCGAAGGACATCTCTCCTGGCGGCACGGTATTGAAGCTCCACGCTGCGGCGCGGAGCACCGCATGATGCAAATCGAGCGTCACGATGAGCGCAAGGACCAGGATGGAATAGAAGTCCGCCAGTGCCGGTGGGCCGTCGCTCGCCCCCGAATCGTTCGCGCTCCCGAGCGCAAGGCTCGATTGATCCACGATGAGTAAGGCGACACCCCGGATCGCTCCGAGCACGAGGATCGAGCTCCACCCGAGCACGAAGCCGAGCGCCAATTCGCCTCCCAACGTCATCGCGGCGATCCAGGGCTGGGACAAATCCCAGCGTGTCGCGCCCGAGGTGGCCACACCCGGCATCCCGAGCGCGAAGACCACTGGCACAGCCCACCGGATTCTCCAGGGCACGCCGCCGAGAAAGGGTGAGGCCAGGCAAAGCCCGAGAAGCCTTGACGCAGCCAGAGTCCAGCAATCGAAATTCATGGCTCCTTACACAGCTCCCAGCTCGCTCAACATTTCGCGCGCATATTCCGTGATCACGGAAAGAAGCCAGGGCAGAAGGAAAATGAGGGCCGTGGCCATGGCGATCAACTTGGGCAGAAAAGCGAGGGTTTGTTCCTGAATCTGCGTCACTGCCTGAAAAAGACTCACGCAGAGCCCGACGCAAAGCCCCACGAGCAGGATGGGCAAGGAGATCTCCAGCGTCACGATCAACGCCCGCTGCGCTATTGCGACGACCGCGTCCAAGTTTTCCATGGGTCCTCCTCATGCTGTGGTTTTATTATCCATTCAACGCTTGAAATCCCTGGACAAGCTGGGCCAAGACCAGGTTCCAGCCGTCCGCCAGGACAAACACAAGTATCTTCAGTGGGATCGAGACCATGGAAGGCGGCATCAGGAACATGCCCATGGATACGAGCACTGCCGAGACCGCCAGATCAATCACAAGAAAGGGCAGGTAAATCAGGAAGCCCATCTGAAACGCGACCTTGAGCTCACTCAGGACAAAAGCGGGGAACACAACGAAGAAGTTCAGGTCTTCGACGGTCCTGGGCGATGTGTCGGCCGGGACATCCGGCGGCGAGGATACGGAGGTTGCCACGCTCGTCGGGTCCAAATTCGCAGGCTTCGCCTCGGAAAGCTCGACAAAGAGCCTCAAGTCCCTTTCAAAGGTGTGCGAAAGCATGAATTTCTTGAGCGGCAAGGAAGCCTTGGCCAGCGCCTCATCCACGGTCTTGAGCTCGCCTCGGGAGAGCGGCAGGTACGCTTCTTCATGCACACGCTTCCAGACGGGGGTCATCACGATCGCGGTCAGAATCAGGCTAAGTCCAGCGAGGATCTGGTTCGAGGGGAGGTCCTGCGCCCCCAGGGCCCTCCTTAGAAAGGACAAGACAACCAGAATGCGCGGGAACGAGGTTCCCAGCAGCACGATCGAGGGCACAACACCCAGGACCGTGATCGCAACGAAGGCACGAATCGAGGATGCCGCGCCTCCAGGATTCGACCCCGAAATCGTCTTCACAAGCGCCTCGAGGGCCGAATCTTCTGCCCCGAATAGCTGCGCGGAGCAGCAGAGCGCGCTGCTTGTGAGCCCGATCGTCTTCCAGCCCTGTGGACGCATCACGGATTTGTGTCCTGTAGTCCAGGGCCCGGATTGTCCTCTGGACGCAAACCCCGCAAGAGCCCTCGCAGCCTCTCCACTTGCTTTCGATAGGGGAGAAAATCGGTGTCCCGGAAGGCCTTGGCAGCCAACATCCCCTCTCGATCCTCTGGACGAATGGTGAAACCATTGGTCCTTGCGGGCACCGGAGCGGAATGCTCGGGGAGTGCAGGACTGTCCGGGGACTCGTCCCAAATTCCCAGAGGTGTGATCCGGTCCCCGCCGACTCCCACAGCAAGTCGCTTACCACCCAGCCGCAAGACAAAGACTGACTGTTTGTGTGAAAGGAAAATGCGCCCCGCCACCTCGACCCCTCCAGGGCTCGCGTGTTGAACCTTGGATCTCTTGCTGGCCCTTCGCACAACCCCAAGGCAGCAGGCGCCGGCGATCAAGACGCCAGACCACAACGCTGCCTTGACCGCCAGGCCGGACGTCTCGCGTGAGGAGGCCTCCTGTCCCTCCTGGGAATCCGGATTTTCGCCGAAGAGGTCGGCAAGACTTTGCTTTTGACGAACCTTCGTATCCTCTGCACTGGCCGGAAGAGCCATGCAGACCATGAGTAAGACGCTCGCGAAAACGGAGCAACCCCCTGACCTCATGACCGCACCTCGCCGGGTTCGCTCTGCGAGAACACCTCGGTCAACCTGACGCAGAAACAGTCGTTGACGACGATAACCTCGCCCCGGGCGATCAGGAGATCGTCAACGTAGACGTCAACGGGGTCGTCTGCGAGCCGGTCGAGGTCGACCACAGCCCCCGGCGTTAGCTTGAGGATCTCCTTCAGTGGCACCTGAACGCGGCCCAACTCAACGCGCACTTTCAAGTGAACGGAGCGGAACAAGTCTGCACGCGCACGCCGCGGGTCGGACTCAGGAAGCTCCTCCATTGAGGCGGCTTCCGGAAACTTGGCTGCGGCTCCCGCTCCCTGGGAAGGCGGTGGCGTGCCCTGGACTCTCTTGAGCAGGTTTAACAGAGCCTCTTTTTCGACTGTTGAACTATCCATCAGATTTTCCTTCTCGGTTCGAATCGTCGAGCCCAGGGTGGGCCTGCCCTTCGCCATCCGGACCCGCCGCGCGCGGCACCGGGACAAGCCCGTCCAGTAGATGGGCGGCTCGCCGGGGCAAGCGTCGCGCCAACCTCTCAACGGCTTCTCGGGCCTCCTCGGCACCAAGTCTGCGCAGGAGCGCGACAGCCTTTACATCGGAAATCGTTGAATCATCGGCCAGAAGACGGACGACCGTCGAGGCGGACAAGCCCTCGACAAGCCGACGGCCAAACTCACTCCATTCGGTCGAGAGAGTCTTGAGCCTCGCCGAGATCCTGGGCGCCAGCGACTCGATGGGGGCTACCGCAGAGAGGGCCTCGGGGGTATTCTCCAGCGGTTGCGACACGCTCAGAAACGCAAGCAACGGCCCTCGTAGGGACTCCCAGGCAGCCAGTTTCTCCATGGTTGAAGGCACAGGCTTGCCTGAAGAGGCCGAGGGAGCCACCGTGGGTACTGCCCCCTCGAGATATCGCAACCGGGTCTCGAGAGCGAGGAGATCAATACTCGATTCCGGCGCGGCTGGCTCGACCGCCGCCAAGGCAGCGCGGGACGGGTCCAAACGTCCGCTGCTCGTGGCTGCGATCGGTGTCCGGCCAGGTACAAGCGACTCGGCAATTTTCTCGACGTGGGTTTCGCACCTGGGGCCTTGAGGGCAAGTGCTGGCGACCTTCGCAATCACTTGTCCCCAAATGTCAGCCGATTTTTCCGGCGCAGCAAGATACAACGCCCCTCCCGCCACCAGGGTCAAGAGTCCAAGTCCGGACACCACGCTCGAGACGAGGCTGTAAGCTCTCAGCATTCCTCGCACAGATCCTCCTCCTCGAGCGTGTTCTCCCTTTGCGACCTTGCAGCCGCAAGCATGGCGACTGCCATGTCGTCGCGGCGCGTCAAGACGAGCTCTCTCTCCCTTCGGCGCCGTTCCCTGAAGGCCTCGGCGGCATCTTTTCGGGTCCTGGCCTGCCTCCAATCACCCAACAGGACAGCAGCCTGGAGGCTCAAGGCCTCGAGCCTTCTGGCTCGATCCAGAGAGATCTTGAACAGCGCATCGAGGAGTAACCTCCCCCGGAGAACATCCCGTCCCTGGTGTAACAATACCGCCTTGCGACGCTCTTTCAGGCCTTCGATCTCCGTCTTGAGCCGCAAGATCTCCATCTGCTTCACGTGAAGCCGGGAGCCGGCCTGCTGCTCTTCCACATCGCGCACTGTGAAGACCGCATCCACCACCTTCAGACGGTCCCTGGAAAGTGAGCTCATGCTCCAGCCCTCCTGGAAGCCGTTGGGTTATTTTCCTCGACCAGAGCTTCAAGGCCAGCGACAGTTCGCTCGAAGCTGGCTGCCTCGCCCTTGTCCTGGCGGAGAAAAGCCTCAATCTTCGGGAACAACTGGACCGACTCGTCCACCTCGGGATCGGCTCCGGGCACGTAAGCTCCCATGCGGATCAAGTCCTCGACCTGCCTGTACCGGGCCAGATGCGCACGAAGCGCAAGCCCGGCCGCCAGATGCCGAGCGTCCACGATGCTCGACTGCACCCGGCTCAGGCTTCCCAGGGGATCGACAGCAGGGAAGACACCTCGCTCGGCAGACTCGCGGGAGAGCCAGAGATGGCCGTCCAGCACGCTACGGGCACAATCAGCGATGGGATCGTGTGGGTCGTCCGCCTCCACAAGCACCGTGTAGAAGCCCGTGATGCTGCCCCTCGACGCTGGCCCCGCTCGTTCGAGGAGCCGAGGCAGCATGGCAAAAACCGACGGCGGATACCCCTTCGTCGCCGGCGGCTCGCCGCAGCTCAGACCGAGCTCCCTTTGCGCTGTTGCCACGCGAGTCAACGAATCCACCAGCAGGAGAACGTCGTGGCCCTGATCCCGGAAGTGCTCGCTCACGGCCATGGCTACTAGCGAGGCCTGAATGCGCCGCAAGGCAGGCTCCTCGCTCGTGGCCGCCACAACGACTGACCGACGCAAGCCCTCCTGGCCCAAATTCCGCTCGACAAACTCCCGCACCTCCCGACTCCGCTCACCGATAAGACCGATCACGACCACGGATGCGTCCGTGTTTCGCGCGATCATGCCAAGGAGCACGCTCTTGCCGACGCCGCTGCCTGCAAAAATTCCCATCCGTTGACCCCGGCCCACCGTCGTCAATCCGTCGATCGATCGAACACCCGTCACCAGGACCCTTTCAACACGGCTGCGCAAGAGTGGATTGCCCGGTGAGCAGTGAAGCGGAACCTCGATCAGGGGGCCTCGGATCTGTTGACTGTCGAGCGACTTGCCCTCTGCGTCAATGACGTGGCCGATCAGCCCCTGCCCCACCCGGACGCAAGCGCTCTTGCCCCGGTAGACGATCCTGTCTCCGGCGGAGATCCCGCGGATATCCCCGTAAGGGGCCACAATCGCATGATCTTGGCGAAAACCAACAACCTCGGCCTCGAGCCTCTGCCCGTCGCGGCAGAGAATTTCACACGAGCCCCCCACCGGAGCGAAAAGACCCCGGCTCTCCGCGGTTAACCCCAGAACGCGGTGGACCTGCCCTTCGAGCACGGCAGGGAACACATCCTGAACCAACTGGGTGTGATGCCTCACAGGCCAAAGCCCTCCGCGGAATGAGTCTTCGCAGTTTCGTCCCAGGCCCTCTTCGGCTCTTGATCATCCTCGGGCTTCTCGTCCGCCAAGTGCGTCGTGGCGAAGAGCGCCTCCTCGATCAGACCCTGCTGCGTTTCCATCGACATGTCGCAGATTCCGGAGCCAGAGAGTAGCCGGCAGCCGCCTCTGCCGAGGTCAGCCGAGGGATGAACGTCCACCGAGTCAAAGCCTTCTGCCCAGCGAGGCTTGCCAGCCAGCGCCTTTTCCACAAGCGGCGCGTCTTCTGGGTTGACCTGAACTACCAGACTGCCGCGCCTGAAAATGAGTTCGATCGCTCGCTCAAGATTGCGCACAGCGACGTCATCCACCAACCGAATCTCACGCTTCACCAGTTTCTTCGCGATCTCCATTGCCAGGTGAAGAAACCCGTCCCTGGCCTCCTGTTCGAGGCGCAGGGATGCCTCGCGGAGGCGTGCAGCAGCTCCTGCAACTGCCTGAATTGCGGTTGAAAGCTCGGCATCGAGGCGTTGTGAGGCAGCCTCATGGCCTTCGCGCGCACCATCACGCCGGCCCTCCTCGAGTCCAAGACGGTATCCATCGTCCCGTCCTCTTGCGAACCCTTCGCGGAATCCCGTCGACCTACCCTCCTTCTCGAGTCGGGTCGTCTTCTCCTTGGTCTCCCCTTCCGCCTTGCGTTGCAGGATAGCGGCCTCCTCCTCGGCTCGAGCCAGTCTCCGGCTGACCTCCTGCTCAACCTCCTCCCACCGGGCACGGATCTTGTC
The DNA here is from genome assembly GCA_005772855.1 of Planctomycetia bacterium. Lineage (GTDB taxonomy): Bacteria > Planctomycetota > UBA8108 > UBA8108 > SXIK01 > SXIK01. The sequence goes on along the minus strand of SXIK01000158.1, from coordinate 47,913 downwards.
CTCGAGCGTTCGTTCGAAAGCCGATAACCCGGCGAGGCGGCGGCGCGCATCGCGCAGGATCTGCCCGCCGAGTTCCTCGAGATCGGCCGGGCTGCGGGGCTGCAGTACGCCGTGCCGGCTGGTACCAGCGACAGGACGAATCCATCGGCCCCGCCCGGGAGCGACACTCTCGCCACCGGCCCTCGTGTCCATGCTCTTTTCGGGATCAATAGACAAGACGGTTCTCCTCTCGCCCGCGTCCCGAGATGTAGAGCTGTCCCGAGGATTCAAGCCGCAAGGCCGCTTCCAGAATCGCCCGCCGGGCTGCCTCCAGCTCAACAAACCTCACGGGCCCAAGGCAGCTCATTTCCTCTCTGAGCATTTCGGCGGCGCGCCGGGAAAGATTGTTGAGGACCTTCTCCACAAGACTGTCAGGAGCATTCTTGAGCGCCAAGGCAAGGCGGCGAGAATCCACTTCCTTGAGGATGACTTGCAAGGCGCGGCCATCCACGTGGGCAAGATCCTCAAACACAAACAAGTGCTTTCCGATCTCCTCGGCAAGGTCGGGCCTTCCCTCCCGGAGGTCATCGAGAATGGAAGTTCCTCCGCCGGCCGCCGCACGCAGAATGTCTGCGGCCGCCTTCACCCCGGCGGACTCTCCGAACGATTCGAAACGTGCCGCTTCGATCTGCTTGCGGAGCGAAAGCTCCAGGCTCTGAAGCGCCTCAGTGTTCGCGCCTTCGAGGCGCGCGATACGCTCCAGCACGTCACGCCTCTGCGACAGAGGAAGCCGTTCCACAATCTCCGCTGCGCTCGAGGGGCTCATGTGGGCCAAGATGACGGTGAGTGTTTGCGGGTGCTCGTCCACAAGACAGGCGAGCAAGGTCTCGGGCTCCACCTCCTCCAGGAAGGAAAAGGGATACTGTGGACGATGGGAAGCAAGGAGCTGCCCGATTCGCCGGGCCTTTTCCCCGGGAAAGGTTCGCTCGACAAGCCGCATTGCATTTTCCAGGCCGCCCTCCCGAACCATGCTGTGGAGACGCTCCAGCTTGGAGAACTCGCGGATTACGCTCGAAACAGCTTCCTTGTCCACCACGCCGAGATTGGCGATTTCGGATGTGATCTGGCCCAACTCGGCATCCGTGAGGCAGCGCAGGAGGGCCGAGGCCACTTCCTCGTCGAGCGAGAGCACAAAAACCGCAGCCTTCTTGAGGCCCGAAAGCCCGCCAACTCCCGAGTGAGCCGGACAGGGCGACGCAGGGGGAGACTGCCAGAGAGGTGTCGACGACGGACCCGGCGGCGCTTCGGCGGAAGCCCGGGGATCAGCCGCCGTGGTATCCTCCGGCCCAAGGGACTCTTCGAGGTCCAGATCTCGCTCCAGGGTGGCGTCGCCGTTCATGCTCGCGCCAGCTCCTCCTTCATCTCGTCGGAGTCCTGCGCAAGCCAGAGCCGCAAGACGCTGGCAGCAACCTCGGGACGTTCGCGTACGGCCGAGTTGATGTCCGCAACCCCACCAAGAACGCCGAGGCGCTCGCCAGGACGATGGGAGCGCGATAGATTCCATTCCGGCTCGGCGGCTCCACCCGAGCCTTCCACGCCCGCCGTCGCGGGGGACGCCGCCCACGCTTCCACGCTCGAGGCTGCGCTGCGCTTTCTGGCGAGAGCCCGAACAACCGCTCCGAAAATCAGCAAGGCGCCCAGGATGGCGAGAGGACGCCACCAGCGAAGGGCCCAGGAGCTCGCCAGTGACAGAAATGGCGCGGGTTCGAGCGTAGCAATCTGGGTCGCGTCGGAAGGAGGGTCGGCCGGAGGCTTCCTGAAAGGATGCACCATCACAGAAACCTGGACGCTCCCATGCGTCGACAGCAAGCCCCGGATTGCGTCTTCTTCCCTGGCTGCGAAGACCTGCACCACGGCCTCGCGCTCGCCTGGAAGCAACGCGGGTACAGGAGGGTTATTTCTGGATGACTCCCGCCGCGCCGATTCCACTCGCTCCACCGCGTCAAGGTCGAAGTGAATCATGACGCTCACTCCGATCAGCTCGCCGGGAGGAACGTCGGTCAAGGTCTTCTCGAAGCTGTCAAAAGGTATCGACTCCACTGTCTCTCGAAGAAGGATGGGGGGCGCACCCGCGGAGAGGATCCCTCCGGGCACATCCTCTGCCACGCGCTCAACCGTGCTCTTCGTCTCGAGAAGAAAAGAGTTATGACGCTGCACTGCCTTCTTTTCGATGGACGAGCTTTGAGGTGACAGCGAAACCATGAGACCCACGTAGAACTCATGGTCCTCGAAGAGCTTGCCATAGAGCCTCTGGATCTCCTCCTTCAGCAAGCTCCGCAGATGATCCTCCTTCTCGAGGATCAGGCCCGAACCGTCCGATGCTTTCGCGACTTCGTAACGATTGAAGAGATTGTCGCTGATCGAGATACGCTCCAGTCGAATCCCGAAAGCGCACCGAACCATCTCGCGGATGCCGTCAGCCTCCTGCCGCCGAAGGCTGGGGACACCCGGCCGCAGGAAAAGCGCCACAGCGGCGGAATCACCGACGTCCCGCGACTGGGCGAGAATCGACGCTCGACGGCTCGAAGAAAGGGCAATCGTTGCGGTACGGATATTTCCGTTCCACAGGATTGCTTGCTCGATTTTCTTGCGGTTGGCGTCGCGAAGGCGCGCCTCGAGGCGATCGGGAGTCTCAAGGAAGCTCCCCCTGTCCAACGGCTCTGATCCCGCGTCGAGAGACCGGCGAGGGGTCTCAAGATCGAGAGCCCTCAACGCCTTTGCATGAGCGGACTCGGGGACCTCAAGCGCTCGCGCGCCGGTGGACGTGCGCGCCTCCCGCCAATCGATCCCTGCCTCCTGGAGACGCGAGGCCTGACGTTGCAAGTCCATGCCGTTCTCGGCGTCATCGCCGATCACCACCTGGCGGTAACTTGCCGTCCCTTCAAGCCCTGTCAGAACTGCGACTGCAAGGCCAACAATGACCGCCGCCAAAATCAGAGAGAGTCTTTCAATCCGACCGAGCTTCCGGTAAAGCTCTCTGGCGGCACGCAGGCTTCCGGCTGCTCTCTTCACCACTTTCTTCAAGCTTTCCTCTCCCTGACGACCCAACCATCGCCCCGGCACCTGTCCCGGGCATCGTCCGGGTCAGCCGTCCAGTCGTGGTCTCGGTCATCGTCGTCGAACCTCGCGCCCGATCACTCTACACACCACCCTGGCAACAAGACCAAGGGTTCGTTAACAGCGTTCACGGCGCGGGGAGACAAAAAAAAGGGAAAGGAACTAGTTATGGGACGACTGCGGCTGAACCGAAACCATCCCCCTTCTTCACTAGATTCCTTTTCCCTTCGATGTACCATCACCTTGGGTTCCGGATTTCCCGTTTCCAGGACTTACAGTGAGCTTCCTTCTCAGAGGTTCTCTTCACCTCAAAGCGAGACAATTTGAGCGAACTCATCTGGCCTCGCCCTCCAAGGGCGCCTGAGAGAGAACACCGTCCTCTCGTCGGCTCCTCTGCAGGAAGCGGTGGAAATTTAGCCTATAACATCCACATTGTAAAGCACAAACTACACAAGTTCCGGAAATTGAGAGTTGCCCCACGAAAGACGCCTGAAGGCTTTGGCCCTGGAGCCCCCCGACGCTTCAGAAATCGAGAGCTTCAATTCGTTTATGGAGCCTGCTCTTCCAGCTTGAGAGGCTCCGCGCTGCGAGCGGGCCCAAGCCGGGTCGAGGCTGAAGCCCGCTCAAGGCGGAGCGCGCAGACCCGAGAGCCTCGAAGCTCCCGCGGCCGTCGCCCAGGAGTCGAAACACGCTGGCCTTCTGGAGGTGACCCCAGGGCAGAAGCTCTGGAGACTTCGACTGCAGGATCGCTCGCTCGTAGCCATGAAGTGCCCCGCAGAGATCACCGGAAAAATAGGCCAAGTCAGCCTTTCGAAACGGCGCCTCCGAATGGATCCGAAGTGCGGAATTGGGCCCGAGCCCGAGGAGTTCGTGGAGCGGCGAGAGTCTCCCCGAGGACTTGATCGACTGCGGATCAAGGGATTCGATCGATTGCACCAGGGTACGGGCGGCGTCCAGACGCCCGAGCCGCTCCAGAATGCGCGTCAGTCGGTCCGATACCACGACCCACACAGGCACCTCAAGATCGTCGCAAGATCTAACTTTTTCAAGACTCGCAATAGCAGATTCGAGAGCGGCAACAGGGTCTCCCGATGGCCCCCGAGAAAGTGGGCGACGAAAGGCAACGCGCTCCAGCGCTCCCTTCTCGAGCCAGAGAGCCTGCAGGTAGAGCGCGGCCTGACACACGTCGGAAGCCGGGGTGAGATTCTTGACAAGAAACTGAAGATCCTTCTCGGCGAGATGCGCGAGGCTCGCGGCATCATCCGCCGCCTCAGCTTGCGACGCGCTCAGCTCCAGTCGAGCCAGCGCCCTGAGGAGAAGAGCCTCTTCGACGATGGGACCAGGGGCCTGGCCCGCGATCGGCGAAAATGGAGCCAACAAGGCCTGCAAGGCGTTCAAGGTGCCGAGCGGATCTCGAAGTCCAATGAAAGCTCGGGCCCCACGCACAACTTCCACCGCATCCGACGCAAGCCAGAACCTTGAGCCCTCCGGGAAGGAACCCTGCTCTCCCCGAACCTCGAAGGCTTCGAGGGCCCCGGAGCGCGACGACTCCTGCAGCCGTGCCGGTTCTCCATTCTCAGCCGGACTGCGGCTATAGGAGTCCTGGTGCAAGTGATGGAGGCGCCAGAGGAGAAACAACAGAAGCCCACAAAGAAACAGCGGCCTCAGTGCTCCACCGCCCCTTGCGTGGAGGCCCGGTTCAATTTTCCGGATACCCAAGTCCTTGTTCATGGAGCTGATCACCCGTGCGACACTGCCAGGGGCTCCTACTCGTGGCCATTCTGCGCCGGGAGATTCAGCTCGAGGGCTCCTTCTCGCTCTTGAGGATCTGCTGGATCTCCTTGAGGCTCTTCTTTACCCGGAGCTCCTTGATGCGGGCGATTCGCTCGAAGACCTCCTCGCCGTAAAGACGGTGCCCTGCCTGCGTACGTTCCTCTTCTGTGAGAAGGCCCAGCATCGTGTAATTGTGAATCGTCTGCCGGGAGAGCCCGGTGTGGAGCATGATCTCCCCGATCTTGAAAAGCTTTTTCGGAATCAAGCGCTCTTTTTGGACTTCCATATCTAACTCGAAAGGCTTCCCCTGGTTTGCCGACTGATGATCAGCGCTTTTGGCCTGCAAACTTTAATGTTTTATACAGTGTAAAGAGCCGATATTCAGGTAAAGCAACGAATCGACCCGTGTGACAACCCCCTCCACCCTGCCGTTTCTCAAGCCGACTGAGGCGCTGCTCGCAGCCCTGGAAAGCCTCCGCCCGCTCAAGAAAGTCGGACCCGATCCAAGAGCTGACGCGATCCTTCTCCTGGAGTCGAAGGTGCTCCCGGAGCTGCTCGCCGACTTGGGGCTTCCTCTCTTTGTCGGGATCCAGGGAGGGACCAACGTTGGAAAATCCACAATATTCAATGCGCTGGCTGGCAGGATCCTTTCCCCTGCGATCGTCGTGGCATCGGCGACCAAACATCCGCTGGTGTACCTGCACGAGCGATGGCGGTCTCGATTCCTGGGGGGCAACCTCTTTCCCCATCTAACCTCCGAGGAACTGCAAGACCCCAACCAGCTCATCACGAATGCAGCTCGTTCCGACGTGCTGTACTTCCGCTTCCACAACGAAGCTCGCCTCGAAGCACTGGCACTGATCGACTCGCCCGACTTCGACGGCGCGCTCCTGACAAGCCTCGATGGCGCAGAGCGCATAGCGGCGATCTCGGACGTCACCCTCTTTGTGACCACGGCCCAAAAATATCGTGATCGCCTCCTCGTCTCCCGACTCCAGCGACTGCTGGAGCTGAAGGGTGAAGTGGTACTTGTCTTCAACAGGGTCGACGAGCAGATCGTCCTCGATACGATACTCGACGATCTTCGCCAGGCCGTTGGCCCCGGAGCCGAAACACTGACAGCCATTCAGGTCTCCACCTCCGGCGCGCGGCACCCCGAGGAGGAAATGCGGGCTTCGCTTGAGTCTCAAATTCTGGAGCGCCTGATAACCCTCGAAAACAAGCAGCTCAAGAGGCGCGTGGTGACAAGGACCATCCGAAAGTCGACGGAGCTGGCCGAGGCGGCAGTCTCGATCTACTCGGCAGAGGCAGCCTTCCAACGAGAGCTGAAGAAACTGGTGGAGACGTCTGCACGAGAGTCGAAGGCGGCGTACAGTGCTTCTTTCCAGCTCGCGCTTCCCGAGGAGACCCTGGCAATTCGGCGTATGCTCAGGATCACGGAGGTGGGGCCTTACTTGTCACTTGACCCCCACGTCGAGCGATCGAGCAAGACATTGTCACTTGTCGGCACCTCCATCAGAAGGCTAAATGACACCATACGCCGTGTCATGGTCCGGCTCTCTCGCAGCGATCAGGGCACGCTTGAGGCCACGGACTCGGCGCTCAGGGATTATGCCAGGGCTCGCGACCTCGCCGATACGGAGTGCGTCCTTCGGGCGCTCGAGCCCCTGAGAGTCAAGTTGGAAAGCTTCGTGCGCGGTCGCTCGGAAATCTCGGCCCTCGCCAGTGAGCTTGTTCGCGTTCACTTCACGCCACAAGCGGCCGCAAGTTTCGCTCTCTTGGCCAGGAGCACGCACCTCGAAACCCTGAAGGCAGCGACGAGGACAGGGGCAGAGATTCTTTCCGAAACCGAGCAATGGATTCAGAAAAATACTCTCAGGACTCGCTGGGTCGCGGTGGGCGCCATTGCGACGAAGGTCGGACTCGGAGCATTCCTGGCGTGGGCACTGCCCCCGGGAGGTGGCTTCTTCGTGTTCCTCCAGCCACTCAAGTGGATCTACTTCTCTGCCGGATACTTGCTGGGAGCCTATCTGATTGCTGGCCTGATCGCCTGGCGCCTCCGTGGACGAAAGTCGTTCAAACTTTTGCGGGAAAAGGCCATGGAGACGACCCTGCGCAGGACGATCCTCGAGCCCCTCGAACGCGCAACGGACAACCTCCTCATGGAGAAAGACCTCAACCGAGTCACCTGCGCCGCAAAAGAGCTCACCACGCTTTTCGCCCAGGTGGACAACCCCGTCCGGTGGTAGCAGACCTCAGAGCCATCTGAGCAACAATCACTCAGACTCTGAGTTTCCTTGATGGTGGGGGAAGCGGGGTCGACTATCGCTCACACTATCAAGGAACAGGATCGAAGCCACTCCCCCCGAGGGGGTGACACCGGCAGATTCTCCTCACCCCCAACCAGGATCCCTTGATGGCGCCATGACGGTGAACGGCCTCGGCACAGTATTCCGAACAGGTCGGACGATAGCGACAAGCCCCCGGCAAGAGTGGGGAGACGCCCTGCTTGTAGAGGCGAAGGAGCAGCCCCATACCTTGCTTCGGGAGCATGATCAGCGAGCGCACGAGGCTCCTTGACCAACCCTGACGGTAAATTTGAGGAAAGCCTCCAGGTACTCCGCATGGCTTCGCACTCCTCCCTGTGGAACAAGGACAACGTCGAAGGATTCGAGCAAAAGCCTCTGATTGCGGCGAAACACATCCCGCAAGAGACGTTTGACGCGATTCCGAGCGACAGCTCCGCCGATTCGTCGGGTGACCACGAGGCCCACCCTCGAGACCTCACGACAGCTACGAAGGTAATGCACCCGCAGACAAGGCGAACGGAAGCTGCCCCCTTTCTCAAATACGGTCTTGAACTCAAGAGGGCACTGAAGACGCTGAATGGGTCGTAATCTCTCGTCCATGAGAAGACCAGGATACTCGAAAAGACGCTACGCGGGGAATGACGCGATGCGCCAAGTCATTTACTTTTTCTCGACAAGCTCGGGTTCAGAATAGACAATCCTGCCCTCCCATGGCGGCCCACTCACGATCGTCACCACCGCTCTTCCCGTATTACGAGCTCCACCTGAGCCTCAAGTACCTTCGGTCACGCTTTTCGTCCATCGCGGCGCTCCTGTCAGTGACCTTCGGGGTAGCGGTCATCTGGATCGTCCTCAGCATCATGGGCGGTTATATCATCGTCCTGCGGGAAACGATCCGGGGTCAGGAGTCCCACCTCACAATCTACGGATCGGCGCCATTTTCTGTGGCGCACATCCTGCAGCTTGAGGAGCTGATTCGCAGCGTCAAGAACGTCAGGGGCACAGCACCCTTCATTGAGACTCTGGCCATGTACAAGAGCGGGCAGCTCAACCCCTGCCAACTCCGCGGAATCCATCCTCGTCGGGAGCTCGAAGTCTCTGAAATCGGGCGCTACGTGCTCAGACCCGAAGAGCTCGAACGAGTTCTCCCCGAGATCGAGGCCACGGGTAAAGACTCTGGCGACGGCGACAAGGCCAAGGCACGATCGCCCGTCGTTTCCATCGATTCCATCCTGCGCTCGGAGAACCGCAAACCCCTTGAGCCGGGGGAGCTCGAACGCTTTTTCGAGCCCGAGTTCACTGCCAAGATCCTGCAAGAACATAACCCCCGAACCCTTCGTGCCCTGGGCAATACGGTACCGCCGGCCGTGATCGTGGGCGTCCAGTTCCTCATCGAGCGAAAAATGTTTCTGGGACAAGTCGTCGAAATAGGCACTGTGAAGCCCGAGCAGCAAGGCCCCATGGAGCAGCGATTTGCGCATGAAAGCTTCGTTGTCGTCGGAGCCTTCAAGACGGGGGACTATGACTTCGACTCCCGCTCGATCTTCGTGCATGTTGATTTTCTGAAGAACATGCTAGAGCTTTTCGACGCGCGATCCAATTCGTACAGGTACGAGGGCATTCGCGTTTCCGTTGACGATTTCGACCGAGTCAATGACACGAGAAAGGAGCTCGAAGCGATACTTCTCCCAGTGGCACCCTGGCTCCGGGTAATCACATGGGAGGACTTGAAGGGGAACATTCTCACCGCCGTTCTGATTGAAAAATTTGTGATCTACTTCTTGCTCGTCCTTCTCATGAGCTTCACTGGGTGCATGGTGCTCCTCATGCTCCTGTTGACCGTGATCGAAAAAACTCGCGACATGGGGGTACTCCTCGCACTGGGGGCCACACCGTCCGGCGTCGTTCGAATTTTCCTCATCAACGGCCTGTTGCTTGTCAGCGTGGGTACGCTCCTTGGGCTGGGGATCGGCTACCTCTTTTGCCTGTACATCAACCCCATCCACGACTGGATCCACAGCGTTACCGGCTTGAGACTCTTTCCACCCGAGATCTACCACATGGATCGGATCCCCATCTCGTTCCAGTCAGGAGACGTGCTCCTTAGCATCGCTCCCCCACTATTCCTTGGATTCTTCTCGAGCCTCATTCCGGCTTTCTGGGCCTCCCGACGAGACCCCATCAAGGCGATCCACCATGCATGAGCAAGTGATCTACTCGGCCCGAGGCCTCGCGAAGGAGTACCAGTCCAACCGCATCGTAATCTCCGTCTTGAAGGGTATAGATCTCGACATCCGTCGTGGCGAAATTCTCTCCATCGTCGGCCACTCGGGCGTCGGCAAGAGCACACTCCTCAACCTGCTCGGGCTGCTCGACACGCCAACGAGCGGGACGCTCCACTACAGACCACGGAACGTGGGAAACGATCAAGTCGACCTCGCAAGGCTGAGTTTGAAGGCGCGAGCCAGGATCCGAAATCAAGAGTTCGGCTTCGTCTTTCAGTTTTATCATTTGCTGCCCGACCTGAGCCTGATCGAGAACGTACTACTCCCCGCAATGATCCTTCATGGCCGAGCCGCCTATCGAGCCCGGAGGAAGGAGCTAGAGGCCAAGGCATCTGACCTGCTCGACCGCGTCGGAATTCTTGCACGACGCGACTTCTCGCCCAATCAACTCTCGGGCGGGGAGCGCCAGCGGGCCGCAATTGCCCGGGCGCTGCTCAACGACCCGCAACTCGTGTTTTGCGATGAGCCGACGGGCAACCTCGACTCGGTCACGGGCGAGAGAATTCACAACCTGATCCTGGATCTTCAAAAGACGCTTAACGTCAGCTTTGTTCTCGTTACACACGACGAGCGCCTCGCCCGCCTCGCTCATCGCAGGCTTCTCATGCAGGACGGCGTCTTCGTGCCGCAAGCTGAATCGATAAGGTCGCGACCCTAGCGCGGTCGATCGATGCAAGCCTGTCGCCGTTTCGACACGCTGCGCCACGGGCGGCGAGCACGTCGGCCCCCAGGGCTGCCAGCAGGTCCAGGTCGTCAACACGCAGGGATCCAGCCAGCGCAACGCGCACATGGGCGGCGTGCGCTGCTGCGATCCAGCCCGCGACCTGCTCCAGCGACACGTGATCCCTGAGGCCTCGTCCATCCTTCTTGAAGGTGTCCACCAGAAAGAAAGGAAGGCCCCTGGAGATTGCAAAGGCGAGCACTGCGTCCACGTTGGGGGATCTCGCCTCTCGCCAGTCGGCATAGGCAGCCACCACGAGATTCGCCGAGTGGCTGGCGAGCTTGCGTCTCCAGCCATCGAGCAACACCTCCCAGCCGGGCCGGTTACTCCAACCCGCGAGGCCAAGCTTGAAGATTGCGACACCGCGTGGCGGCTCGAAGGAATCTGCGCTCTCGCCGGGATCGAGGTCTCCAAGGGCAGCCGTCAGGAGTGAACGACGGCCCCGCGACTCCCAGGCTCTCACGATGGCATGCGTTGCCACGCGCGAAGCGCGCCCGAGCGGGCCCTCGTGGGGATCCTTCACATCAAGGATTCCGGCCCCTCCCTCGAGAGCCTCGATGGCCTCGGCAGCATCCCGTACGCTCACGAGAAGCGTTGGCCCGTCCCTCGTGGCCTCCGACAATGTGACGACACCGCCCCGGCAGACGTCGGAGTCAGCATCGGTGTACGTTCTGGGGTCTTTCGTGGCCACCTCTCGCCTTGGTAAACACTCCGCGCGGCCATGATTGGGACATCCTGACCAGGGCTCCCCCACCATCAGCATCGGGGCGCCCGGTGCGGGGGGAGGTCTTCCTTCCCCTTGAGGAGTATAATCTCGCCTTCACCCCCCACCCGGAGACTGAAGGTAAATGGCGATCCTACGCGTGAAGGCCGGTCCACACAAGGGCAAGGTGTTTGAGATCCGTGACGAGAACCTCGTCATGGGCCGCGATGTCACTGATGGGGTGCAGATCCTGGATCAAGGCGTGTCAAGGCGCCACGCGGAGATCTTTCGGATCGGCGAGATGTTCTTCATTCGCGATCTGGATAGCCGCAACGGCACGTTCGTCAACGAGAAGACGATCAGCGAGGAGTTGCTGCGTGTTGGCGACCAAGTCCGCGTCGGCAACACCATCATGGTCTTCGAGGACAAACAAGCTCACCTGCGCGACTCGAGCCGTATTCTGTCGGAAGAAGCAATGCCCGTGGGATCGGTGCAGGAGGCCATCTCTCCCAGCGCGACCATCCATCTCGCCACGACCTTGATGGATTCAAGCCGGCCCGCATCGATCCCCGAGAAGACGGCGGAAAGCCGCCATCTGCGGCTGCTGCTTGTGACCGCCACGATCATCGCTGAGGAGCGCGATCTATCCCGGCTCCTGAGCCGAACTGCGGAAGTGCTCGGCCAGCACCTCGGTGCCGATCATGTCTACGTCCTGTGGGCAAAGGAGGAAGTCGAAGATGCCTTTGAAATCCTCGGACGTTACGACAAGCCGGGGCTCGAGGCGGGCGCGGGTTGCGTATCAAGAGGCATCGTCCGCGACTGCACCCGCCACGGCCGCGCGGTCCTGACCTCCGACGCTGCCGCCGACAGCCAATTCAACAACATGGCGACCGTCGTCATGCGGCAGTTGCGCAGCGTGATCTGCATTCCAATCACGTTGCTCGGCAAGACCAGAGGCGTACTCTATATTTACTCTGGCAATTCGGAGGCATTTTCCGCCGAAGATCTCGAGCTTTCAACGGCTGTCGGCATCCAGTTGGGAACGACTATCGGGTTCCTGAAGGTCGTTCGAAACTCTGATAAGTTCTTCCGGAACTCGATCCGGGCGCTCGTCTCGGGCATCGAGATGCGCAATCCTGCCACGAAAGGCAGGTCGGAGCGCGTGGCGTCCTTCTGCATCTCGATCGCCAAGGAGCTTGGCCTCGACACTCACGGCGTCAGGAATGCTTGGCTGGCGGGCATGCTTCATGACATCGGCTCGATTCCGCTCACTGACAAGGATCGGGATCAAACGCTCACGCTGGATCCAAAGAAGAACCATTTCGCCCGAGAGCTCCTGAAGTCGATGCCAGGTCTCGAAGAAATCCTGCCGGCAGTCGAAGGCCAGAACGAGCGGTGGGACGGCACTGGCTCACCCGAGGGCAAGAAAGGCGATGAAGTCCCCGTGCTCGCAAGAATCCTTGGGATTGCGCTCGAGCTCGATCGAAATCTCTATCACGGCGCTCAAGGAAGTGAGGAGATGACGATCAAGGACGCGCTCCTCAAGATCCGGGAAATGACTGACCGGGCATTTGACCGCAACACCGTAAACGCACTCCTGAGGGCTTACCGGAACGGACGGCTCTTCGATCAGGAGGAAGAGTTCTTCGAAGCGCCGCTCAGTTAGAGAAGAGAGCGGCGTTCAGGCGAGCCCTCGCCTGGGTCGAAAAATATTCATGCAGTGGCTCCGAAAGCGGATACGCAAGTGGCGGAGGACGCGTGCCGCCAGGAAGGTGCCTGAAACCCTGCCAGCGGTTTCGGGGACGGCCAACGTGCTCCTGTGCAGCCCCTCGGCACCCTCGGAGGGGCCGAGAATGCAGACGGTGCTGCGTCCAGGGCTTCACTACCTCGACATGTACGACACCGAAATCCGCGGCTTCCTCGACGGCTCGGTAAAATTCCGCCGCAACGTGGCAACACAGTACCACGTACGGATCGGCTGCGAGGCTTCCGGTCCGAAAAAGGGTCGCTACGAGGTGATGCGAGCGCTGCAGCGTTGGGACTTGAGCCCCATTCCACCCTTTGCGAGGGTGAAATCAGCGGTGCTGACGCTCACCCAGGAGGACTTGCGCCAGTTCCCACACCGCAATCCTCTGCTCTCGTCCGTCGACTTTTACATCTACGAAGTCAAGAAGGACTGGGGCCCAGGCCTTGGCGGCGTGAAGCGTGACAACCAGTCCGAGCCCGAGCCCGGCGACGCCTGGTGGATCGACGCAAAGCTTGGCAACCTTCCCTGGACAAAGCCTGGCTGCGGTTTCGGATCCGACACCCATCCAGACGCAGACCGAGCGGCAGAGCCACTGGCCTTCGCGAGATTGGAAAGTCTGACCGAACCGCTCGTACTCTCGGGGCCTCGCCTCGCCGCACACGTCGAGCTCTGCCTGGCACTAAAACGCCCGCTCGATCTCATTGTGAAGTTGAGTGACACGCTCGAGGCGCGTCCGGGATCGATCCGAGCCTTCTATTCTCGCGAGTTTGGTGACAGTTTACGCCCAATAAAGCGCCCGAGCCTCGTCGTCGATTGGACGGCGCCAACCCTGATGGCCGAACACAGGCCTTTTGTGCTCGAGCCCGGGCAATGTGTCATCTTCCCGCCCGAACTGCCGGTGAACCGACCCGAAGGCACTGTCCTTTGCGCTTCGCTCTCCCTCGACACCCCTCACCCACTCGAGCCGGCGGTCTTCGTCTCGAAGGAGGTGCTCATTGCGAGCGATCCACATTCCGTCGCCGCCGGCGAGCTGTTCGCAACTTCAATTCTCGAAACGTGGACGCCCCACGTCAAACGCCCTGAGGACTTGCGAGTTCAGTTCCAGTTCACAGCTCCCTCCGGACGATTTGTTGAATGCTTCGCCAGACTCACCAAGCCATTTCTGTACACCTGCGAGTACCGACCCGACGAGCTCGGCGTCTGGCGCTTCACCTGGCGGACGCGGCCCGACACACGCTTCCCTGCACACGAAGGAGGTGGCCACTTCACGGTCGTACGTGGAGAGGGAGATACTTACCGTCGGGCCCTTCGAGACTTCGCCGGGCAGGCCCTCGCCGAGGCGGGCAAGGCCTTGACGCTCGTGGAACGTGTAAGACTGCACTCCCGGCTCACGCGACTTGAGGCTGAGCTCTTACCACACGCAGGAACTGAGGACATTCGCCGCCAGATCGCAGAGGCCCTGGCGAGACTCTGCTGACGCCTATCGACGAAAACCCTAGCGGGATCTCTCCCCATACGTGGCCGTCGAACAACGCTCAGACGCGTCGCAGGCCGAGTTTCGTCGAAGCCTCCCGCAAGGAAAAGCCAGGCTCTCAACTCGTCGCAACCGGTTCAGCTCGGAGCTGCGAGTAGCCCAGCGGGATCAGGTTCAAGTAGGGCTGGACAAGCCAGAGGCTGCCCTCACCGCCCCCTCGCGGGAGGTGCGGATTGACAACGTAGAGCACGCCTGTGGAGCCAGCACTTACGGTGAACGAGACGATGGCGATCGAATCCATCCGCTTGCCCTGGGTATCGAGCTCCTTTTGGACCACGGGATCATCACCGATGTCGGCCAAGAGGAGTGGCCGCCGCCGCGCGATGACCTGTTCAATAATCTCGAGGCAGAGAGCTTCCTCGGGGTCCTTGACGGCCACCCCCTTGGCAGCAGCAAATCCCTCCACAGTCAAATCCTCGCCCTCGACCCGAAGAAGGTAGGCGGCTTCTGCCCGAAGCACCACGAGGATGTCGCACAAAAGCCTCCCCAGAAACTCCTTGAGCGACCCCATGGAGCAGAGAAACTCCATCAATGCGTTCACACGGCGAAGCGACTCCTCGGCGCTGACTGCGGGTAGGAGCCCTTCCGGACTGGCCGGTGCGCCGCCTGTGGGTTGCGCTCCAGGGACGCCGGACTCCCGCGAGCCTCCATCCTGCCTGGGTGGTTGCTTGGAAAGGCTCGATCCCGCCTTCCAGTCGCGAAACTTCGTCCTCAGGCGGATCGAGTAGCTGTCACGAAACTCCTCGGGCAAGTTCTCGACAATTTCACGAAACTTTTCCTCTGCGGCCTTGTAGTGGCCTGGGGCCTCCCGCAGACGGCGTAACCGCACCAGAGTCTCGCCCATCTCGAAGCTCACCTCGGCAACCAGCTCCGCATTCAGGCACTTCTCGGCCAGGCCCTTTGCCTCCTCAAGGTGCCGGATTGCGTCCTCGAGAGCGCCATTTCCCACCGCGGCCTCTTCACGGACCAGACGCGCGTCCTCGAGGCAGCACTGGACGCGCAAGTTGTGAATGTCGAGCTCCTCGGCATAACGGCGCGCCTCTTCCAGCATGGTACGGGCCTCTTTCATGTGACCGTTTTCCCGGTGCAGATCACAAATCTGTAGCAGCACGGTGCAAAGGCCCCAGCGGTTGCCCTGCTTCGAGAAGGCCGTGAGCGCCCTGAAGAAGTTGCCTTCGGCCTTGGTAGAGTCGCCCTGTTCCCTCAGCGCTTTTCCACGGACAATGTAGTTCTGGATACCAAGGAACCGCATCTTGTAGAGCTTGGAAAGCCGCATGGACTCTTCGAGCGCCTGCCATGCCCTTTCGGTTTTTCCCACAGCGAAGTAGAGACGGGCATAATTGTGGAGCGTCACGGCCTTGCCGTAAGGGTCACCAATCTGCTCGCTGGTCGATAGAGCCCGCTCGAAGAGCTCGGCCGCCTCGCCATACTCAGTTCCTGCCATGTGGGCACTTCCCAGGTTATTGAGCGAGATCGTGATCTCCGGGATGCTTTCAAGGTTCTCTCGAATCTGGAGACTGCGGCGGTGGTATTCAATCGCCTCGCGGACGTTTCCCTTGTAATAGTTTGCGCTGCCGATGGTGTTGTAGACCATCGCGTGCTCAATCCGTTCTGGGCCACCTTCGATCACGCGCAAGGCTTCGAGCGAGATGGCCATGGCCTTCTCGTACTTGCCCATGCAAACGTAGACCCAGCCAATGCTGTTGAAGACATGAATTCGCTCGGGGATCAGCTTCTTGCGCTCGAAGCTCGAGAGATAGTTGCGCGCGTCCTTGTAGCACCGGAGCGATTGCTCATAGTCGCCCTGAATCTCGAAGACCTTGCCTCGTGCGTTATAGATCTTGACGAGCCTGTTCGGGTCGAAATCCTTGCGCATCTCCGACTGCAGGAGGGCGCTGTAACTTCGATCCGCCAGATCGTAGCGACCCATGATGGTACAGAGATCCCCCAGCTTCTCCTGCGTTTCGATCCAAAGCGCAATTTGCCTTGGGTCACCCTCGACCTTCTCAAGCACGTAGAGGTAGTACGCGAGAGCTCGGTCGTTGGCATAGATGGCCTTCAGACGATCGCCCGCCTTGATTGCAAGCTCCAGCGCCTTGGCGGCCTGTTCACTGCGCTGAAAGTGGAATGCTAGCTCCTCGAGGATCTCGTCTTCCTTCCCGCGGAAGAGCTCGAGGAATGCGCCTCCAACCTCTCCGTGGTACTTCTGGCGTGTCTCCTCGGGGATCCTCGAATAGAGAATCTCACGCACTTTCGTCTGCGCGATCTGAAAGTGCAACTTGCCATCCTCGAAGGTCTTCGAGACCAGTCCAGCCGCCTCAAGGTCGCGCAACTCGACCAGGAGGGCCACATCCTCAAACCGCTTTATCTTCTGGAGAAACCTTGGGTTGATGGGTTTGTCGATCACGCTCAAGATATCAAGGATCTCGCGCTTCTTGGAGCTCAGCTTGCCAAGGCGCTTCTCGAGGAGGTCCTCCATGCTCTGCGGAATCTCGATGCGGTCGAAACTGGTGGCACGAATCACCCACCCGTCGCCGACGTTACGGATCACGCCATCATCCTGGAGCGCCTTCAATGTCTCGACGATGAAGAGCGGATTGCCGCCCGTCTTCTCCACCAACTTCTCAACGAACGGCTCGGGCACATCCGAGAAATTGAGCATGGCGCAGAGGAACTCGTGGACTTGCGACTGTTTTAGCCGCCGGACTTGAATCTCGTGGCACTCGCCGGACTTCTTTAGATCCTCGAGCATGTCCCTGAAGTTCTCGACGTGAACCTCTTCCTGGCGAACACTGGCGATCACAAGAAGAGGCGCCTGCTCTCCCTTCGAGCGAATCTCCTTGATGCGGCTGAGGAGGTTGGCCAGCAACTCGGTCGAGGCCTCATCAATCCACTGGAGGTTGTTGATGATGAGAACGTAGGGAGCCTCCAGTGACGCATCAAGGAGCAGTTGGGACAATCGCTCGATAAAGTAGAGCTTCTCCTTGTCCGCCCGCATGCCAGAAGCCTGCTCCCCGTCTGTATCCCGCTTGTCACGGAGCTCCGGCAACAGCCTGAGGAAGTCCTGTCGCCACTTTCGACAGAACGGCGAGTGGACCCCAAAAGTGTAGACAATCTGCCGCAGGATCTCCACGAAGGGTTGGTAAGCCTTGATGTTTCCATCGTAGCAATTGCCCGCAAGATGGGAGATGTCGTTCATCTTGAGGAAGTGCTGGAACTCTTCCAGAAGGCGCGATTTTCCCGAGCCCATTTCCCCGCTCACCAGGATCAGTGACGGCAGATCGGCTGCGCCGGAGGCATCCTCGGCCGGAGTCAAGAGCCTGAGCTCGGCCCCTGGCTCATCGTCCAACTTCTTCGTCACACTGGCATCGGTCACTGCGGCTGGAACCGCCCCGCCCACGGAGGCTTCCAGGCGCTGTTTCCAGCGATTTGGGAAGAATGCCTGCTCATGAAACTCCTTCAGAAGGTTCATCTCACGGCGGCGACCGACCAGCTTGGACGAGTAGAAGTAACTGGCCCTGGTCTCCGCAGTCTCGAGCTCGAAGTGATATTCCGTCTGTTTATTGATGAACTGGATGATCTCTTTCGCGCTCTGGAACCGGTCCTCGGGACGCTCCTCAAGCAACTTGAGGATCAAGAGTCTCAAGTACTCGGGATGCTTTTTCATGTGCAGCCCGAAGAGGTCCGATCGTTTTGTGATCGGCGCAGACTGAAAAACGTTCGCCGTTTCGTGATAGAAAGGAAGATCTCGATTCGCAACCTGGTAGATCGTCACTCCCAGCGAATAGAGATCGGCTCGCTTGTCCGGCGTCGTACCGTTCAGAATCTCCGGGGCAAGGTAGTTGAGCGTACCCTTGATTGCGAAGTTGAAGGATCCAGTAATTTTTTCCGCCAGCCCAAAATCAATTAGCTTTACGTTGGGCTTCGCGAAAACGCCACGCTTCGACGAGGCGAGGTCCGACTCGGTGTACTGGACTTTCGAGCCTTCCTTGATGCCGACTGTCTTGTAACGGGTGACCAGGATATTGTCGGGCTTGATGTCGAAGTGAACGTAACCCTGCGCATGAATGTATTCGAGTGCCCGTGCAATCTGAACGATGATGTCGGCCAGCTCCTCGTAATCGAGATACTCGGTCGCAGAGTAGAGGTCGATGCCCTTGATAAACTCGGAGACAATAAAGTATTCGTTCGTCTCTTCGAGACGCCCGAAATTGTAGACGCGAGCAAGGTTCGGGTGGCGTAGTCGCGTAAGCGCCTCGTACTCACCCTTCGCCCAGACGTCTTGGTCGTCAAGGTTATCGGAAATCAGGACCTTGAGAGCAACCTTGATGTTGTTCTCGACCGAGTCCTCGCACAGGTAAACACTGCCCATGGCGCCGGCGCCGAGCTTGCGCAGGACCTTGTACCTGTTTCCTATGGTGTCATCCGTCTTGAACTCTTGCATGGCATGCGGCGCAAAGGCGCCTTGCAAGGCTATCCCACCCGCCACATCGCGGCAAACAGGAGCCAGCGCGCGAGTCAGCGACTTGTTCCGAGAAGGCTCCTGCGTTCCAGGGCCCAGTCAAACGCCAACTTGCCATCAATCCGTAGCCACTCCATCGTTCTCGATGGCGCCAGCTTCAAGAAGACCCTCCCCACTCCCGGCTGAAGAGACCTTGAGGGCTCAAGAGGCTTCGCCACTCCAAGCGCTTCACCCTCCACTCGAAGCTCGACGCCGGCTTTACCAAAGGTCACTCGCCAGCGCCCCCGGGGTACAACGGGCACAGTCAGGACGGGCACGGGGGCGCTCTCAACCTCACGCCAGACTCGAACGTCGAGGCCGCGGCCAGGGGCCACGCACAAGTCCTCGAATCCGACAATCATTGCCGCCGCTTCCCGAAGCTCGCCTTCCAGGCTCACGGGCGCTTCGAACCATGCCAGCGTCCACAGTGGGTCGCTGAACGGTTCCGCGAGACCCACGAGCTGGTCGTCCCACACGCCCCAGGAACCCTGGCGAGACCGAAAATCGAGGAGCTCAGTCGTACTGCGAAACTCATACCTGAGGCTCACCTCCCCCGGGAAAGGTCTCGGCTCGACCGCAACACTACTGGCATGAAAGCTCCGACAAAAAGGCTCCAGAGGCCTGAACTCGTCGAGCCGCGGTGCCAGGGCCGCACTGACACTTCTCGCGAGTTCGGCTACGCGCGACCGTCCCCCCTGGACCACCGCTTGAAGAGGAGTCATGAGCGACCAGGGGACCGGTGGCGGCGGCGGCGAACTGGAGAGAGGAGGATCGCTGATCGGCTCCCTCGAGACGGGATCGGGCTTCGTGGGGAGTAACCTCCGTGAGACAGCTGGCTGAGGAGACAGCGAGGGAGTCGAGGGAGGGAGATCGGGTACGGTAACCCTTTCCGTCGCAACCGTCACCCCGGGCTGAGTGATTGGACTCGCTGGAGGCCCGGGTCGCCTCTGCCCTGGCCCTCGCAGGAAAGGAAAACAAAGCACCGAGATCAGCGTAATCGCCAGTGCCGGAACCAAGTACTGGCCGATCCACCCCTTGCGTGGTTGATTCCGGAGCGCGGAGAGGAGTATCTCGATCTCACCCAGCGCATCCTTTGCGGAAGCCGGTCGCTTGTCTCGATCCTTGGACAGCCATCGCAAGAGAACACCATCAAGGGAGGTTGGTAGCTCAGGCCGAAGCCTGGATGGAGCCGGCGGGACCCGATGAAGGTGCCCTTCCATGATCTCTCTCGGGCTCTTCCCGGTGAAGGGAGGCTTGCCCGTGAGCAGGTAATACCACGTTGCGGCAAGCGAGTAGAGATCACTGCGGACGTCGAGCTCGGTCTTGCGCTTGATCTGCTCGGGCGACACATAATGCGGTGTACCGCAGGTCTGCCGGGGCTCACCACCGCTTGCAGCGGGGCTGAGGAGAAGACCCAAGTCCGCGAGCTTCACAACGCCGTCCGTCCCGACGAGGATGTTGGCAGGCTTCACGTCGCGGTGAACGAGACCTTTCCCTTCAAGGAACTCGAGCGCCTTGCAAACCTCGCGCAGGATCTCGCAGCTGCGCACAGGATTGAGGGGGCCAGCGCGAAGGAGCATCTGGAATAAGTTTTCGCCTTCGATGTACTCCATCGCCAGATAATAACGGTCGCCGTCCTGCCCTGCGTCGATGGCGTGGACGAGATGTGGATGGTTGAGGCGCGCCAGCATCCGTGCCTCTCGAATGAAGCGCTCGGTTGCCAGCGGGTCCTTCGAGAGACTGGGAAGGAGAATTTTGAGCGCAATTCGCTGCTTGAGGCGCACGTGGTAGGCCTCAAAAACAGTTCCCATGCCCCCCACACCAATGCGCCGCACGATCTTGTAATCACCAATTCGCTCCTCTCGGAGAACCAGTCCGAGCGTCTCCCTGAGGCTCCGCACTTGTTCGGCCGAGAGCATTCCAGATTCCAACAAGATCTCCTCGACGGACTTCTCAAGCCCGAGCGCCTGGAATCGCTTCACCTCTGCCAAGACATTCCTGAAGACGTCCTCGGAAATCCATTCTCGAGTCTGGGCGAGCCTCGCGAGCTCCTGGTCTCCAGCCTTCATGCGTCTCCTCTGGCCAGCGGTCCGGGGATCCTGGCCCCAAGTGCCGCCCAGAAATTAACACCTGGATGCGGTAGGCGAGACTATCCGCCTCTGCCCAGGACGTCCATTTCCTTCAAGTCGGCGAGATCAGCTTGAATCTCCTGCTGAAGGGGCTGGATACGCGAAATATAGGAAGAAAATCTTGAGCCAAGCTCGGGCTTCTCGATCGTACTCTTGAGCCCCGTAAGCTCAGAGTCTGCCAACTGAAGCGCCATCGTGGCCCAGACGCGGAGCTTCTCTCTCAAGCCCGGGTCTTCCACCTCTCCGACGCGTTTGAACATCAGCTTCGCGCTTGAGCGATAGCTTTTCTCGGCCTGTTTAAAGCGAATCTCGATTTCCTCAGCATCCTCTGGCACGGTCAGGTTGGGCTTGTTCCCCATCTCATGGGCGCCTGGCCCCGAGGGATCCTTCGAGAAGAGCGCAGCCACTGCCAGCACGACGAAAGGTACCAGGCCCACTAGCACCACCCCGACGATGAGGTCCATGGTGTCAAGGGCACCCGCACAACGCGTACACGGAGGCAAGCATCTGCGAGACCAGGCTGGGTGGCGATTGGAGAGCATCACTTGGAACCTGAAGCCTTCAATACATCGCTCCGGATCAAGTTGAAGTTGGCACGAATCCTGCCGTAACCCTGCAATTCTAGAGGCAAATTGCCCTGGGCGTCGCGCCGAGCCTCAAAAATTGTATCCCACTCGTCCATCCACTTTTCCATCCGGGCGATTAGATCTTCGCCTTTCGACTCGGCCGCTGGATCCTCGGCCCGCTGAAGCCGCATCCAGGCCTTGGCTTCCCTGTCAAAAGTGGAGACCTCCGCCTCTAGCTTCTTGATCCTGTTGTTCGGATCGACGAACGCCTCCGCCGCCTCCGCGTTCTCGTCACTGGTGCGACGCGCCTTGAGATTCAACACGAGGGCGATCAAGACAATGGGGGCCACTATCAGTCCAATCTTGAGCCACATCGGGGTCCGCTTCGGTACCGGGCGCCGCCGAGGGGGCTGACCTGACTGGCCGGACGGGGAATTGGAAGGGCGTCGCATTTCAGGCATGAGCATCTCCTCGGGGTAAACCTTCATTATATACCGCACGCCGCCAGTGATGAGACGTTTTGCAGCCTGCGAAAGGTTGCGGCTGGTCGCGCCAGAGGCGCCCGGCGCCCATCAGGCGCCGAGGAGGGGGTTTGCTGCGGGCTGGCGGCTCCCGAGAGCCTGGCCCGGAGGCACACGCGCAGCGTGTGCGACCGGAGGGGCCGCGTGGCGTTGTTGCCTCCGCCCTCGCTCCACCCTCGCTCCGCTCGGAGGCGAGCCGACGTGGGGGAGGGTCCGCCCCACCAGCAGAAAGGAGCAGCAGACTTGAGATGGTCCTCCTCTGCCCATTCGGAATGTCTCACGTGTGGGCGTGCGAGGTATATAGACTTTGAGAGATGCCCAGAGCAAAGGGTAGATTCGCCCACCGCCCCCCACTGCTCCCAATGCCGAGAGTATCAAGTCGGACAGGAGAACCGGAGAATTCGAGTCCTGGTGGAAGCCGAGATTGTGTAGCCCTCCGAAATTGCTGGCACGAGCACGAAGTGGCCGGGCTTGAGCCTGATGGGATCTCCGGCAGCAGTCGAAACGACCGACTCCCCATCAAAGGGTGAAAGAATATGGAAGCCGGCTCCGTAACTGGAACACGTGCTCGTATTCAAGATTGGACCATTGGGGGTTTCCGGGCCCAGGGACGCGACCTCTATCTGAAATTTGTCGCAGTCGCTGGAAGCCAGCAACGGCGTGAAGCCCGTTGTTTCTCGAACATCGTCGATGAGGGGAAACGGATTCGACACCGTAGGGGCGTCCGAAACGCTTTGTGCTTCGCTCAGGTGCAGGTCTCGCGGCTTTCCATCTTGGCCGAGGCGACCCCAATCGTAGAGTCGGTAGGTGATGTCGGAGGTCTGTTGCACTTCGAGCAGTAGGATTCCCTTTCCAACAGCGTGGACTGTTCCGGCAGGCACGAACACGAACTGGCCACGCTCTACGTGAACCCAGTTGAAGAGATCTTCTTCTTCAGCGGGAGGCAGAGCGGCCCCCTTGAGCAAGCGAATTCGCTCGATCAGGTCTTGCCTGCGAACGCCGGACGCCAGGCCATGCACAATGCGTGCACCAGGTTCGCAATCCAACAGAATCCAGGCCTCGGTCTTGCCTCTGAATTCAAGCCCTGAACGACGGAGATCCCTGTCCGACGGATGGACCTGAACGGACAAGTCCTCCCTTGCATCGAGCAGTTTGATCAGCAGTGGGAATTGCGGACCTCGGTCGAGGTGCCCATTCACTACACGGGAGGTGCCGAGTAGGTCGGAAGCGTGAGTCCGCATGAGGTCACGGAGTGTCTGCGCACCCGAGTTACTTCGGGCAACCCGGCTCGGCTTCCCCGGGACATCCGAGATCTCCCAGGATTCGCCGATGAGTTGCCCCGTGGGCAGCAGCTTCTCAAATCGCTTCAGCTTTGTTCCGCCCCAGACGCGCTCGACAAACTGAGGCTCAAAAACCAGCCCCGATGGCTCAAGCCGAGCGTCAGGTGGCGACAAATTGCCCTCCTACCCGGGACAAAACGGCTCCTTGCCGCCCTTTGAGCTCCGGTGGCGGATCACTAAAGCCTTATCATCCGCTGTGACGGCTACGCCATCAAAGCTCTTCGAGAATACGTTCGACCGTCTTTTCGATCCGTTCGGCAGTCTCGTAGCGTCCAGAGGCAATGAGCTGCTTGAGCTCGCTAACCCTGTCGACACGGACGTCCGGAACTTCAGCAAGCTTTGAAAGAAGGCGAGCTTCTTCCGAAATTTCCGCACGATCGCGGACTTGCTTGGAAGCGTCGAGTTCACTGGGACGCTGTGCATTAACACGGTGGAGATCGACCCGGTTTGGGCCGGAAACTCCGCCTGGGCCATGGATTTCCATGCTTCCCCTCTCTCAAGTGTGATCTGGCAAAACCCCTCAGGCCGACTGGAGCCCACTGAACACAGGGGGCAGAACATTCCAGGCCTACAAGGACTTGTGCCGTACACATTCATATCGGCCAGTTGAGACAAGAAATTAAGCAAAATCCAGGAAGTTTTTTCTAGGCGGAGCCAACACTGGGCCTGCCATGGACCCCTACGCGCCAATCTGACTTCCAGATCCTGGGCAAGCCAAGAACAACTCAAGATCTTATGGAACAACAAGTTACTCGAGCTGCAGGTCGGCCGACTCAATCGACCCGCTCGTTATCACCACACTGCGCTCAGCCTGCTCTGCCCCACTGCCCGCGCTTCCAAACTTGTGCGCCTTGACGGTAAAGCTGCCCGCCTGAACAGCCTGGAATCGATAGCGGCCTGTCTTGTCGGTCGGTTGCGTCTGGTTCGAGCTGGAGTCCTCACCAATAAGGTAAACGTTAATCCCACTGCGAGGCTTCCCCTGATTGTCGTAGACGATTCCGGTAATCTCGCCGCCCTGCTCCAGCTCAATTACAAGATCCTGAGACTTGTCTGCCAAGTCCGGGTTCACATCGTCGATCTTGTGGCTCAAGTAGCCGTCGTGCGTGGTGCGGAGGCTCAAAGTGCCTCCCTTCAAGCCATTGAAGGCGAAACTACCATCTCCGAGCGAAACCTGAACAGGGTTTGGGGCGGGCCCACCCGTCTGCGTGCCGGTGCTCTTCATGAAGCGGCTCGACCCCTGCGCAATCTGGACGCGAGCACCCTCGATGGGCTGCTTTGAGGCGGCGTCGATGACCTTGCCGAACACCCTGCCACCCTCCTCCAACTCGATCGCGCCCAGATCCACCACCTCGCCGTCACTCAGCTGGACATTTTTCCGTGACCAGGCGGAGTACTGCGGCGAGCGGACGAAGACCGTGTACGTGCCGGCGGGAACTCCCTTGTACTCAAAGGATCCGTCTGCCGAGGTGTACGTCTGCGTCTTCGGCTGTTTTCGTGGATCCTTGGCGGTAGGGTTCTGGGCCTGCACCGTGAAGGCCGTGGCAATGGGGACCCCCTTCGAGTCGACCACAATCCCGCGCAAGCTTCCAAGCTCCTGGAGCACGATCTTAAGATCCGTCGAACCGACGCGAACCTTGGGATCGTTATAGGCGGTAAAGCTCTCATGGGAGACCGAGAGTTCGACGACGTCAGCCGCAAGGATGCCCTCGACGGTGAAAGTGCCATCGTTTCCGCTCGAGGTGCGGATCTCCTTCATACCTTGTGCGAAGTCCTTTCCAACAATCTCGGCGCTCACGATCGGCTTGCCTTTCGAATCAAGGACGACGCCGCTGACGGTATTCCCCATTTCCAGCTGTACCTTGATATCACCGTGGAGCCGGCCCTCCTGAATCTCAATTGCGACAAGTCGCTTCTCAAGGTGATGAACGGCCTTCACCACAAGATCCACTGTGCCTGACTTGAGGCCCTGGATCAGGAATTCGCCGCGACTGCTCGTGGGCGATGACGGGTTGCCTGCTTGCTGCAGCTCCGTTTCACCCTCGCTCGTCACAATGACCATGGCTCCAGCGATCGGCTTGCCGTCCGCTCCCAGGACTGTGCCGCCCAGCGAACCACCGAGCTGCATTAAAATGGGATCCAGCGCGAGCGCCCCAGAAGGCTCTACGGCAAACGCAGCGCTCGCGCCATCCAGGAACTCGGCCTTCTTGACTCGCACGACCGTGTTCTCACCGGCCTCAATCCCGGAAAGTTGGAACTTTCCATCTCGGTCTGAAAGATCGTTCGACAGGATCTGCTCGACACTGCTGGCAGAGTCGCTGGCCCTCTTGGCCATCACGCGAGCACCCGAGATGGGCTCCCCGTTGGAGTTCACCACCCGCCCGGTCACGAGACCCGTGGGCTGAAGTTCGAAGTTCTCGGCCACTTCTCGATCGTCCTCCACCTTGACATCACGTCGAGCACGAGCAAATCCAGTTGCCGTGACGTTGAACGTGACCGAGCGGTTTCCACCCGCCCCACCCAGGCCCGAGAGCACAAACGTTCCATCCTCCTGCGTGACCGCATCCTTGTGCAGGTCAGCCACGTCGTTTGCGGAAATCCGAGCGCCGGCAATGGGCTTGCCGCTCGAGGCATCCGTGACGACCCCATGGACGCGGCCACCGTGCGAGAGTTTCAGCTTCAGTTCATCATTCGAGACTCCCACGCGGATGTCCGACTTGCGCAGCGTCTGGTAGTCCTGATGCCAACACAGCAACATGTACGTGCCTTCTTCCAGGGTGTCTGTCATGAATTCGCCCTGCTCGTTGGTAACGACCTTGTCCTCGTCAAAACTGAGGTTGACCTGATCTTTTCGAGCCGCTGCCCCGGGGCTCATGAGGGTCGGGCGGATCTTGGCGCCAGGCACGGGCTCACCGCTGGGACCTGTCACGATGCCTCGCAGGACGAGGCCCGGATTGACGGTGAACGCGAGCTCGGTGGCCTGGCCTGGAGCGATGCGGTTTTTCAAGAACTCGCCCCTCTGGTAGCCCTTGGCCTCAACAAGAAAGTTGTAAACGTCTGGGCCCAGCGTCTTGAACTGGAAGCGCCCGCTCGAGTCCGTCTCGACGCTGTCGAGAGGCGGACGTGCCTTGGACTGGATGATGCGGAAAACATCCTGACTCTCGACCTCTACATAGGCACTCACCGTGGCGCCATCGACGGGATTGCCAGCGGTATCGCGGACAAAGCCACCCACCAGGCCCCCCTTCTCGAGGTAGATATCCACACCGACACGCGGGGAAGGCACCTCCATGATCTCTCCAGGCACAAACCCCGGCGCCGTGGCCCGCACCGTAAACGCGTGGACAACGAGGCCGTCGAGGGTGTAGGAGCCATCTGCGGCCGAAATGTCCTCTGCGGCAAAGGCCGTCTTGCCGGTCAGGCTCTGGATATCCACCATCGCCATCAAGATCTCCTCGAGGCCGGCGCCCGGCATGGCCAGCTCACGCAGCGCGAGCACCCGGGCTCCAGAGATCGGCTGGCCACCTTTTGCGTAGACGTGACCCGAGATCGAATTGCCCCGTTCCAGCTCAAAGACGAGTTTCTGAGGTGAGTCCTTGAGGACCGTGAAATTGCGCTTTTGGCCCGTGAATCGCGGGCAACTCACCCTGGCAACGTAGGCCCCAGGCTCGAGCAAGAGCTCGAAGTTCCCGTCTCCGGTCTTCTCATCGACCTTCTCACCGAAGAGATTGCCATCCGTGGCCTTCAATATCATCACGCGAGAGCCCGGGAGCTCGCGCTTGCGGCCGATTTCCATCACCTGAAACGTAATCTTCACGCCTTCGCGGACGATGCGAGCTGTGTCTATGGGCACGCCGCGAGGCTCCGCCACGGAAGACTTGCTGTCCGGCTCCGTGACCCTGTCACGTTCGGCTATCCTGGGCCCCCTTTGCTTTTGACTCGAGAGGAAAAAAACCGCTCCGATGATAATGACAATGAAAACTATGGCGCTTATTACTACCGCTTTAACAAGAGAGCTCATGGCGCAAAGAAACCTCCGGTACGGGACTTCCGGGCGCACGGGCTTCCCGGGGTTCGAAGCTGAATGTCTTGACCAAGAAAAGATTGTGGGTGAGCCCAACCCAGCAGCCTGGATGGCCTTCTGTATCGACCCTGGGCTGAAGGCCCACCCCGGGGGGCATGGATTCCAGGCCCACGAGAAGGCTGGATTCGGTACGTCGCTTCCCACGAGCAAACGGCGAGCCGTAACCACATCAAGGCATTTAAGCTAAATCCAGAAAAAGACTTACAACCAAGTCATCCAAATAGACACTCGACACGTACATGTATCGAATCTATACAGCGTGCGCATGAAGGCCATACAGCAAGACATGCAGCGCACGGGCTGTCAGGGCGCTACCAAAGATCCCAGGAAAGCGGAGTTTTCTCGCTACTCTCCGCCTAGCTTCTCCAGAATCTCCTTCGCCTCCAGGTTGTCGGCATCGAGACCGAGCACTTTCCTCGCGTACATTGCCGCATCCTCCTTTTTCCCCTTGGCAGCATAGGCCCTTGCGAGCGCGAGGTAAGCGTTTCTGGGGTTCGTCTCGGGACGTTTGAGGAGGTAAGTGTACTCCCGAATCGTGACGTCGTGATCACCCAGCTTGACGGCCGTTCGGGCCAGGAACTCGTGCGTGCTCTGGGTGAAAGGGTCCAGGAAGATCAAGTCTTCAAGAGCCTTGCGGGCCTTCCGGGCAGCTTCTTCACCCTCCTTTTTCATGTAGTGATTGACAATCCTTTGGCGACACTTGGCGTCCTCCACGGAAAACTCGGCCAGCTCTTCCAGGAGCTGAATCGCCAGATCTTCCTTGCCCTGTTCATTGTAAAGAGCGGAGAGCTGATAGTAGGTGTTCTTCCCTGGCGGATAACCCGCCCCGGCACGAGGCGAGGTCTTGATAGCTTTTTCGAGGAATTCAATCGCACCGTCCTTGTCCCCATTCTTCTGGGCGATGGTGCCCAGCGCAGAAAGCACTCGAAACTGAAAGCGCGTCTTACCCTCCAGCGCCTTCGTCAGCTCTTGCTTCGCCTTGGCGTTGTTCTTCTGCCGCAGGGCGTCGAAGCCCAGGATCGCGTGCGCATCGGCGTTCGCCGGATCGAGCTCAAGGACCTTGACTGCCGTGAGGGACCCGTCGACCTCGTTGCCACTCGTCAGATAAGCCCACGCCAAATCGAGGAGATTCCTCACGCTCGTTGGATCCAGCTCGACCGCAGCCTGAAGCACCCCCACCCTGTCTTCTGCAATGATGGGCTCATAGCCGTTCTTCTCTATCCAGCCCGCCACAAAGGCGAAAAAACCCTTGTCGAACTGCTCGAGGGACTGTCCGAGGACCTCCTGGAAGATCCTGGTGATCCCCTTGTTGTCGCCAAAGCCTTTCAAAATGCCCAGGATCGCGTCAAACCCCCAGTTTTCCTTGATGTACTGGGTGATCAGGCAACCCTGGTAGTAGGAGTTCAAGATCTGATTCGGATACTTGGGCTTCGAGAAACCAAAGTCAAGCTCGGCAATGGGCAGAAGTCGCCCTGAGGCGTAGGCGTCGGCCATGTCCCTCTCGAAGCCGCGAGCCCAGCGCGGCCGGTCTCGGCCCTCCTCGAAGACGCTCAGGCCTTCCGTGAGCCACCTTGGAACGCGGTGCTTCGTCATCGCCAAGGCCACGACGTGCGCGAACTCGTGCCAGGCCACGGCCCCCCAGTTCTGGGGCAGAGCCTTCGGAGTCGTGAGAGTGACGAGATTGCCGAAACAGGCGCCCGACGCCGCAAAGCCCTCCAGCCCCACAGTTCTCGCCGAAAACCACTTGTGCTCGGAGAAGACCTCAACGCGAACAGGCTTCGCAATTTCGGTCTTGTAGTGGGCGGAGAGCCTGGTAAAAGCCTCCTCGAGGAGCGGCACAAGGTACAGGGAGAGCTCGTCATAGTCCGCCTTGGGGAACTTGAAAACGAAGTTGTCCGTCTTCAACTCTCTGTAATGGGTATCCATGTGCTTGAGCAGCAGGCGCGTGTTGTAGACCCAGACGTTGAATTTGTCGCGCTCCCAGGACTTCTCGAGGAACTTGCGGCCACGCTCCTCCTCCCCTGTCCGCAGGCAGTTGATGCCAAGCGTCACATAGGCTGGCCAATATTCAGGATCGAGCTCCAGCGCCCGATCCGAGAATCGGACACTGTCCTTGTATCGAAATTTCGTCTCGATCGCTAGCGCAATGGAGTGGAAGAACTCCGCCGCCCTGGGGTTGACCGCAAGCGCCTCCACCCCGGCCTTCTTGAGGGACACTTCGTCGGCATCGAGGTAATGGCAGGCAGCCAGCAACCCACGGGCCCGAATGTTTGAAGGATCAAAGCCAATAGCCCTGCTGAAGCTCTCGGCGGCAGCGGGAATATTCCCATTGCTCCACTCCAGGCTACCCCGGACAACATGGGCGTCGGAGTGCCGCGGATGGACCTTCAAGGCCTCATTGACATACTTCTCAGCAAGCTCGTAACGCTTCGTTCCCACCTGGAAGTCGACCATATAGTTGTCAGCCAGGGCAACCAGCGCATCTGCAAAATGGCGGTTCTCAGCAATCGCGGCCTTCAGCTCATCTCGTGAATCGGGGTAGTTGTACTTCGACATCAAGATCCGCCCTGACTCGAGCAACAACGCAGGGTTCTTGGGGTCCTTGTCCCGTGCGCTCGAGAACATGACGTCGTTGGCTTCCTTGAACCTGTTGAGGCCCACAAGCGCCAACCCCATCTCCACAAAGCTCTCCGGCAAGACTTTTTCTGCAGCGCCTGAGTCCATTTGCTCATAGATCGCGACGATCGCTTCCCAGAATCTCTTGGCCTCATCGGCCTTACCTCTCTTCGTGAGAGTCTCGCCAAGACGATTCAAGGCCTCGATGTGCCCCTCGTCGAGCTTGAGCGCGTCCCGGAAAGCCTTTTCGGCCTCGCCGAGCGCACCCAGGCGAAGCTGAATTCTCCCGAACATGGAAAGCAGATCGGCAGACTTCGAAAGACCACTCGACTCCTTGAGCGTCTCCACGGCCTCGGTGTACTTTCCCTGTGCCGCCAGCGCCTCGGCGAGGCCTCGGACAGCCGCTGAAGTAGACTTTGACTCGATCTCCTTGCGAAACCCTTCCACAGCCTCGGCGTAGTTGCCCGACCTGAGCGCCCTGGCCGGGTCGGAGAGAGTGGGTCTGCCGAGGGTCCCCTCCGTGTCAACCTTGCCGTCACTGGAGTCGTCCCCGAACGCTTCAAGTCGATCGAATTTTGGGAAGATGCAGCACGCCACCACAAGGGTGAACTTTCGCAGGGTGAACAACGCAAGCAAATTTTTCATTCTATTCCTTATTCCATCGACGACGCCCCTTTGGGGCTTGCCTGATTATAGTCAGTTCCCTACCCTATGCTCCCATGATCCTGGCGGGCATTGACGAAGCCGGTTATGGCCCCACGCTTGGGCCGCTTGTGGTTTCAGCCAGCGTATTCCGCGTGCCAGGCACTCCGGCAAGGCCGACGACGGGTTGCCTTCCCGATCTCTGGGAGGCGTTGAGCCTGGCCATCACTCGCAAGCCCGACAAGACCCGCATTGCGGTCAACGATTCGAAGAAACTCTTCAACCAAAAAAAGGGACTGCGGAACCTCGAGGAAGCAGTCCTTGCCTTTGTAAGATTGAAACACGGCTCAACTCCGCGAGACCTGCGGGCGCTTCTGCAGTTGGTGGCACGGCGAGGCGTCAGAAGCGCGGGCGCCAAGGCTCAAACCGCCGACCAGTATCTCGACGAGTATCCCTGGTATCGTG
Organism: Planctomycetia bacterium; assembly: GCA_005772855.1. Classification (GTDB taxonomy): domain Bacteria; phylum Planctomycetota; class UBA8108; order UBA8108; family SXIK01; genus SXIK01. The sequence goes on along the minus strand of SXIK01000158.1, from coordinate 16,884 downwards.
GTCGAAATGTTGATCTTCCAGTCGACACCTTCACAAACATCATCGAGAAGCGCTCGACGCTCTTGCGCTCGACGCTCGATGCAGCTGGTGTCGAAGTGCTTGGGCTCGCCGCATGGCCAATGGACGTGCTGGAGCTCAACAGGAGCCTCCAGGAACTGGAGAACAAGGCCAAGGTCTCCTTCGAGGCGGTTTCGAGCTTCATCCGCCGAGTTTGGAAACAGTTCCCGGGAGAGGATGTCGAGGTCCACGTCGATCGGCAAGGCGGGCGGATGCACTATGCTCGGCCCCTCTTCGAGAAAGTTCGGCCCAGGAGCATTCGGATAGAGAAGGAAACGGAGGACCTTTCGGTGTACGAACTCTGCCGCGAGAGGACCGATAAAGCCGCTTCGAGTTTTCGCGTGGTATTCGCCACGGATTGTGAGGAGCTGTGCCTTCCTGTGGCGCTGGCCTCCATGCTTTCCAAGTATCTGCGCGAGGCGCACATGATCCTTTTGAATCGTTTCTGGAAAGAACACCGGGCCGATTTGAAGCCCACAGCGGGGTACGCGCTTGACGCCCGTCGCTTCTTGCGCGAGATCGAGCCCCTTTGCTCGCGGCTGGGAATCGACGAGGCTGCACTGGTACGTCGACGATAAAGTAAAGTACGTACGCAGAATCGCGACGGACCCTGGTCAGCGTTCTGACAAGAACAACAGAGATTTAAGAAATGTCGGCACCTTTCCGAATAGTCAGTAAGCCCTCCCAGGCAGAGGGCTCGGAGCCTTTGAATGAGCACCAATCAAACCATCGAAAAACGCGATTTTATAAAAATCCATACCGACATTCCGGTGCGATACAAGTTCCTGAGCCGCTCCATACCAGTAGAATCGGAAGGCATCTACGAAGGCACCACGTGCAACCTCAGCGGCAGTGGTCTTTTACTCTTCGGCAAGGTCCCCGGAATGAGCTGGATCCCCGGGCTCCTCATGGGAGAAATCCTCCTGGGCATCAACCTTCTTCTTCCCAACGTCGATGTACCCTTGAAGGCACTGGCTCGAATCAGTTGGGTCGAGGCTTTCGAAAAGGGCAGCGACAAGTGCGGAATGGGGCTTCGCTTCAAGGAGATCTCAAAAGAGCACCAGGACGAGATCTTGAAGTACATCATCAAGGCGCAAATCACTCGTTGATCACGGCATGCCGAACAGCGATGTTGGTGGTGGCACTGCTGTCCTCTGCATGTGGCAGCCCTGAAGTAAGGGGCGGAAAAGCTGCCAATTTTCCTGCCACCGCTCCGCTCGACGGGACGATCCTTTACGCTGAGCCCGTGCCGCAGCAAGGCCTCAGCAAAGTGAAGACGATGCCTGTGTTTCAGGTGTACACCACGGCCTCCGATGAGGCCTTGGCCGAGGAGCATCCGGTTCATACCTTTACCGGCACTATCGAGGGTGTCGGACAGGGCGACGCGGTCTCGGATCGCGAGATGCGACAGGCAATCGCTCGAATGCTCAGAAAAACACAGGCTGGTTCACGCCGCGTGCTAACGCCCCAGAAGTTTCAGCTCCTCTGGAGTGCACTCGAAACGACCGGACTCTTCCAGCTTCCCGTTACGAAGGGAACGGAACGACCGAAGGACGAACCCTATTTCCTGCTCCGGACAGGAGCGCAAACCTGGATTTTCAAGCGCCCCGTGCTCTCAAGACCCCTCACCGCAGTCCCCCCGAGGGGTGCTGATCCGGCGAAGGTTTCACCCGAGCTGCCCCAGGTGCAGATCTGGAGGGACGCCAAGTTGGCCTTCTTTCGATTCGTCGATTCCCAGTGATTCATCTCCTCATCGCATTTGCGGGCACGCTTGCGATCGCCGTGGGTACGGAGCTCCTCGATTTCGAGGCGAGGCCCCGTCCACTCCTGTGGGTAATGCTCATGGCGGCCTATCCGTGGGTTGATGGCCTCGCGATCCGCTGCCGCTGGCGGTTTCAAGGCTGGCTCCGACTTGCCATTTTTCTTCTTGTAGATGCCGCCGTCACCTATCCACTCGGGTACGCGGCGTGGAGCCTTCACGATCTTGGATGGATGGGAAGGCCCCTTCCGTCGCTCGGCCTTCTGCTGTTGCCGGCGGCATCCTGCGCGCTGTGGGCATCACCATGGATCCATCGCCGAGCGCAAGACGCCGGGGCTCGCCTGGAAGGGAGCAGTGAAGACTACTGTCAGTGGCTCGGGTATCACGCCCGGATCCTCGTCGTGCCGGCAGCGCTCCTGGGCTTGTTCGTGGGGATCGCGGACTGGATAGAGTCGAGTGCCTTCTTCGAACGAGGAAGGATGCTCCACCCTGGAGCTCCGGTGGCCCTCTGCGCGATTGCGTTTCTCCTGCTACTCGCTGCCTCTCCACTCTTGATTCGTATTCTGTTGCCGACAAGACCCTTCCCCCAGGGCAAGCTCCGCGAAGCCATGGAAAGGGCTGCCATCGTGGCACGAACCGGTAGGCTTGCGATTCGCGTCTCAGGCAAACGGACACGTCACGTTGTCAACGCCTGCGCTTTTGGAGTCTGCCCGGGCACCAGAGGAGTGATCTTCACCAGCGGAATCCTGCGCCTGCTTGGCCCAGATCAACTGTTCGCGGTCTTCTGCCATGAGCTTGCGCACCTCTCGAGGCACCACATCTCTTCATTCGCTGGGCTCGGTGTCGTGTTTCTTCTCTCCGTGCCCCCCCTGGGTGCAGCCACGGGCGACCTGCCCCGAAGCGTTTCGTTGGGCATCATCGGCACCTACGGACTCGTCTACTGGATCTTTCTGTTCGGAGCAGTTTCCCGTCGACTCGAGACGGAGGCCGATCTGGTAGCAGCGAAGGCAGTCGGGCCTGGCGTCTACGCCTCAGCCCTCCGTGAAATCGCGGATCTGACGGGCCCATCGGCGAAACTCAAGAGCTGGAGACACCTGAGCATTCAAGAGCGACTCGAGATCCTGGCGCAGGCAGAGACTGATCCCCGGATCTTCGAGCACGTTCAAAAGCAGGGGCGCGGCTTGCGAAGGTACTTGGGGGGGCTCGTGGCTCTCTCGGCCACACTGTTCCTTGCCTTCCCGGCTTTCATTGCCCGTCCGGAAACGAGTCGTGACGATCTGGCGCACGAGGCCGTGTCCATCATCGAGCGGTACGCTCCCGTTGCCGCCTGCGCAACCCGCCGGGTGAAGATCCACAGCTCGCTCCAGTGGTTTGCGCGCGATCCTCAGGCAATCTTGACCGATTGGAAAGATTTGCTTCAGCAGGCGCGGAACACGGTTCAGCAACGAGACGCCTTCGTTCCAGCCGATTCGATCGAGCTCTCGACCCGGCTGGAAGACGCGGAGCGCAAGGTCCAGCACTCGGTGCGCGGACCTCAGGAAAGCGGGTAGCGCAGTGGAGCCTGACTTCGTTACAACTTCCGTCCTACCCCCGCCATGACCAGCCGGCTGCGCACAGGCGGCTCCAGCCGCGCCGCACCCGGCGGGAGGCGAAATCCTGCCTTGGCCAGGCCCAGGAGCTTGCGCTTGTTGGGCGGATTGGTGAAAAACGCCGCCTCAAATTTTCCGGAGCGCACCGCGGCCACCGCTTCCTCGACCGACCACGTGTACTCGAGCGCTCCGGCCGCGGCACTGACACCCAGATACTCTTCCAGGACGACACGCCGGAGCAGCACCGAGTCGAAATCCTGAAGTGGCTGCTTCACGTCGGGGAGGAACACCTTCGTGCGGTTCACGTTCTCACGAAGCTGGAAAAGAAAAAAGTGGTCGATGCCGGTGAAACAGGCCCCGACAACATTTTCAGTGAATCCGCGGATGCGAAGATCTTCGCGGAAGTCGGTCAGAGCCCTTGGAAGATGCTGCAAGCTAGCAAAAGGATACGTCTTGGTCTCGAAGAACGTGTGCATCCGGAGCGCGACGTCGTTGATTCTGAAATCAGCGATCTCCTTGACGAGCACCGTCGCGGCGCTCAAGCTGACACCAAAGTCAAAGAGGTTGTAGAAGACGGCCAAGGGGGCAGGCGGCGATTCGGAGCAGAACCGGCGAAGGGCTCGATACGAGTGGAGTCCATCGAGAAGGAAGCACTCCTTCCCTCGGAAGAGTTCCAATATCTTGCCCATGAGAGCGGGGTCCTCGATCTTCCAGAGCCGGTGCCGATCACCTTGCTGGAGGTCCAGGGAGATATCCGGCTGCTCACGAAGCGATATGCCCTGCTCTAGCAGCTTTTCAAGGTCAAACTTGAGGTCCTCGATGGTTGCAATGATCGGGTTGAGCTGCAGGCTGCTCCCTGCTATTTCCTGTGCGCAGCGCTCGACTCCATAGGGCTCAGTATCTTGCGTTGCGTGGACGAGCCCTGACAAATCACCATCGGGGTTGAGAAGGGCCATGAGGCCCAGGCGGCTCTTGTCGAGCCCGCTTTCGGTTCGAAACTCCTGGCGATAGACAAAGAACCCCTTCTTCTCATCGATGAAGAGTAGGTCCTCCTCGGCCTCGTCTTCCAGTGCGGGCACCGGAGGACTTTCTGCAGAGGTAGCCTGCGAAGCTACTTCTACAAGAAGCTTGTAGTCTGAACCCCTGGCGCTGCACCGCGAAAGAGGCTCGCTGGCGACAGAAGTCCACTGCGCGAGTTCGGGAGTGTCCGGCCGGAAGAGGACGGCCTGAAAGGGTAGGACTTCCGCCAAGTGCGCTCAGAACTCCGTCACTGGCTTCGACTCCTCCACCCTGGAAGACCCGGCCTGGAACTGAAACCTAACGTTCTTGCCCACAGCGTCCCTGGGCAGGAGAAAAGACACCTTGTACTTGCAGAGTAGGGTCGTGCTCTCCTTGGAGTCCTTGGGTGGCCCCAGGAGAATCACTCGGTGAGGCAGTTCCGTTCCTTCGACGGACACCTTACCCGTCGGAGTACCTTCGTCGGAAAGAAGCGTATAGGACTGATTGAGGCCACCAATGATCTTGTCGGGGTAGTTGATCGTCAGGGACATGGGGCACCTTTCGTATTCGTTTATCGGCAGGAAGTGCTCAATTTCTGAGGTTGTTCAAGGGCCACTCTGCGAGGGACACAACCTCGGAATCGTTTAGCGGACAATCAGCCTCCAGTCAAGAAGACGACCGACCCAGGCACAGGTGAGATTATACTTCAGTCCCCATGCAAGCGAACGATTCTGGCACGCCCTGGTTCCGTCAGCACTTTGGCAAGGACTACCGCATCATCTACCAGGGCCGAGATCAACGACAAGCCGACCTTGAGGCCGAAGCCGTGATTCACGTGTTGGGAATTGATGCCGGCGATCGCGTACTCGATCTTTGCTGCGGCCATGGCCGACACCTTTCGGCCTTTGCACGGCATGGCATCCAGGCAGTGGGAGTCGATCTCTCGAGGGCTCTGCTCCTGCAAGTGCCAATGAGGCCCGGGCGGCAAGTAGTCTGCGCCGACATGAGAGCACTCCCGTTTCTCGGCGGCCTTCATGGCTTCTCCGTCGTCGTCAACTTCTTCACAAGCTTCGGTTACTTCGATTCCGACCGAGAGAACCTACAGGCAGCTCACGAGATCGCCCGTGTTTTGAGGCCCGGCGGCCGCTTCGCTCTGGACCTCATGAACGCGGATACAGCGATCAGTACGCTGGCGCCGCGCACGGAGCGTAGAGCCGGTCCGTTCCATATTCTCGAGACGAGAACTTATGACTCCACTAGACGGCGGATCGAGAAGCAGATTGAGCTTTTACACGTTCACCATGGTACCACTCAGCACTACCGCGAGTCGGTGAGAGTGTTCACACCCGAGGAGATTGCGAGACTCCTTGACGAAGCAGGCCTCAGAACGGAGAAAATGCTCGGGAACTTCAGCGGTGGACCTTACAACCCCGGGAGCGAACGAATGATTGTAGTGGGAAAGGTCCGCACGCAGTGAGCACAGCGAGAGTCGAGGAATTACCTCTGAGCTGGTTCGGAAGACCGCAATATCGCCCACGAATCCGGGACGGCGCGCTCGACCGTTGGTACTTGCTGACGGAAGCCTTTCGGCCGCCTGAAGAGGTGCCAACGACCCCCCCTCGAGAGCCACCCCAGGGACGTTCGAGGCTCGGGGCTGCATTCGAGGCAACGTATTCGAGCTGGGGCATCGGTCTCTCGGCAGCGGCGAAGCACTCAATTCACAGCGTGGAGCAGCACGGCACCGCAGTCGTTGTGACGGGGCAGCAGCCAGGATTCCTGGGCGGCCCGCTTCACACACTCTACAAGGCCCTGGGCGCCATCGCCGCTGCACGCAGGTACCAGTCATTGACAGGACGGCCCTGCGTGCCGGTCTTCTGGGTCGCTGGCGACGACCACGACTTTGAGGAAGTCAGCGAGGCACGGTTCCCGTCACCCGATGGCGAAGCGGTCTTCCGATTCCCCGGCGAGGCCGACCGCAGGCCGGTCGCCGACCACGAAGTGGGCCCGGAGGCCGAAAGCGTCCTCGCACAGGCCGAACACCACTTCACCGCACGTCGCCATGGCACGGAGGCCTGTGCCTTGATCCACCTCTATCGAGGACGAGGCCTTGCAAGCGCCTTCGGAGCACTGTTGGCAGAGCTTCTGGGCCACACCGGCCTCCTGGTGCTCGACCCACTTCACGTTCGTCCTCTGGCGAGCAGGATTTTCCGAGGAGTCATCGAGGAACCGCAGAAAGTCCTCTCACTGGTGGAATCCGGTCGTGCCGCGGTCAAGGCCAGGGGAATCGAGCCCTTCGTGGCCGCGCGACTACCGCTTTTCGTATTGCTTCATGGCAAGCGTCACCACCTTTCCCCCGCACCGGGAGGCCTCCGCGTTGATGGCGGCGGGCCCGAGATATCGACGCAGCAGGCTCTCCAAATGCTGGTTAAAGACCCAGCCGCCTTCTCGCAAGGCGCGCTGCTCCGTCCGATCGTCCAGGAGGAATGCTTGCCGTGCGTCCTGTCGATCGGCGGGCCGGCTGAGGTCGGATACTTTGCGCAGCTCGGCCCGCTGGCGAAACACTTCGGCTTCGAGCAACCGTTGATCAGCCTTCGGCCCAATGCAACGATCATCGATGGCAAGCCTGCGCGCACGGCCAGCTCGATTCCTCTCGAGCGTCTTGCGCAGGCTCAAGCGCCCGAGGATCTGCTCGCTCCCGGGGAGGAGCCGGAAAGTTTGAGAACTGTACAAAGCCTCACGAGCCAAATGGACAGTGCCATCCTGCAAGCCCTCAGGGAGCTTGTTCCGCCCGGAGAATTCGGCCGAATGTCAAGACGGGCCAGGGATACTGCCTCGAGCCTTGCGTGGATAGCTGATCGACTCGCAAAGATAGTGACTCAAAGACGCTTGCAAGAAATGGAAGACGCACGACGGCTCTGGGACATCCTCTTTCCCGGTGGTGTTCTTCAGGAGCGCCGCTGGGGCTTTCTTCATTTCGTGGCCAAACATGGCCGAGCCTGGATCGACGATTTTGTGGGCGCGCTCGAGCCAGCGCCGGTTCATCTCGTGCACCGCTGGATCACCTTTGCGGCGCAATCGTGAAATGACCTCCTTGCGTTGCGGCCCTCGAGCTGAAAGACTTGCCTCGAGGATTTTCGCAACAACCCCTGACACAATTGATGAGAAATGCTCAGCGAATTTACACCTTGCGACATTGTCGCTATCACAGCACACCCTGACGACATGGAAATTTGCTGCGGCGGGACGCTCGCCCTCGCCGTGCACCAGGGATGGAAAGCGGGTGCGGTGGAGTTCACCCGAGGCGAGCTGGGGACCAGGGGCACGGTCGCTATTCGATCCAGAGAGGCCGAAGAGGCCGCGCGAGTGCTTGGGCTGAGCTGCCGGCTAAATCTCGAGCTTCCTGACGGCCACCTCCACGATTCTGATGAGGCTCGAAAACTCATCGTACGCGTCTTGAGGCTAATGCGCCCCCGTGTAGTCATCGCGCCTCCCCTGCGCGACCATCACCCGGACCATATCGCAGTGGCAGAGATTGTCTCTCGTTCCATGCACCTCTCGGGCGTGGCAAAGTGCGTGCCCGAGCTCGAGCCCTGGCGGCCGCACGTCTTACTCCATTACCTCTCGGGAACGCGGCCCCTGGCACCTTCTCTCGTCGTCGATATATCCAGCGTCTTCGAGCAGCGAACCAGAGCCATGATGTGCCACCGATCCCAGTTCTTTGCAGAGGGTTCGACCGAAAGGAAGACGCGGATCGCTCATCCAGATTTTCCGAAGGTGATCGAGGGGCGATTACGACACTTTGGCGGACTCATCGGCGTAGCCTTCGCAGAGGCGTTCTCCACCGAGGAGCCAGTGCCAGTAGCGGACGTCGTCGCGCTTTACGCAAGGACACCGTGGGCCCATCCCCCCCAGGAACCATGAAACCCATTACGATCGGGATAGTCTGCCACCCTGCCTACGGGGGGAGTGGAGTCGTCGCGACCGAGCTCGGAATCGCGCTGGCCCAGCGAGGGCACCGCGTGCATTTCGTGAGCCACGCTCCGCCCTTTCGTCTCGCAGACGAGCATCCTGGAATCGTCTTTCACGAGGTTGACGTCACTTCCTACCCGCTCTTCAAGTACCCGCCCTACACGGTGGCACTGACCGGAAAGCTAATCGAGCTCTCGCGATCGGAAGCACTCGACATTATCCACGTTCACTACGCAATCCCTCACGCCATCTCGGCGCTGCTGGCCAAAGCAGTTCTCGGAGCCAAGGCCCCCCAAATCGTCACCACGCTTCATGGCACGGACATCACGCTCATCGGAATCGACCCATCGTTTCATGAGATCACGCGATTCGCGATTCGTGAGTGCGACGCAGTCACTGCGGTCTCAAACCACCTTGCCGCAGCAACGAGATCAAGCTTTGGCATCGAGTCGCCCGTCCACGTGATCCCAAATTTCATCGACCCTGTCGCCTTCAGTCCTGACCTTCGCAGCATGGCGTTGCGATCACAGTATGCGACCTGCGGCGAGATGCTCGTGGGGCACCTTTCGAACTTCAGGCCCGTGAAGCGAATTCCCGACGTGATCCGCACGTTTCACCTGCTTCAGCGACAACTTCAGTCCCGACTACTCATGATCGGCGACGGCGTCGAGCTTGAGCCGGCGAGAGACTTGGCGAGGGAGCTCGGGATCGCGGGACGAGTGCACTTCCTGGGGCCGGCCACACGAGTCGGCGAGCTCCTCGCGCAGCTCGACTTGTTTCTGCTTCCCAGCGAGTCTGAAAGCTTCGGTCTTGCGGCCCTCGAGGCCATGGCCTGCGGTGTTCCAGTCGTCTGCACAAGGACCGGTGGAATCCCCGAGGTCGTTGAGGACAAGGTGACTGGACTCCTCTGCGATGTGGGTGACTACGTGTGTATGGCTCAGTCAGCGGTGGCACTCTTGCGTGACCGGCCACGACACGAGGCCATGAGCCACGCCGCGAGAGAGCGCGCTGTGGCCAAATTCCCCGCAGAACGCGTCGTCGGCCAGTACGAAACCCTGTATGCAGAGCTGCTGTTGAAGAAGCCACAAGAGCGCCCCCCGACCGGGACACCATGAGGGCGCTCAAACAAACATGTATTATTAAGATATTTCTGTATTAGAATTATAATTTTATCATTCAAACTCACGTGGGCCGGGACTCCTGGCTGCCCGTTCTCGATTATCTCGCACCATGCTCCGTTCCATTGCTGAGGTTGCAGTCAACGTACCGCTGTTGCGGCTCTTCCACTACCGAGTCCCTTCCGAGCTGGCAGAGCGGCTCGAGCTGGGCCACCGGGTATTGGTCCCGTTTGGCCGGCAGACGACTACAGGCATTTGTGTAGGCTTTCCAGAGCAGAGCCAGGTCACTGTACTCAAACCGATCCGCGAAATTCTCCACCCGGACTGCCGTTTCGACGCCCACTTGCTCCAGCTCACACGCTGGATCGCAGAATACTACCGGGCAAGCTGGGGAGAGGTGCTCGAGGCGGCGTTACCACCGTCAATTCGCGCAGGCAAGGAAGAGAGAGCGATCAGGGTCGTTTCTGCCGCCCGCCCCTCCGACGAGCTTCTCAGCGAGGGGATGCGGCTCGCAACAAGAGCTCCGGTCCAGTCACGACTCCTCACCTTTCTCGCCCGCAATCGGGGTCCCATTCAGCAGGCCGAGCTGCTCAAGCATGCTGTCGCCACGCCCGAGGCACTGCACAAGCTCGTTGAGAAGGGCTGGGCAATTGTGGAGGAGGTGAGAGGCCTCAGCCCGAGCGCGGCTGACAGGAATGCTTCCGAATTCGAGGCCCTGTCGGGCGCGGGCAAAGTCGATCTTCACGAGGGCCAGAGAACAGCGCTCGCGACCATCCGCTCGGCCATCTTCGCGCAGGAATTCAAGGCAATCCTCGTCCACGGCGTAACGGGGAGCGGCAAGACGGAGGTTTACCTACGGGCCTTGCGCGACGTCCTTGCTGCAGGGAAGCGTGGCCTCGTGCTTGTGCCCGAGATTTCGCTTACACCACAGACCGTCCTGCGATTCCGCAACGGGCTCGAGGGGGCACCCGTGGCAGTCCTACACTCGATGCTCACCGGGACGGAGCGTGCCCGGGAGTGGCGTCAGATTCAGGAAGGCCGCGCAGGGGTCGTGATTGGTGTTCGCTCGAGCATCTTCGCCCCGATTCCCGATCTTGGGCTCATCGTGGTCGACGAGGAGCACGACTCGAGCTACAAGCAGGAATCCTCCCCTCGCTACAACGCCCGGGACGTGGCGGTGATGCGGGCAAGCATGCTGAAGATCCCCGTTATCCTCGGGTCTGCGACCCCTTCCCTGGAAAGTCTCCACAACGCCCAAACCGGAAAGTACGGGCTCGCCCACATGCCGCTGCGGGCGACCAGCCACGGCCTTCCCACCGTCGTGACCGTACCTCTGGACGGAAAGTTTTATCGGCCTGATGGCTCGGGCCTCATCACTGATCAGCTCGACATGTTCGTGCGAAGCCGCCTGAAGCGAAAGGAGCAAGTCCTCCTGTTCCTGAACCGCCGTGGATTCGCAACGTACCTCCACTGCACTCGGTGTGGGCTAGTTCTCAAGTGCGCTGAGTGCGATATCACCCTGACGTTCCACAAGAGCCAGGATGCTCTTCGCTGCCATTACTGCGGACACTCGAGGGCCGTGCCACCCGATTGCCCTGACTGCAGCATGCCCGGCATCCGTCGCACCGGTGTGGGCACAGAGAAACTCACAGCCGAGCTGGAACGGCGATACCCCGAGGCGCGGATCGCCAGACTCGACCGCGATACAGCCTCGAGCAACAACGCCATGCGCACCACGATCGGTGCCTTCTCTCGAGGTGAGGTCGACATCCTCGTGGGCACCCAGATGGTCGCAAAAGGGCACGATTTCCCACAGGTGACGCTTGTTGGAATCGTGAGCGCCGACACGGGCCTCAATTTTCCTGACTTTCGCGCCGCGGAGCGTACGTTCCAGGTGATCACGCAAGTCTCGGGACGAGCCGGGAGGGGAGCGAAATCCGGCCATGTGATCATCCAGACTTTCTTCTCGGAGCACTTCGCCGTGCGCTGCGCTGCCACGGGAGACTTCGACGAGTTCGCAAGGCGTGAACTCGAGTTCAGAAAAGCGCTGGGCTATCCGCCCTTCGGGCGACTCGTGAAGATCCTCCTTCAGGGCCCTGTCGAGGAATCCGTCGCCCAGGAGGCGAAGGATACGGCGGAAATCCTGAGAGAGAAGTGTGAGGGCTGCCGCCTGCTGGGCCCGGCGCCTTCACCCATAACGAAGATTCAGGGAAAATTCCGGCATCAGATCCTCCTGAAATCCGCCTCCGCGCGGGCACTGCATCGAACAATCGACCACCTTGGAAATCGCCGACCACAAAAGCGAAGCGCCGTGGAACGGATCATCGACGTGGACCCGCAGTCGATGCTCTGATCACCGTTTGAGCCGAGGTGGACGTCTTGATCCCCGGCCCACTGAAATGACGCGTGGGGCTTACGCGGGTTGACACGCATCTGGGCCAGGGCCACGGTTCGAACCGAGAAGACACCATACTGCCTCGGAGAAGCGCTGGAACTTCTGCAGTGGGTGCTGTGGTGTTGGAAGGTTTGCACCATGACCACCTGAGTGACGGGCGAAATACGCTGAAGAGTGCAGATTTCCCCCGCCCCCCAACAGTCAGCAGCCATGGAAGCGGCCGGAGACAAGAGCGTCCGCAAAAGTCTCGGTCCTTCTCAGCAAGTAACTGGTTGCCGGCTGCCGACCATTCAAGGGCCGGTACTGACTCGTCCAACTCGAGCCAGGGCAATTCCCTGGTCAGACCAACGTCTTTTCCGGAAGTTCGAAGCCTCCGAAGCAGCCGCTGAGTGGCAGAATTGCCCAGCAACTCTTTGCGGAGTATAGTCTTCTGGAATTAGTATGCCCATCATCAAAGATTGAAAAGAGACTACAATGTCGATCCCAATCGGTGGTCCTTCCCAGGATCTCCTTCGCCAGATTCCGCAGGTGGAAAAGCTGCTCCGCCTGGGCGAGATCGAGGCGTTGATCCCCGGGCGGTCGAGGATTGAGGTGACGGATGCACTTCGAGTGATCCTGGACGAGGCACGCCAGGAGGCGATGGCCGGACGCCTGAGCCAAGGCGAGCTGACCCACCGCCTGAGCGGCCCTGGCCTCCTCGCCAGAGTCCAGCGAGAGATCGAAGAACACCGGCTCTCAGCCTACAGGCGAGTCGTCAATGCAACCGGGATCATCCTGCACACCGGCCTGGGCCGTGCTGTACTCCCAAAGCAGGCGGTGGAATCGTTCGCAAGGGAGCTCTGCGGCTACTCAATTGTTGAACTCGACGTCGATTCAGGAGAGCGAAATTGCCGGGAAGAGCCCCTTGTCAAAATCCTCCGCAACTTGACTGGCGCTGAAAGCGCGACCGTCGTCAACAACAACGCCGGCGCCACGCTCCTTGTTCTCGCCGCCCTGGCTCGCGGCAAGGAGGTGATTGTGTCCCGGGGACAACTCGTCGAGATCGGGGGCTCCTTTCGCATTCCCGACATCCTGCGAGAAAGCGGCGCAAGGCTGGTCGAGGTCGGCACCACCAACCGTACCTACGCATCGGACTACCGCCGGGCGCTGACACACGAGACCGCCATGCTCCTTCAGGTACACACCTCGAACTACGAGATCGCTGGCTTTGTGCACCAAACGCCACTTGAGGAGCTGGTGACTTTGGGGCAGGAGCGAGGGCTCACCGTCGTTAGCGATCTGGGGTCGGGGTGCTTCATCGACTTGAGCCCCTACGGCTTCAAGAGGGAGCCGCTCGCAAGTGAGAGCGTCAAGGCTGGAGCCGACATCGTTTGCTTCAGTGGCGACAAGCTCCTCGGTGGGCCGCAGTGTGGCGTGATCGTTGGCAAGGAAAAGAGCATCCTGGCCCTCCGGGCCCACCCACTGTTCCGTGCTCTGAGGGTCGACAAGTGCACCCTCGTCCTGCTCGAGGCCACGTTGCGGGCCTATCAGGATCCGAAGCGGATCCTGGAGCTCGTGCCGGCGCTACGACTCATTCAGGAGCCCGTCGAGACCGTGCGATCGCGAGCAGAGAAATGCCTAAATACTCTGCTACTCGCCTGCAAGCGACTGGAGCTCGCGCTGCTGCCGTCAGCAGCACAAGCTGGGAGCGGATCCCTCCCGACGCAGACAATCCCAAGCTATGCAATCCAAGTAAGACACGCCACGCTATCGCCCGATGCCGTTGCGAAGTCCCTGCGCTTGGGCCCGACACCCATATTCTCCCGGGTCCACAGTGGCAGCGTGCTCCTTGACTTCCGCACCGTGCTCGAAGGCGAGGACGAATTGATCTTGCGTGCGCTGGAGAAGCTGTAAGGTCTCTCACTCGAAGGACATCAACGTTCCCCCGGACCCACAGCCCGATGGCCGAGTGAACGACTAACCTCCAATCGAGTACATCGGTCGTGGGGGCTGAACGAACTTCGCGGAATGAATCTCGTGCCCCTCCCACTTCTCGCGCACGCCCTGGCGAATCAAGCCGCCCAAATCGCTGTCGGAGCCACCCCCTCGCAGCAGGGCCTTCACGTCCAATTCCTCTGTCGCAAAGAGGCAGTTTCGAAGCTTGCCATCCGCAGTGAGACGAAGACGGTTACAGCTTCCGCAAAACGGTCGACTCACCGACGCGATAATTCCAATGCGACCCCCGCCATCGGCGAAGCGAAACTCGGCGGCAGGAGCCCGTGGATCTTGCTCCTGAATCGGCTCGAGGGGTCCAATCTCTCGCGAGAGGATGTCCAGAATCTCGGATGCGAACAGAACAAGATCCCGACGCCATTGGCCGTCCGCGTCGAGTGGCATGAACTCTATGAACCGAACCTCAATACCCCGCTCTCGGGCGAAGAGCGCCAAGGGCACAATATCAGGCTCCGTCAAACCCCGCAGTGCCACCGCGTTAATCTTGACGCGATACCCAAGCTGCTTACACACCTCGAGCCCTTCCAGCACGCGATCGAGTTCATCCCGCCGCGTAATTTGCCGGAATCGGGCTCGGTCCAGCGTGTCGAGGTGTACGTTAATTCGTTCCAGGCCTGCTGAACGCAACGATGCGGCTTGCTCGGCGAGGAGAAGCCCGTTGGTGGTCAAGGCAATGTCCGTGAGGGCCGCAACTCGCTTGAGCATCTCGACCAGCAAGGGAAGATCTCGCCGTACCAGCGGCTCGCCCCCTGTCAATCGCACCTTGTTCACCCCCAGTCCGGCCGCCACGCGCACAAACCGCTCGATCTCCTCGAAAGTGAGCAACTCGCTGTGACTCACGAACACCGGCGTCTCCTCGGGCATGCAGTAGTAACAACGAATATTGCAGCGGTCCGTGACGCTAATGCGAAGGTTGTTGTGCTGACGCCCGAAAGAGTCGATCAACATTGGTTGGCTCCCGCCTCCCGGCCCGAGCCAGGAACTTCCCACTTGTACTCCGTGTGGCCATGATTGGGACATCTTGATCAAGGCTCCCCCACCGTCGGCACCGGGGGCGCCCGGCGCTTATCGAACGCCGAGGAAGGGCAGGAAGCCGCCAGACGATTGGTGAGGGGGAGGTCTTTCTCCCCCTCAAGAAGTGTATTATCAAGGCAGGTCGGTTCGTCCCATCAAGAAAAGATCTACACTTCGGGCAGCTTGTCGGCCCTCCGCGATGGCCCAGACAATCAGAGACTGGCCACGGCGCATGTCGCCGGCCGTAAAAACGCCTTCCACGCTGGTCATCTTGTTGTCGTCCGACCAAACAGTTCCGCGCTCTGCCAGCCTCAGTCCCAGCTGCCCAACCGGCCCATTCTTCTCCGGTCCGGTGAAGCCCAGGGCGAGGAGCACGAGGTCGCACTCGATCTCGAACTCTGTGCCGGGAACTTCTTTCATTGCGAAGCGCCCGTTCTCCTGCGTCCACTCGACTCGGATCGCCTCAAGTATCTCCACGTGTCCGTTCTGGCCCAGGAAGCGCTTCGTCGAAATTGAGTAGTCGCGAATCCCGCCCTCCTCGTGAGCGCTCGAAGCACGAAAGATATTCGCCCACTGCGGCCACGGATTGGAGGATGCCCGGTCCACCGGTGGGCGCGGCAAGATCTCGAACTGATGCACGGAGAGCGCACCCTGGCGATGTGCAGTACCAAGACAGTCCGCCCCCGTGTCCCCACCCCCAAGGATGACGACTCGCCTGTCCCTGGCAGAGATAAAATCGGCCTCAGGCACATTGTCTCCCTCGCACCTTCGGTTCTGGAGAGGCAAGTACTCCATGGCAAGATGAATGCCCTTCAGCTCGCGGCCAGGGATTACGAGGTCGCGAGACTGAGTGGCGCCACAGCAAAGCACCATGGCGTCGTTATCTCGCCGCAACTCCTCCAGGGAAGAATTGACGCCAATGTTCGCACCGGTGACGAACCGAATTCCTTCTTCCTCGAGCAGCTTGAGCCTACGGTCGAGAAGCGCCTTCTCCATTTTGAACTCAGGGATTCCGTAGCGCAGAAGTCCCCCAATGCGATCGGCACGCTCATGGACGATCACGCTGTGCCCGGCCTTGTTGAGCTGGGCAGCGCAAGCCAGTCCCGCCGGGCCCGAGCCGATGACCGCGACTTTCTTGCCTGTCCGCTTCGCCGGCGGCTGCGCCTTGATCCAGCCCTGGGCGAACGCGTTGTCGATAATGTTGTTCTCGATCAGTTTGATAGTGACCGGGGGCTCATTAATTCCGAGCACACAAGAGTTTTCACACGGAGCCGGGCAGAGGCGACCCGTGAACTCGGGAAAATTGTTCGTGTGGTGGAGCCGTTCGATCGCCTCGCGCCAGAGGTTGCGGTAAACGAGATCGTTCCAATCCGGGATCAGGTTGCCAAGCGGACAGCCCTGGTGGCAGAAGGGTACGCCACAATCCATGCAACGAGCACCCTGAGCACGCAGCTTCTCTGGAGCGAATGGGAGATAGATCTCCCTCCAGTCCTTGAGACGTTCTTCCACGGGACGACGCGGTGGAAGCTCCCGGGTGAACTCGAAAAAACCAGTTGGCTTACCCATGTGTGATTACCCACCTCCAACTCTTGAGGCGTCACGCGAGTTCAGATCAAAGGCCGCCATGATGGCATCCTCCCCGCTTATCCCAGATTCCTTGACTTTCTCCAACGATTCGAGAACTCGTCTGTAATCCTTGGGCATGACCTTTACAAACTTGGGAAGAATCTCATCCCAGAAGGCGAGCACCCTCCAGGCATGTGGACTATGAGTGAGCTCGCCGTGCCGGCGAATAATCCTGCGAAGCTCCTCCGCCTCGTCCGACTTTGTGATGCTCTCAAGCAGCACCATCTGCAAATTGCAGCGCGTCGCGAAGTCACCGATCTCGTCAAGCACGTAGGCCACTCCGCCCGACATTCCCGCCGCAAAGTTTCGGCCCGTCGGTCCCAACACCACGACTTGGCCGCCGGTCCTGTACTCGCAGCCGTGGTC
>SXIK01000157.1 GCA_005772855.1 Planctomycetia bacterium | reverse complement strand
GGGAAGATCTCTTGGCGCCACTTCACCCGGAGGCCAAAGCTCTCCTGGAAGATCTGCTCCGACAGGCCAATAACAAGAATCCGATCCCGGCTCGCGTCCTTCAAGTACTCGACGCGCCCATGCCGACAGGTACCGGTCGCCGAACAGTTGCCAGAGTCTTCTCGGGAGCGGTCGCCAGGGCCGGTCTACCTAAAAGCTTCACCTTTCACTCGACACGGCGGACAGCAGCAACGCGAATGCTCCATGCTGGCGTGGATATCAAGACCGTGATGGCTGTGGGTGGATGGACTGACCCCACGACCATCCTGCGTCACTATGCGTGCGCCACCACAGAATCAAAGCTGGCGGCAGTGGCAAAGCTGTAGCCTTACCATGGCGTGCTGTTTATCAATGGTTGCCGGGTAGCCATTTTTAGGTTACTCTCTCATGAAAGAGTCGAAGCCACCGTACGACGTCAGGATCAGCCGCAAGGTGCTGAGAAGCCTCGAGCGGCTGCCCGAGCGGATCCAGGACAAGTTTCGGCTCCTCGCCAAGGACCTGCGAGACGCTGGACCGATCCAGCGAAGCTGGAGCAACTTCAGCGCCCTGGGCGAAGGTAAATTTCACTGCCACCTCACCTACAGCTACGTGGCGTGCTGGCAGCATGAAAAAGGAACGATCGTCATCGAGGTGTACTATGTTGGTAGCCGTCAAGACGCCCCGTACTGATTTCAAGGTCGAAGGGAAGATTCCGCGAGAAGTCATCACGGCACTCCGAAACCTCTACGGAAAGAGCGTACGGGTCCTCGACCCAAAGGACGAAGAGACTGTCAACATCTTCGAGACCGACTGGTACAAGCGGATGGAGGCCAAATCCACTCCTGGAGAAAACCTCCGTGCGTATCGTGAGAACCGCAAGCTGACTCAGGAAGACCTCGCCCGGAAGCTTGGCGGCGGGACGCTCAAGCAGCACGTCTCCGGCATGGAGTGCGGCCGACGGGCGATCTCAAAGGCCGTGGCAAAGAAGCTGGCGCGGATCTTTCAAACTTCTCCGGCGCGGTTCATTTGAAATAACGACAGGCTCCCTTGCGCTGCCGCAGCATTGCCGCAAAATGCCTTCCATGTCCGAGGAGCAAGAGACCCTGAGCCGCTGGCGCACCAAGCGCGCATCCCTCGAGAGAGAGTGGCGCTACCTGACGTCTCGAGGATCCGCGCCATCAACGCGCGAATTCTCTTCTGAGATGCGCAGGAGGCCGCCGAGTGATAGTGCCTTCGCGTATGAGCGGTGCAGGGTCAAACGGCTTCATCGGGCGAATACAAAAATTCGCGCGGGAGATTCACCGTCCGCCGTGGGGGCTGTTTGGTCCTCATTCTGCAAGGCGTGGATTCTCCTGTAAGATCACGATCCTATCCACCGCGCGACGCTCTGGTTGACTCCAGCGCCGCCCAACGGTGAGGTCTCCTCGAGTTGTAACTCAAGGAGGAGAGTGACCGGAGTGACGTCGCGAGGCACTCTTGGCCGAAAGGCCAAGGAGAATCTATGCCTCGCGTCCGGACTACAGTCGTCACCCCAATTCCCCCGGCGGCATGGAATCCTCTTCTCAACTTTGGGGAGCTTCAGGCGTCGCTTCGCGTATCAAAGCCCGTCTTGCGAGCACTGCTCGCTGAGGGCATGCCTTACGTCCGAATCGGGTTGGGGCGTAAGCGCTGCGCTCGGCGCTTACGCCTTGAATCCATCCTGGGCTGGCTCGAGGCACGAACAGCCGTCTCTCCCCGCCGGCGTGGTCGGCCGCATATGGCCGAAGGGGTGTGGATATGAACCCCCAAGAAAGCGCCCCCGGCGCCATCCGCGCCGAGGGCCTTCAACGATCCTGTAACGAGCCTATCGTACCCGCGCCCGCGGCAAAGCGGCTTCCCTCCGCAGGCAGCCTCGGCCGCCGAGGGCAGAGCCAGCAGCGAGCCAAGACTCGAGGAAAACCGACAGAGGAGGATCATCAGCATAAGCCTGTCGCTCCAGTCGAGACAGCTTGTGGGAACAAGAACGCAGACGCAGAGACGACGTCGGTAAAGGACGAGGCTGGTGCTGCTGATCCGAGCGAAATCAGCTCCGGACCCTCGCAGGCAAGCCACCCTCCTCGTGACACTGAAAGCCTCCTACCCCAGCACCAAAAGCTCATCGATGACAGTGCGATTGCGCCCGTGGTTGCCGCTGCTCGCGGATACCGATCGGTTACGTCCAAATCGGAGCTCAAAAGGTTGGGATTCTCCGATCGTCAGTGTCGCACCCCGGCGCTCCTTATCCCTATGTACAACGAGCGTGCGGAGATCGTCCTCTACCAGATCCGCCCCGACCAGTCTCGCGTAGGCAAGGACGGGAAGTTGATCAAGTACGAGACCCCCGCCAAAGCGAAAATGCGGCTCGACATCCCGCCTGGAGCGGCAACGAAGCTCGGAGATCCTGCCGTTCCACTCTTCATCACCGAGGGGGTGCGCAAGGCCGACTCGGCCGTGTCGAAGGGCCTTTGCACGATCGCGTTGATCGGCGTCTGGAATTGGCGTGACACCAATGATGCGGGCGGAAAGACTGCGCTCTCCGAGTGGGAGAGCATCGCTCTGAACGACCGCAAGGTCTCTATCGTTTTCGACAGCGACATCGTCGAGAAAGAGGCTGTCCTCAAAGCATGTGATCGGCTGGCAGCCTTTCTGAAACACCGCGGTGCCCACGTTGTGATGGCCCGGTTGCCGCACGGGGCGGGAGGAAAAAAGGTCGGGCTCGATGATTTCTTCGCCACCAGCAACGGGCGCCCGGCCAACATCGCCAACGCCGTGGCGCTCCTCTTGGCTCCGTTCGTGCGGGAAGCCATCGACGGACCTACTCCTCTCCATCTGCTCGAGAAACCCACTCCCGGCAGCGGGGCAAGCCTGCTTGCTGAGATCTGCTGCGGAATCTTCTCTGGCGGCCTCCCATCCTTCTTGCTTGAGGGTGGCGACGAGGATGAGTGGCGAAAACGCCTGACCGCAACACTGGCAACAGGACCGTCTCACGTCGTGATCGACAACCTCAAGCGTCCGCTCGATAGCGCAGCATTGAGCTCCGCAATCACGAGCCCGATGTACGAGGATAGAATCCTGGGACAGTCCCGAACGATCCGAATCCCCGTGAGGTGCATCTGGGTTGCCAGCGGCAACAACCCGACGCTGTCGAACGAATTGGCCCGGCGCGTGGTGCCGATCCGGCTCGAGCCTGCCGAAGAGAGGCCCTGGGAGCGTGACCCGGATGCCTTCAAGCACCCGGATCTTCGCCGTTGGGTGCGTGAGAACCGAGGGCACCTCGTCTGGGCGGCGTTGACCCTGGCACGACACTGGGTTGCAGAGGGCCGGCCGGAGGAGACCTCGGTTCGGCTGGGCAGCTTTGAATCCTATGTTCGAGTTGTTGGAGGAATCCTGAAGGCGGCCGAGATCCCGGACTTTCTCGGCAACACAAACGAGTTCTACGCGAGGGTGGACACCGAATCCGACGGGGTAAAGGCCTTCTTGGCGGAGTGGTGGCGGACGTACGCGAGCGAGCGCGTTGCAGCGAGCGAGCTCTTCACCATCGCCTACGACCAGTCGAACTTTGACCTGGACGCAAAAACTGAACGAGGCTCACGAACCCGTTTCGGGTGCGTGCTGTCAAAGCTCCTCGAGCGCGTCTACCGGGTGCCCACCCGATTCGACCGCAACGGGAAACCAACGGCGCTTACGAACGTCATGGCCAAGAAAGATGGGGTGATCGGGGGGATGCCTCATTACCGGCTTCGCTCGGTCGATGGTGAACTTGGTGAACGTAGTGAACCTTCTCCAAGCGCCCATGACGACCCCCGTGAGGGGGACCCCCTTGATGATTCTATAGATGTAAATACCCCCCCTCACAGTGCCTCTCCATATGGGGGTGGAAGAGGTCCACCAGGTTCACCACGCGCACCCAATCCAGACGACCCGCCCCGTGCCGGGCAGGAAGATTTCAAGCCGCCCGTTTCGCCGGATGGTGCCGAATCCCCGGCCGAGCTGGCCGCCCGAGAGGCCGAGGCTTACCGCCGGCGCCGCTCCGGCCTCACCTCGCCCAAAGGGACGTTTGGGACGTTTCCTAGGGGATAGGCGACGCTGGCGAGCGGGAAAGGGGGGTCCTATGAATGCCCTTGAGCTGCTGCTTGAGGCCTCGGCCTGTGGCGTCCACCTTCAAACCGCCGACGGAAGGTTGAGTTATGATGCCCCCCGGCGGGCTGAGCGCGGAACTGCGGGCGGAGCTTAAGAGCCACAAGCTGGATCTTGTCGAGCTCATCTCCCAGCCCGAGATGGCGGCACGTGATCTCTGGGGCGCGGCAGTCGGGGAGGGTGACCATCCCGTATTGCATTTATTTGTAAGAACTTATGACGAAACCAACGCGGCATCGCGCACAATTTGTTGCGATTTCCCTGTTAGCCGACGCACAAGGGGGAGCGAGGCCAGCGTCGCTCCGTGTTGTCTATTTCAATTGGGCAGAGCCTTCGGTATAAGGACGGCGATTTCCAAAAAGCTGACCTTCTACAAGAGGATGCCCATGACAAAGTACCACGATCAGGATCTCGAGAATAGCCCCGCGCT
>SXIK01000156.1 GCA_005772855.1 Planctomycetia bacterium | reverse complement strand
TTTCCCGAACGGCTGCGCTATTTCAGCATGAAGGAGTATGACGACGCGAAGCTCAATTACGAATCGGGCTTCTCTCCGGACATCGTGGAGTTTCTCGGCCGGGATGTACGCTCACACCCGAAGAATGTTCTGGGTGAGAACGCCAGGGACCGTCACCGGCAAGAGGAAGCGTTGCTATCCAAGATAGAGACTGGCGAAGTCCTGATCAACAAGGCAGTCACTGTATTTGTGGATCGGATGCGGAAGATGATAGCAGCAACCGAGGCTGGCCAGCCCTGGCCTCCACCAGCCAGGAAGGCCCAGTTGTGAGCCGGAGACTGTACCGTCACTCTTGCTGAGGGTACGGTTTCATTGCGGCACCGTGTCGGTTCTCTCTTGTCAGGGATTCGTGGGCGAGGTGGCCACGAGCACGACCAGCATTTCAGTCCCTGTATTTTCGATCCCGTGCACACACCAGGGCGGTAGGTAGATGAATTCGCCCTTCTTTACCTCACGTCTGTACGCTGCGAACTGCATTGTCCCCTGCCCTTCAAGGATCACGTAGACTTCCTCGGGTTCGTGCGAACCGGTCGCCACCGATCCCTGCGGAGGGACGTAGAGCATGGTGATGCCAAAGCTCTTCGAAGGGGCCCGCGGATTTGTCGGATGCACGACGCGGACAGCAGGGGATTCACAGGGCTCAAAGAGAACCGGAATCCCCTGCTGTACCGTCAAAATCATGGGCTCTGGCGATTTCTCCGGCTTGGGAATCACCGGCGGCGTTGCACCCTTCACGTATCCCTTGTAGACGCTGTACTTGCCCATGGTCCTACTTCTTCATTTTCACTTCTTGTCTTTTATTGCGACGAAGGTTGTCATGATCTTCAGGTTGGCTGGTAGTTTCGCCACGGCCATGGTCGCCTGCGCCGGTGGTTTACCCGTCGTGAAATATTTCAGGTAAGCCGCGTTCACGGCCTCGAAGTCCTTGATGTCGCTGAGATAGATCCGGGCCGTGGCCAAGTTCTCGAGCGACATTCCTGACGCCTCCACAATCTGCTTTACCCGACCCATGCAGTCATCTACCCGTTCCTGGATCGACTCCTTGACGGAGCCGATGCCCGCCAGGTAAAGCTCGTTATTTGCCAGGAAGCCGCGGCTGTAGTTTTCACTCGGATCCATGCCCGGCGGCAGGATGGGCTTGCCCTTGTGGCGACTGGCAAGCATGGTGATCTCCACCGGAGAGTTCAGCGGCAACTTGGTCGCGCCCAGTGGGACCCGCGCGGGGCGAGGCTGTTTGACAAAACTTGTATACACGGCGGTCATGGGACCGAAATCATCCGGGTTGGTCAGAAAGACACTGGCATGCAGTACGCTTGAGAAGTCCATGTCCGCCGCCTGAAGAATCGCCTCGACGTTCTTCATCGTCTGGGTTACGTGCGCCTTGATATCCCCCCCCTCGATGAGCTTGGCAGTCTGGGGATCGACGCTGGCTTGACCCGAGATGAATAGCTTGTCTCCCACCAAGATGCCGGGGCTGAAAGGGAGGTTCATACTCTTGGCGCCCTTGGGGTGAATGATTCGCCTCTCTCCCTTGACCGCCACCATGGCGATCTGGACCTCCGAACCGTGCGGTAGAGCGGAAACCTCGACCGTCGTTCGCGTGGGAAAGTCTCCCGTGAAAGCCTCTCGGTAGACCTTGTTCATGTCCGCGAACTTCTTCATGTCGGTGATCCAGACCTCGCTGGAGGCCACCTCGGCGAAAGTGAATCCGTGCTCGTCGAGAGAGCTCTTGAGATTCTGAAGGATTTGTCGAGTGGCCGCCTCGATGCCTTCGGGGTGCTTCCCCGTCTTGGGGTCCAGGCTTCCGGCGGCGGATACATAAAGGGTGTCGCCGATCCGAATGGCTCGGGGTGCCATCGGCTGAGCCACGACATTCGAGCCTGCAGTGGTCAAGAATCCGACAGTTGCCAGGCTCAATAGAAAATGATGCTTTCTCATGACTTTTCTGACTCTCCTTGGTGTAAATCCAAACAAATTTTCAATACTCAATCGGTGCCCGCTCAAAATGCCTGTGCAATCGGTAGTTGATCGAACAGTCCACGTCGTAAAGGTCCATGGGTCTCTTGAATCGCGGATCCCGCTTCACCAGCTTGACGCCAATGATATTGTCCCCGCGCTTGGGGAAATACTCTGGCGGTAGCAGGTATTCGAAGATGTACCCGTAGGGGTTCACAGCCGTGGAGTTGTCGATGAGTCGAAAATGAAGGTCAATCTTGCGCAGGATCGATTCAGGCAACAGTCGACCGTTCAGCTCCACTCGAACTTCATCTAGCCCGTGCTCATAGTTGGTCAAACGCACCCGCAGACGGACGGATGCAACTTTTTCTTGACCATGCCAGAGGAGGAGATCATCCGCCACGCGCAGTTGCAAATCAAGCGACTTGCCTTCAGTCAGGGCCTGCGGAAGAACGAGCCCTTCCGGCTCGAAGAGCTCTTGCTTCTTGGCGTCGCGGGCGAAGGATCGGGCCATGTAGACCTTGTTGGCCGTTGCCAGGAGGTCGGGATGTCCAAGCAGACGGAGCGTATCGTAATCCTTGGCGGTCCAGGGCCAGCCGTTCGGTGCCCACATGCCAAAGCACAACCCGAACCCGTCGGCGCCCTGCTCGAAGGCCAGTAGAGCGGCGGCCCAGATCATCGGCGCCGTGGGGGTGCTGGCAAGCTGCCGGCCCAGGGAGTCGCTGAACCCCAGGAGGAGCCGGCAAGGCGAATCGCGGGTCACGCCACGGAGGGCTGTGAGATCAATGTTCTGATCCATGAACTCGCGGTTGACGCCCTGGCAAATGAACCCGTCCACCAACTTTTCTCTGGCCCACCTGGCGACATCGAAGCCGAGTGTTTCCCAAACTTTCTCTGGCCCGCTGGGTATGCGGACGTAGAGTCGCTTGCGCCGACCCTGTGTCTGTTCGGCTTTCTTGGCGACTTCCCGCAGGTCGCGAATCCAATCGGTCAGAATGGGGGCCAACTTGCTGGCCTCACTCAAGCGGCAAATTGGGCCGAACTCGTTGTCGATCGAAAGGTCGAGCTCGATGCCGTCGGTTTCATAGCGAGTGAGGAGCTCCTCAAAGATCAAGAACCGCTCCTTGCGGACTTCGGGTCGCAGGAAGTTCATCCGCTCCGGGACGAAGAACCGCCCGAGCCGTTTGGCTCGAGGGTCATCGTCGGGCCCGACGTAACAATCGGTGTTGTTGTACGCGAAATCGGACTTCCGGCCGTAGGGGTCAGCGGCGCGGTCGCCGCCCACGATGCACACGGTATTGCTTGCGATGAACCAAATTCCCACCTGGTGGCAGCGATCGGCCAGGAGTTTCATCGGGTCGTGTCCGTCGGCGATGAGCTGATGCAAGATTCGGGAGGCCCGGTAAAAAATTGGGTGCTCCCATTGTTGAACATTGTCGCCCCATTTCTGCGCCACCTTGCTGTCATACTGGACGACGCCACCTTCGAGTCCGGCCATGTACAGGAGGGTGTCAACCCCGCTGGAGGCTAGCTGGTCAACGGTGTGGGTGAAGTCGCGCGGGGTGAGTGGCGGGGCGAAGTGGTAGAGCCCGGAGGCGTGCCGGCCGTCGTCGTAGAAGAAGACCCGGGGTTCGTTCGGCCGGGTTGAGGGTGGTGCGGCGGCGCTGGGTTTTCCAGCTAGCTGCCCGGCTAATATGCCCAGCAGGGCTGCGCCAAAGGTCTGTAGCAATTTGCGTCGTTCCATCGAAGGATCCTCTCCTTTTTCAGTTACTTGCTGAGTTCAGTTCTCTTGCCTGCCAAGTCTTGCGGACAGGCTTGGGCGGATAGCCCGGCATCGCTGCCAACGAGGCTCACAATCGGGGCTCGCCCTGGCAGGATGTGCCTACAAGTTCGATGTGTCTTGAACCCTCGAATTATTTACCGCCCGTGCTGCACCCCTTCCGAACTCGACGGCTTTTTGCGGATTTTCCCATGTAGAATTTCCGAACTTTCCTCGGTAGGGTGCTGATTTCTGCCCCGCTTTCACCTGCGAACCTAGATTCTATTCCCGTGCCGCTGCCAACTGCAATCCCGATCTTGGTCCAACGCCTGGCTGCATGGCAGCGAATGTTTCGGGCGTGGGCACATTCCCTGCGCAGGTCGTCAGCACATCCGGCTCGCCTCCCCGGTCGCCGTTCGCTCACGGCCAGATGTCGATGTCGCCGATGCCGGGCTCGACGCTTGAGTTCACGGGGCGAATCCGCCGCTCCCGGGCTGTCCTCTCGGTCAGACTCCAGCTACAGTCGAAGTCTTCACACTCGAGTCCTGCATCCCGCACGGTCAACCGCATGCCACTTTTCCATCACTCGGGCGCCCTCGGCGACTTCCTCCTCTCGATGCCGCTCATCCGCGCCGTCCGGCGGAGGTTTGGTGACGGGCATTGGACCTTGGCTGTACCGGAGGGGCCTGCTCGGTTGGTCCGACGCATTCTGCCGCACTCGGGGAGAGTGACCCCGGGTGCGGCAGAATTCGCTCCGCTTTTCGCCCGGAAGCTTGATCGGGAGCAAGTCGCCAGGATTCTCGATCGCCACGGTGGGCTTGTAGGTTTCTTGCCCCGGGCGCGAGATCTCACGGCGATTTTACGTACACTGCAGCCCAGCCTTCCGGTGGTGCTCGTGGAGCCGTTGCCGCTCGCTGTCGCGAGCGGCCGGTCGATCGAGGCCGTGCTCGAGGATGCGATCGTTGAGCTGGGAGAGGCCCGGCGATCCCTCGGACCTCGTGCTTTCGCGTTGGACCTGGGTGAGCTGCCGTCGCTCGAAAGACCCCTGGACATCACGGCACTTCAAGTCTTGCCGGGCGGCCACCCTTTCGCGCTCGTGCACATCGGGGCCAGCGATCCTCGCAAGGCGCCGCCCCGAGACCAGCTCGAGGGTCTGCGCGACCGCCTCGCACGCAGGGGCATCGAGGTTGTGTGGGTCCTGGGTCCCGTCGAGATCGAGCGCGGCGTTGCGCCACCAGGGGGCGTGGCCCTGGACGCTCCGGACCTCGTTGCCCTGGCTCACGCAATGCAGCGGGCGTGTCTCTACGTGGGCGGCGACACCGGCCCCACACACCTCGCTTCTGCGCTTGGCTGTCGAACCATTTCGCTTCATTTGATTCCCAATCCTCTCTGGCGGCCCCGGGGCGTTGCGGTCGAAGTGGTCACCTCGCTGGACCGCTTCGAGTTTTGACTTCCAGGCCCGAAGTGAATTGGCGCGAATGCCCTACATGGGTTCGATAAACCAGCGGAACAGGACTCTGGAATGGGCCCAGTGGTACCGAATCGTTGCTATACCCAAGGCTCAGGGGCGAAAGCACCCCTCCACTCCTTGCCGCGCTATACCGCACGCTGCCAGTGATCAGACTTTTTGCAGCCTGCGAAAGGTTGTGGCTGCTCGCGCCAGAGGCGCCCGGCGCCCATCAGGCGCCGAGGAGGGGGGAGGGTCCGCCTCCCCCACCAGCAGGAACGAGCAGCAGACTTGAGTTGGTCTTACTTTGCCCATTCGGAATGTCTCACGTGTGGGCGCGCGAGGTATAGAGTCGCATCGAGCTGGTTTGAGGAGCTGTAGCGACATGTGCTGGACACTCCCGCCAGGCAGATACTCGCGTCCGCCGCGATGCGGGGCCATCCAGCCCGACGAGTCCAGCTGTACCGTGCCGTTGTGAACGCAGTTGATGATGCGGGCGCCGTGTAGAGGCCCGACTGGTCGATTGTCCCGAGCGCTGTCGATCCGCCCGCGATGCCGTTGACGTACCAGTGGGCGGAACGGTCTGCGAGGCCCGAGACCTCGGCGCGGATCTTTTTGGTCTCGAGGGGAAGGAGAATTGGCTTTCCATCCTCCGCGACCTCGAGCGACGGACTCGCGGTGAAGTTCCTCGCTGAGCGGACGACTCCGCGCGTGTTTGAGATGACGACGGGTCCGGTCAGCACACTGTCCGGCACAGCGCAGAGGATGCGACCTCCTGTGATCTTTCGGATCTCGCTCCGCACGCCGGCGATGCTCACCGCGGTGTGAGCGATCGATGCTGCGTCGAGTCCGGTGCCCGTGAGCGTCAGCAGTTCCCCCACGGCGCCAGAAGCTGGGCTCATGCTTGTAACCGGCAGCCGGGACGTGCCGCTTGCGGTCAGCTCCACCTTCGCCGATGCCTCGGCGCTTTGGTTTCCATCCGCATCGATGAGACGCAAGCGGTACTCGTGCACTCCGAGCGGGCTTGTCGAGTAGAAGGAGGCCTGGTACGAGGCCTTCCCGGAAGCGCCCTTGATGCCGAAGGACGGGGCGGAGCTCTTGGTCGTCTCAACTTTACTGCCGGGAGGAACGACCGTCACCACAATCCCCGCGATGTCCGCCCGGGCATCGGAGTAGGAAAACGCGAGGTGGACGAGAAAGACGTCCTCGCCTTGCGGCCTCGGGAGCTTGTTGACGTCAGGCGCGAATCCCGAGAGCACGAGGGATGCGTCGGCGGGCACGCTACCACAGGTCGGGCTCTCGCGGCAGTCGAGGCGTCTTGCGTCGAGTCCACCCCGCAGTCGCGGAACGGCTCCGGCGGAGCCTTACCGCCGCCGAAGAGGAAGGCAAGGAGATAAGCCGCATCGGAAAGGTCCACCTTGCCCGAATCGTTCGTATCGGCCGCGTCGAGACACGACGGCGTGGCGCTGCCGAGAAAGAGGAAGCCGAGGATGCGGATGGCGTCGGTCATGTCGGCGGTCGCGTTGTTGTCGACGTTGCCGCGTCGAAACGTCGCGCCCAGGATCCCTCGCGACGTGAAGGGAATGAACGCGAAGAGTACGGATGCGACGGTGACCGCGACGAGCTTGCGAGCCATGGGACCTCATGGTTTTCGTTGGGGAGAGGGGGAATCGTCCCGCCACATACGAAACAGGCACGAGGACGCATCACGCGGGTGGAAAATTGGGGTATGACGACGGACGGAGGGGCCATTTACCAGTTTCGACTGATGCCATCCGGCCTTGGCCCGCTGATTTGGCGTTGCTCTTGCGGTTCATTGGTGGTACACGCTTCGAAGATGTCGCTTTGGTGTGGGGACACAATCAAGGAGGCTGATTCATGAGTCGAACCGCAGGTTTAGTCGCATGGGTCGTCCTGGCTGCACCCATTCTGGCGGTGCGAGCGGAGACCCACTTTGTCCGTGGCGACTTGGTCGAGATCTTGAGGCCTGGAATCAGGGACGCGGTCCGCATTCTGGCTCATCTGTTTGATCCTGAATCGCGGCCACCCTTGCGCTGTCTCGATGCGGCGGACGTCAACGACGACGGCAAGATCGACCTCACCGACCCTGTTCATCTGCTACGCCACATCTTCCTTGGTGGCAGTCCTCCCGCCTACCCGTATCCGTATTGCGGCACGGACGAGACCCCCGACGATCTTGGTTGCGAGTACCACGACCTTTGCATACCGAGGACCCAGCCGGCTGAATTCTACGGACAAGAGCTCGATGCGGACGCAGTATTTTTTGTCATCGAGCGTTCCCAGCACATGCAGGACAGTGGGGAGCTGAACGTCGCCAAGAGGGAATTCGTGAAATGGCTTGGGAATGCGGCCTGGATTACCCGCTTTGGGATTGTCTTCGTCGATTCGGGTGTGCTGCGGTTCCCCGAGTCCGATGACCCCGCGACGATCGATGAGCGAGGATCCGAGGCGGCAGCGCTGGAATTCACACAAGGGGTGGCAGGCGGGCACGGCGCCTGCCTGTTCGAAGGACTTTCCGTGGCGCTTCTTTGGGTTGCCCGCTCCGGCGTCGAACGTAACTCGATCGTCTACCTGGGCGCGGGCGCCCCGGATTGTCCTCCGGAATCCGACGAAGAGTACTTGTCGCAGGTCCTGCGCAGAGTTGTTGAGGTCAATCAGGGCCGGGCCATTGTTAACACTATCGGTGCGCTTGTTCGGAACGACAGGAGCGCTTCTTTCCTCCAAGAGCTCGCCGGGCAAAATGGTGGCTGGTACCTGCGGGTGGACCGATAGAAGTCCCCGGGAAGAGGGGGCTTCCTTGGGACAGTCCCCTCCCCGCTCAGGCGAGGATTCCCTTGACCACCTTGCCATGGACGTCCGTGAGGCGAAAGTCGCGGCCCTGGTAGCGGTAGGTCAGCTTCTCGTGATCGAAACCGAGCAGGTTAAGGATCGTGGCCTGGAGGTCATGCACGTGAACTTGGTCCCGTGCCACCGTGAAGCCGAGATCATCGGATTCGCCATACAGGGTTCCGCCCTTCACGCCACCCCCGGCGAGCCACAGCGAGTAGCAGTCAGGGAAGTGGTCGCGGCCAAGAAGGGCGCTCGTCGCGGTGCGCCCCTCGCGGAACGGTGTGCGGCCGAACTCGCCGCCGCAGACGATCAGGGTCTCGTCAAGGAGCCCGCGGGTTTTCAGATCCCGGATCAGGGCTGCCACGGGTCGATCCATCGTCGATGACTTCTTGGTCAGGCCGTCGCGGATGTCCCCCTCGGCTCCCGTGCCGTGAAAGTCCCATCCCCAGTCAAAGAGCTGTACGTACCGGACGCCCTGCTCGACGAGCCGGCGGGCGAGGAGGCAGTTATTCGCGAAGCTGCCCGTGCCGGGCTGCGCGCCGTAGGCCGCGAGCACGTTCGGGGGCTCGCGCGAGATGTCCATGACTTCGGGGACCGACATCTGCATGCGGTAGGCCAGCTCGTACTGCGCGATTCGGGTCAGCGTCTCGGGGTGGCCCAGCTCGTTCGTCTGGATCTGGTTCAGGTCTCGCAGGGCGTCGAGGCTGAGCCGACGCATTGCGCGATCCATACCTGGCGGGTCGGAGACGTAAAGCACGGGATCACCCTTCGATCGGCATTGCACACCCTGATAGACGGACGGAAGGAATCCCGAGCCGAAGGAGTTCTTCCCACCGTTCGGCTGCACGCCCGAGGAGATCAGGACGACGAACCCCGGCAGGTTTTCGTTCTCCGTGCCGAGGCCGTAGGTGGCCCAGGCACCGAGCGAGGGGCGTCCGGGCCGGGGCGAGCCTGTGTAGACGAGCAGCTCGGCCGGCGAGTGGTTGAACTGGTCGGTGGTCATGGATCGGATCACGCAGATCTCGTCGGCCACGGTCTGGAGGTGCGGGATGGCATCGCTCATCCAGATTCCTCCGTGACCATGTTGTGTGAAAGTCCTTCGTGTGCCGAGCAGCTTCGGCGTGCCCGAGGTGAACGGGAAGCGCTTGCCCTTCAAGAACTGCTGCGGGCAGTCCTCTCCGTCGTGCTTCACCAGCTCCGGCTTGTAGTCGTACAGGTCGAGGTGTGGGGGCGAGCCGGTGAGGTGGAGGTAGATCACCTGCTTCGCTCTCGCCTTCAGGGGCGAGCGTCTCGGCTGGAGCGGGTTCTCCGTTGACGGTAGCGATGGAGTCCCCGAGGCCTCACGCCCGAGGAGTGAGGCCAGAGCCACCGCACCGAGCGCTGTCTGCGATCTTTTGAGGAAATGGCGGCGAGTGATCGACTGCAACGCTTCGAGTTGGGGCGGTAACACGGGAGCGGTTTCTCTTAAGGGCACAGAAATATCTCGTCCAGGTTGAGGAGCACGTTGGCAACCAGAGTCCAGGCTGCGAGGTCGGCGGTGTCGGCGCCGTCGGGAAGTGGTCCCAGCGGTTCCGTGGTCAGCAGCTTCGCCTGCGCCAGATCCCTGGCGAAGCGCTCGCGGGCCTCGGCGTAAAGGCTCACCAGCCTTGCCAGCTCGCTTTCTAGCGGCGGCCTTGCCAGGCAGAGCCGGAACCCGAACCTGGCGCGATCGGCCGGCGCAGCGCCCGCCTCGGCTGCCATGCGGCGAGCGAGGGCCTGAGCCGCCTCGACGAAGACGGGGTCGTTCAGGGTCACGAGCGCCTGAAGTGGCGTATTCGATCGGGATCGCCGGATTGTGCAAACTTCGCGGCTCGTGGCGTCGAAGGTCGACATCGATGGGTACGGATTCGAGCGCCGCCAGGCGATGTAGATCCCCCGGCGGTACTTGTCCTCTCCGCCAGATGTCTGCCAGTCGACGGCACTACCAAAGGCCGCGTTCAAGCCAGAGGACGGCTGCGGTGGATGGACAGGCGGGCCGTACATCTTGTGGCTTAACAGACCGCTCGAGAAAAGCGCCTGATCGCGGATCGTCTCCGCGGCGAGGCGGAATCGCGGTCCTCTCGACAGGAGGCGGTTGTCGGGGTCGCGCTCAAGTAGCTCCGGAGTCACTCGAGAAGATTGCCGATACGAAGCTGACGTCACAAGGAGCCAGAGGAGACGCTTCAAGTCCCAGTGTCCCTCGACCAGCTCGACCGCGAGCCAGTCCAGAAGCTTGGGATGCGAACACGGTTCGCCTTGAGCTCCAAACTCCTCGCTGGTGGCGACGAGCCCGGTGCCAAATACCTGCTCCCAGTACCGGTTGACGGTCACGCGAGCGGTGAGAGGGTTCCTTGCGTCCATGAGCCAGCGAGCAAGCGCCATGCGATCGAAAGGCGTGTCCTTCGCGATCGGTGAAAACACGGAGGGCACGCCGGGTACCACCTCCGGGCCTTTGTCGAGGAAGTTGCCGCGGTACTGGATCTGCGTCTTTCGGCGGTGAACTTGCGCCAGCTCCCGGAGGATCGGTACCGAGTAAGGCTTCACTTCGGCGAGCTCCTTACCAGCGGACGCAAGGGCTGTACGAACGGGCTCGAGCTCCGTCGCGACAGTTTCGAGGAAGTGGCGTGTGATCTCGGCGCGCCGAGCTTCAGTGCGTCCCCCCTGAGGCTCGAGCAGCGCCTCGACGATCGCGGCTGGCGTCCGGGCCCACTCGGTGGCGCTCGCGGGATCGGCCAGGCGAATTGTGAAACAGCCCGGCCTCCGCGACCCTTTTGTGGAGCCGGACTTGATGGTCACGGTCAACAGTGATCCCGTGGCAACATCGACGGGCTGTGCGGTGATCAAAGTCACGATCGAAGGCTTTCCGCTGACGATCAGGGATTTGAAGGCCACCACCCGCCCGTCGCCCGGTTCCAGCGCAGCGCTTGTCTGTGGGCCCTCCTGCGGATCGCTTTGCCAGATCGTCTCGCGCTTCTCCCCCAGAAGCTGGATCCGGAAACCGTCGAGTCGTGACTGGAGGCCGTTGTCGGTTCGGTTCCAGACGACCACTTTCTCGATCGGGAGCGTACTCTTCAGGTCGACCTCCCACCAGGGGTCGTCGCAAAGGCGTGTGTGCGTGGTCGAGCCTGAGGCGTAAGCGCCATCGGTCTTGCCGTCGACGGCGTGCTCCGCGGGGCCGTTGTAGTCCGTGTTGATCTGCCTGGCTTCGCCTCGCAACGCGACGTTCTGCCCGCCGCTGACGACCTGCACTTCCGCGATGTGCAGATAGCGTCCCTTGCCAGGCAGCTCGAGGCGGACGAAGCGGCCCGCGGGGAGTACCGTCCTCGGGGGCGTTAGCACGGCCCGGACTTGCGGGGCCTCGAAGCGGCCAGCCCTCGCGGCCCCTGGCCCCGTCTCCGGCAGCGCGTCTTGGGGGAGCGCGTCGATGCGCAAGGCCTGGAGCTTCGGCACAGCCAACGGGACCTCGATTGTCACCGAGTGCTCCTCCTCACCGGGGGGGACGCGCGTCGAGTCATCCTCAAGGACCTCGAGCCCTGCGCCCGCTTCCGAGGCCACGCGCACGGGGCTGGGCGATGTCCAGACGAGGTCGCGTGGGAAGCTCCGCTCCCAGGCGACCTGCGCAGCGAGAAGCTCGGGCGTTGGCGTTTTTAGCTTCGCTTCGAGTGCCGCAATTTGCCCATGCAGGGTAGCTTTGCGGCGCTCTTGCTCGTCCGTGTAAAAAGGGAGCCGGGGGTTTTCGTCGCCGCGGTCCGTGTCCTCCGTGTTGTTCAAAATTGCGAACATACGGAAGTACTCCTCCTGGCTCAAGGGATCGTACTTGTGGTTGTGGCACTGCGCGCAGGCCATTGTCGTGCCCATCCAGACGGCCAGTGTGGTGTTCACTCGGTCGACGATGGCCACGTTACGGAACTCCTCGTCGTCGGTGCCGCCCTCGTTGTTCGTCTGAGTGTTGCGGTGGAATGCTGTCGCAATGAGCTGATCCCGCGTGGGATTCGGGAACAGGTCGCCCGCAAGCTGTTCGAGGGTGAATTGATCAAACGGCAGGTTCGAGTTGAAGGCACGAATGACCCAGTCACGATAGGCCCAGATCTCACGCGAAGGATCATCGGCGTAGCCGGCCGAATCCGCGTAGCGCGCCAGGTCAAGCCACATGCGCGCCCAGTGCTCGCCGTAGGACTGGCTTGCGAGGAGCCGGCTGACGAGGCGTTCATATGCGTCGGGTGAAGAATCCGTGACAAACCGTTCGACCTCTTCCGGTGTTGGCGGAAGGCCCGTCAAGTCGAGCGACACTCGTCGGACGATCGCGTGGCGGTCGGCCTCGGGGGAGGGCGAAATCCCCAGTTTTTCAAGCTGCTCGAAAATGAAGGAGTCGATCGGATTTCTGGGCCATGCGGCGTTCTTCAGTTGTGGGATCGGAGGCCGGACGGGGCTGACATGGGCCCAGTGTTCCGCGTAGGGCGCTCCCTCCGAGATCCAGCGGCGCAACGTCTCGATCTCCTCCGGCGCAAGCTTCTTGCCCTTCTTGAAGGGCGGCATCCTGCTGGTTGGATCGGCCGTGGTAATGCGGCGGATCAACTCACTCTCCAGAGGGTAGCCGGGGACGATCGCTCGCACGCCGTTGTGCGCGGCAATAGCCCCCTCGCGGTTATCCAGCCGAAGCTCGGCCTTGCGCTCTTTTTCGTCGGGCCCGTGGCAGGTGAAACAGTTGCCGGTCAGAATGGGCCGAACGTCGCGGTTGAAGTCCAGTGGGGGGTCGGCCCCGTGGGTGAGAAGGCAGAAGGCCAGAAGGCAAAAGACCTTCGAGCACAGGACTTGAGTTTTTCTTCGACTCCCGAAGGCCATCTCGCTTGCTCCTACGCAGTGGGCTCACTCGAAAAAATCGTAGCCGTTATGCCTTGGAATGGAACCAAGAATCCGCGAAGACCTCAGTGGTTTCAGAGCCGAGGCCCCTTGCCACCTCCCCACAGGGGCCTTTACCCTGAACCCCAAGATGGGAAAGCCTACGGTGGAGGAGACAGGGCCCCGAGAGCCGGTAGCGCCCTGGCGAGTGCGCACGGGTGCGGTTCTCGCTCCGCTCGCATTTGCCGTTGTCCTGCTCACCCCCTTCGAAGACTTGCAGCCGCCAGCTCAGCGGTTGCTCGCGATCGTCCTGGCCGTGATCGTCCTCTGGATTACCGAGGCGATTCCCATGCCTGTCACGGCGCTCCTCGGGGTCTCGTTGGCCGTTGTCCTCGGCGTCGCTCCGGCCAGGGAAGCGTTTGCGCCCTTCGCCGATCCCCTCATGTTCCTCTTTGTTGGCTCCTTCATGCTGGCACGGGCGATCTTTATCCACGGGCTTGATCGAAAATTGGCTTTCGGAGTCCTCTCGCTCAGGTGGGTGGGGGAGCGCCCCGGAAGGATCCTCTTTGCCTTTGGGGCCGTCACTGCCGTGATCTCGGCCTGGATCTCGAACACGGCCACGACCGCGATGATGTTTGCGATCGGTCTTTCGATCCTGCGCGTCCTGCAGGATCGGGACGTCCCCGGCCGGAGCATCTCCCCTCGTTTCGCGACGGGGCTCATGCTCATGACCTCCTTCGCCGCGTCGATTGGTGGCCTCGCAACCCCCATCGGCACGCCGCCCAACCTGATTGGCCTCAGTCTCATCCGCGAGCAATTGGGAACCGAGCTTCCGTTTTTCGCCTGGATGCTGATCGGGGTTCCCACGGTGGTCATCCTGTTCCTCTTCCTCGCCTTCTATCTGAGTATCCTTTGCCCGGCGGGTGCCGGAGCGATCGTGGGAAGCCGAGAGCACCTTCTGCGCCAGAAGTTGGAGCTGGGGCCCCTGACGCGAGGCCAGCGCTCCGTGCTTCTCGTCTTCGGCCTCACCACAGCCCTGTGGGTGCTTCCAGGGATTGTCGCAGTTGCCTGGGGCGAGGGAAGCGCGGCCTACAAGTCGATCCAGCGTGCGCTCAGCGAGGGTGTCGTTTCGCTCCTCGGTGCGAGCCTGCTCTTCATGCTGCCCGGCGAAAAAGGCAGAAGGGCTCTCGCCTGGGAGGAAGCCGTCAAGATTGAATGGGGCGTTGTTCTCCTTTACGGTGGGGGGCTCGCGCTCGGTGTGCTCGCTCACCAGAGCGGCCTTTCGGACGCCGCGGGGCGGTGGTTCACGCGGCACCTGCCACTGGAAGGCGGCCTCGGTCTTCTGATTGCATCCACGCTGACTGCCATGCTGATCTCCGAGACCACCTCCAACACCGCCTCGGCGAACATTGTTGTCCCCGTGGTGATCTCCGTCGCGCGTGCGGCGGGAGTTGATCCTCTCGAGCCCGCTCTTGGGGCCACGCTGGGGGCGAGCCTCGGGTTCATGCTCCCCGTCTCCACGCCGTGCAATGCGATCGTCTACGGCTCCGGCCTCATTCCCCTGGGGCGCATGATCCGGTATGGCTTTCTCCTCGACGTGGCCGGGGTCGTAGTGATTGTCACCGTCGTGCGGATGCTCACGCCCTGGATTCGGTAGCCCGGTGGGGACCCCGGGCCGGATTCTGCGCTTCTTCCCAGCGGATCAGCTTTCCTGGCTGGCCGTGGCTTGAGGCCAGGATCACGACGGTCCGAAGGTCGGTCCCCAAATTGCGAGCTTCTCACCGGGCTGCGCTGCTAGCCCAACTTGATCGTTTTGCCTGCGCCGACCCTTATTTCACCGGGACTTACGACTGCTTTGGGTGACTATTCACGTGCCAAGTCCTCACTGGCTTCATGACCTCGTGCGGGATCCCAAGGGTGTCGTAGATCTGCCGGTGGGTCTCCTCCGGCGTGCTGCCCTTTCGGATCTTGAGCGTCTCGCCATTACTCACTGGCAGGACCACCGTGACGACTTGGTGTGTGGACAGC
>SXIK01000155.1 GCA_005772855.1 Planctomycetia bacterium | reverse complement strand
GGATCTGCGCCTTGACGACCCACACGCCTGCCGGAGCCGCTCCATTGACAGCGGGCCCACCCGAAAGCTCACTGGCGGCGAGGACGGCCTCCTCCAGGGTAGCGACAACGCGGCCTCTTGGGACCGGAACACCAAAACGCGAAAGCACCTCTTTCGCCTGATACTCGTGAATCTTCAAACAGCTCTCCCTGGTCTCAAAAAAGTGAAGGATCGTCTGATAAGTCGATTCGCGACCCTTCTCGGACGAAGTACCCGAACAAAAACGAAAGGCAGAATTATAAAAGAGTCGATAGTCACGGCAAGAGCAAAAAGAGGTTCTCACCACGTATAGACTTCGAGGAAGTGGAATTCATGAAGTGCCCGCACTTGCTGATGATTTCGTTCGCTATCGGAGGAGCATCCGGTTGCGCCAGCTACTCTGGCAAGCCGATTGACAGCCGCCAGGAGGCGTCGTCCATCGTGGAGCAACGTGAAGCCGAGGGTCTCTATGTGGCGGTCAAGGACCTGTCACACCCACGGGATTCCTTCCTGTACTTCGACAGAGACTTGCGAGCCCAGGGCTACATTCCTGTGC
This sequence comes from Planctomycetia bacterium, assembly GCA_005772855.1. Lineage (GTDB taxonomy): Bacteria > Planctomycetota > UBA8108 > UBA8108 > SXIK01 > SXIK01. The sequence goes on along the minus strand of SXIK01000155.1, from coordinate 8,830 downwards.
TGATTCTCCTTGAGCTTGACCGCAACTCCCAGAGCGTCTTTGACGTCCGGCGCGAAGATGTGCAGCTCTGCCTGCGAGAAGGCCACCGGCTCCAGAGCGTTGATCCCACAGAAGTAGCCTCTAGCGTTGGGTTCACACACTTCCGCAGCGTTCTTGGATTTTTCTTGTTCTTTCCGGGATTTTTTGTCGCCGCTTCAGTGAATGAGGCCAATGAGCAGATCGAGCTCGACTACCAGCAGAAGGCCATCAAGAGCATCCGGATTAACCCAAACATGCGCTCGTTCAAGGCCGTTGTTTTCTTCAAGGTGCCCCCGGAGGCGGAAGAGGCCATGACCCTGGAAGATGCGTTCATTGAAGCCAAGGTTTACAAGCAAGGGCAAGGGGGCAACAGCCCTGGCAAGTGCCTCGAGTTCCCGGTGCACTTCGGAAAATAGCCCACCCAGAGTTACTCGAGGGAGGCTTAGCACGCCGATGAAGATTCGCTCGTTCCGCATGACTCGTGTTGCGCTGCCGTGGACACTCCTCTTCACCGTTGGCTGTGCTGGGCTTGGAGACCGAGAGGCCGGCCTCTTCGAGCAAGGGCAGGCAGCTGCGGCAGCCCAGGAATGGAACACCGCACACAAGCACCTCAGCGCCGTGATTGCAGCAGCACCGGACTTCACACCTGCACTTTTTCTGCGAGGTCGTTCCAATTTCGAGCTCGGCAACTACAACGATGCTCTGAAGGACTACGACAAGGCGCAAGCCAGTGGCCACCTGACGCCGGAGGAGGCATATACTGCCACTTTGTTTCGTGGTCGCTCTCACCTCGAATTGGGCAGGCTGATCGTTCCCGATGTCGAGTTCCGCTCCAGCGAGGGCAAGCCTGAGGCCCGCAGAAACGCCCGCGACTACTTTCTCAAGGCCAATCTCGCCTTCAATGAAGCCGCAGCCACGCAACCCGGTGACTACGACGTGAACCTGTGGAAGGGTTTGGCCACACTGCGCCTGGAGAACTATCGCAAGGCACTCGACGTCCTGACTCTCTGCGAAAAGGCCTCGTCGAGTCGCTGGGAACACAGATTCTACACGGCTCTGGCCTGGGAAGGACTCTACAAGGTCAACGCCCAAAGCCTTGACATCTACTTCTCCCTCCTTGAGTCCGGTCCACGGAGGGAGCTGGCACCCCTTTATGAGCATCTCGCAGCGATCTCCGGGGAAACGTCCATTGATGTCACTCGCAAGATCTTCGAAAGAATAGAACAGTTCGCGACCACGGTCCCGGATCCCTCTGCGAGGCTCAAGCAATTCCTGGCGGAGACCAGGGCCCAACGCGAGATAGATCGGCGCACCGCAAGACTGAAGGAGCTTGCGGATCAGACTGCGAGACTCTCCGAAAAGGGGAACTTCGCGGAAGCTGTATCGGCAGTTGAGAATTTCGTGAAGGAAGAAGGGGAGCACCCTCAGGCCACGAAACTCCTCAGGGAGACGCAGGAGAGCTGGTCGCTCCTCCTGGAAGCGAAAACCGAGGAGCTCGCCGGCTCGGGTGACCGAGGCAACCTCGAGAAGGCCGCCAAGAACCTTGACATGGCCCGAACCTTGACCAGCAAGGTCGATCGCCTGGTCACAATTCAGCAGAAGCTAAGCGTCATCCAGCTCGCCCTGAGCCGGCACGAAACCTCCCGCAAGATCCAGAAGGCCTATGACCTCTACAAGGCGGCAAAACACCAGGAGGTGCTGGAGCAACTCTCGGCCACGGCAGTCGACGGCCTCACGGAAAGGGACCGGGACCTCCACCACTACCTTCGCGGCGCGGCAAGCTATGCGCTCGGGCAATGGACCGCTGCAGCCAACGCCTTCTCCTTCATAACACAGAGGAATTTCGAGAATCTGGATGTGCTCCATGGCCTGGCGCTCATCCGCGGAGGCCGGGAAACCGATGGACTGGCTCGCCTCGTCAACCTGCCCGCCGAGGCTCGTACCGATGAGGTCAACCGCGTACTGGGTCAACGCTTCTTCGAGTCCAGAGAGCTCCGAAAGGCAGTGACCTACCTGTCCGCAATCAAGAGCCCCAATCCAACCGATCTCGAATCGCACTTGAAGGCAAGACGCGAGTTGGGAATGGACGCCTATCGGCGCTCGGATTTCCACCAGGCGGTCGCGGAGCTTCAAGCCGCACGCCAAATTATTGAGGCCCATCTCCATCAGCGGGAAATTGACGTGTACCTGTACCTGGGCAACGCCTATTTTCGACTGGAGGACTACGACCGTGCCAGAAAGGCCTACCAGGACTTGGCCGGAACCGATCTGACTGCCGCCGAGCGTGAGAATTGCCGTGAGCTGTTCCTACGCAGGGGGCAAATTTACCTCCGGGAGAAGAGCCCTGATCTTGCCTACTCTGATTTTGCGGAATTCGTCCGCCTTGGCGGTCAGATTCCTCCCGAGCTAACGAACAACTACGGCCGATTGCTCGCCACCTACGCAGACTTCCTTCCCCTCGACAGGATTCAATACTGGAACTACGTGAGCACCGCCAAGGACTACAACTATACTCTCTTTGTAAAGGACGGGTCCGGAGGCGAGTATCGGGTGGAGCGCAGAGAGGCTGGCAACAGCTCGAACGAGACCTGGACGCGGCAAGACATCCTCCTGACGAAGAAGGTTGGGGAGAGTCTCGTCAAGCTACCGGTGAATGTAAAGCCCGGAGACGAAACCCTGCCATTTGTCGCATACAAGTCGCAGGGACAGGACTGCACGGCGGAGGTCATCGCGATTGGCCAGACGGTCGAGAATCCAAGCGGCCGCAAATTCACGGACTGCCTCAAGGTCCGCATCCTCCGAAGCCAGCGCACCCCGGAGGGCGGTGTCAAGACCTCAAAGAACATCCATTACCTGGCTCCAGGGGTAGGGGAAGTAAAGCAGGAGATCTACTGGGACGACCGCAAAGTCTCGGAGATCGTCCTTTCCGACTTCGCGTTCAAGGCCCCTGCTCTGGGGAACTGACGCGCCTCCCAGCGGAGGGGTTCAGTTGCTCGCGCGATTGCCGCCATGGCGTTTCAGACGCTCGATTCCCCTCTCGCATTCGAGGTGCTTGGGAACGAGATCCTTGAGCACCTTGCGGTACTCCGTGAGCGCAGCCAACGGCTGCTTGAGCTCCTCGTAAAGGAGACCCAGGTAACACCGGATGTCGCCTTCAAGCCTCCTCGACTCATCGCTCGGCTCAAGGAGCTTGTCGTCAATGGCGGCGCGGAGAGTCAGCACAGCCTCCTTGGTCTCGCCGCTCAAGGCGAGGATCTTGGCCGTCTTGTAGGCAAGCTCCTTCTTCTCGTGGCGGTACTGCTTGCGAAGTCCAAAAACGGAACGGTTGTAGTCTCTACGATCGAACGGAATCTCGCCGGCGAGAGCCACGCTGTCGACGCTCAGAGCGACGAGATCTTCGCTGAGTTTATCAATGAGCTTCGTGGCCTTGCGGGCTGCCTCGAGCGCAGTTTCCAGTCGATCCTTGCGATTCTCGGCGCTCACAGCGCCATCCCCCGTGGCCACCAAGTAGGCAGCATCCACAAGCCCCAGAATGGCGTGGAGATTCTGCGGGGCAATGCTCTGTGCCTCGTCGTAGGCTTCCAGCGCTCCGGCGTTATCGTTCAGAAGCCGTTTGGCGTTGCCAAGGTGGACGAAGATCCACTGACGGTCCTGGGCACTCACGCCCGGCAATCGCTTCGTCTTCAACTCGTTGAGTACTCTCACCGCCTCTTCCGGCCTGGAACGGTTCGAGTAGAGAAGCACTGCCAGAGCGAGGTGAGCCTGGTAGAAGCTCGAATCCTTGTCCAGAGCCCGACGTAGCAACGCCTCGGCCTCGGGATAGCGCTTCGCTTCAACCGCCGCGCCGGCCTCTGTCCACAGCTTGACCGAATCGAGCCGTTCGGGCGAAACGGCGCTCTCGGTGCTCGCGAGGTCCGGCGTACCGATGCGTAACAGGCCCTCCGCAACCTTTGTGACCTGCGCTTCGTTTTTTTGCCACCACGCCCTGAAGCGAGCAATCGCGTCTCGCCGAGACTGCGGCGCTCCTTCGGGCAAGAAGCTGATGTCCTGTCCGGTGAGCTCTCTCAAGTGCTTGGCGGCGAGTGCTCGGATCTCGACCTTGTCGAACTCCATGGCCTCGATCATGGCAGGCACGCCGATGAGAATTCGGTTCTGCCCCAGGGCGATAGCAGTGGCGAGCTGGACCTGACCCGTGCTCCGCTTGTAGATCCTCACCAGTTCTCGGTTCTTTTGCGTCCGTCTCAAGAAATCGACGGACCAGGCCCGAACGGTCGCATCTTCTCCTTCATCCGTTGCCAGAAACTCCGCGAGGGGTACGCATTCCTCGACGTAACGGGGAAACACGAACATGAGGAGGCTGCACCTCTCTTCCACGGAGCCCGAGGTCAGCACTTCGTAGACCCTGGGCTCGCTTTCCTCAATCTCACTCGCCATGATCTCCTTGAGTCGGTGCAGGCGCAGGATGCGATCGAACGCGCCAGCGAAGGGAGAGTTCGTGGGGATCGCCTTGCGCGCTTCCTTGACACGGCCCACCGCCAGAAACCCGCACTTCCCAAGAAATTGTTCTGCCTCTGGATCCTGCGACTTGGAGAGTTTCGAGACTGCATCGAGGATCGAGGCACCAAGCTCCGCAGTAAAGACGGTTGTGTTCTGCGTTACGGCGTCACCCTTGCGCACGAACCTCGCAACGTCTTGCCGAAGAAAAGTCACGCTACCACCTGTGGGAAGCGTGACTTGGACCTTCTGGCCGCCGTCGCGAATCTCCACGATGCCCCTCACGATGTGGCCCGACTTCATGACGACCGCATCGCTGGTCTCCAGCGAGATCGCTGGCCGCTTTGTGTCAAAATCAACCCCCTCGATCTCGCTCTTGAGGATCTTTTTTGAGCTAGCGCCGACCTTGAGCTCCACGGAATTTCCACCCAGCTCGACGAGCGTGCCCTTTTGCATGGTGCCGTCCAGAAGACGCACAATGTCGTCGGCTACGCAAAACGTCCCTGTCGTTACAGCGAAGGACAAAAAAGACAGGAATCGAATGGAAGGGGGAAGAATGCCCATGGAGTGGACTCGCGGAAAAGAGGGAGGGACTGATTCGGAGGACACCGAGGTAGATGTAGGGAGACTCGTCACTCTTCTCATTCATTATAGGTCATGATCGCAGTCTTTTTCGACCTTCGATCGGCGTTTGGGTAAGCGATACCGGGGCAATTTCTGAGCCAACCAATACCAGGGCACCCCGGAAATCCTCCTTGTTCCCCCCGGGCAGGCTCAGTATTCTGTGCGCGTCGTCCTTCCAAAGCATTTCACTCCCAGAGCTTACCCTCGAGAACCTCCCCCCATGAACGGCATTTCGCCTCCAGAAGGACGCGGGCCCACCCCGCACAACTCGAGCCGTACCCAGGTCGCCGCGCTCCGCAAGGGCGATCGTCTCCAGGGAGCCGTTTACCTCGTGGAGGAATCCAACTTCAAGCAGACGCGCAACAGCAAGTACTTCATCCAGTTGGCTCTGCGGGACAGGACCGGCTCCATTCGTGCCGTCCGCTGGGAAGCAACCCAGAACCTCTACGAGTCATTCTCGGCACAGGACTTTCTCAAAATTTCGGGGCGCGTGGAGGAATTTCAACAGCACCTTCAAGTCGTCATTGACAGCCTCGAGCGCCTGCCCCCCGAGAACGTCCAACACGAGGACTTCCTGCCGATCAGCCCTCGACCCGTCGAAGAGATGACCCGGGAGCTCGAAGAGACAGTGGCCGCTCTGGACGATCCCCACCTAAGGGCGCTCCTGACCACGTTCCTCGAGGACAAGAAACTTCGAGGCGCTATTCTCAGATGTCCTGCGGGCAAGGTGCTCCACCACGCCTACATAGGCGGCCTGCTCGAGCACATCCTGAGCCTTGCGACCGCGGGGAAACTCATGGCCAGGCACTACCCCAGGCTGAACGCCGACTTGTTGGTCGCCGCGGCCTTCCTCCACGATATCGGCAAGATCCGGGAGATAGCCTTCAGTGGAGCCTTCAGCTATACAGATGAGGGTCAGCTTGTGGGCCACATTGGACTCGGGCTCCTCCTTCTGACGGAGAAAGCGAATACCGTTCCCGGTTTTCCAGCAGAGCTGCTGCTTCACTTGCAGCACATTATCGCAAGCCACCATGGCCTGCCCGAGCACGGGGCAATCAAGCAACCCATGACGCCCGAAGCCATTGCATTTCACTACCTCGACAACCTGGACGCCAAGATATCCATGCTTGATGTGCTCGAGAAGGAGCTACCGCTTGCGGATGTGACCAGTGGCGAGGAGCGTCGCTGGACAGAGTTCAAGCCATCCCTGGGGCGTCGGATCTACTTCCCGAGATAGAATTGCAGGTCAGACGTACAGTCCGAGATCCGCCAAAACACCCTTTAACCCAGCAATGTGAGACGCCTCAAGCTGAGTCATGGGCAACCGAAGGTCCGGATCGATTTTGCCCATCAAGTGGAGGGCCGCCTTCACCGGGATCGGGTTTGTTTCAACGAAGAGTCCCTTGAAAAGGGGGAAAAGGCGGAAGTGGAGCTCTTTCGCGCCCGAGAAGTTACCATCGGCGGCAAAGTCGACAAGGTCGACCATTTCCCTCGGCACCACGTTGGCGGCGACGGAGATCACCCCCTTCGCGCCAACCGCCATGAGCGGAAGGGTCAGTGAATCATCCCCAGAAAGGACCGTGATCTCGGATTCACGAAGAATTTCAACGGTCTGGTCGATGTTCCCACTCGCTTCCTTGATGCCCACAACATTCGGGAGCTTGGAGCACTCAATGACCGTTCGTGGCAGCATGTTCACGCCCGTGCGACTCGGGACATTGTAGAGGAAAAGGGGCAGATCGACCTCTAGCGCAATGGTCTCGAAGTGCTGGACCAGACCTCGCTGTGTGGGCTTGTTGTAGTACGGCGTGATCAGGAGGGCGCCGTCGGCGCCGGCTTCCTTGGCGAAACGCGTCAGACGAAGAGCCTCGGAAGTGCTGTTGGACCCGGTCCCGGCCAAGACCGGAATTCTTCCGTCCGCCATGTTAACGACCGAGGAGATGACAAGCTCGTGCTCACTGTGGCTAAGAGTCGACGATTCGCCTGTCGTTCCACATGGGACAAGGCCGTGGGTGCCCGACTCGATATGGAACTCCACGAGCTCTTCGAGTCTCTTGAGGTCCACCTTGCCGTCCCGGAAGGGCGTGACTAATGCAACCAACGAACCTGTGAACATATCAGTAGCTCCGAAGCTGTGAAGGACGAATGCCAGACATTCTACCCACGGCCCGCAAAAGCTCCTAAGCCGAAATACCCCTCACCGGCCGCCGGGAAGCGCCCCTCCCTCAGGCACACATTGGTGCACGTGCGCCTCCGGGCCGGGCCCTCGGAAACCGCCAGCTATTGCTGGCGCCGGTTGCGGGTGAACCGCTGGCCAGGATGATGCCCCCCATCGGACCTGCGAGGAATAGAAACAACCCGTCAAGAGCACGCGCGGAGTCGGAAACGGCTGTCGCAGTTATCGCTTCGAGAACTGGAAGCCACGGCGTGCGCCGCGTTGGCCATACTTCTTACGCTCTTTTTGACGCGCGTCCCGGGTCAAGAAGCGCCCGTCACGAAGCACCTTTTCGTGCTCCGGGTTCGCCTTGAGCAACGCCCGGGCAATCCCCATCAAGATGGCGCCCGACTGGCTAGCCAGCCCACCGCCATGGGCGTTGACGAAGACATCGAAGGTCTTCTCGGCGCCCACCGATCGCAACGGCGCGATCACTCGATCCCCTTCACGCCTTGTGGTGAAGTATTCGCCCAGCTCACGCTTGTTGACCATGATTTTTCCGGTACCGCCTGCCCTGAGACGAACACGCGCAACCGCGGTTTTCCTGCGTCCGGTGGCCCAGATGTATGGATCTTCTTTTGCCTTCACCATGACTTTGCCTTGGGTCGCTTCCTGTAGTTGCTTCGCAATGCTGTTTTGTCGCTGCCGCGGGACATACTCGCTACTTCTTCACCACGCCCGACTTCTTCTGCGGAACAGCCTGTTTCTCCGGTTTCTGCGCCACATGCGGATGGTCCGCACCGCCGTAGACCTTGAGCCGCTTCAGCATGTGGTCTCCCATGGTGTTCTTGGGAAGCATTCGCTTCACTGCAAGCATCACTATGTTCTCTGGCTTGCGTTTACGCATACTGCTGACGGGCTCCTTGACCCAGCTCCCGACGTACTGCGTGTGCTGGAAGTAAACCTTGTCGGTCTCCTTCTTGCCCGTAACCTTCACGGCCTTCGCATTCGTCACGATCACAAAATCACCGGTGTCAACGCCAGGCGTGAAAGTGGGCCGCTCCTTGCCCATGAGCAAGTTGGCTGCCTTGACCGCGACTTTGCCGAGAACCTGGCCCGACGCATCGAGCTCGATCCAACGGCGATTGACGTCTTCTCTTCGCAAATAAACGGTCTTCATGGCATTCGTCTCGGCACTACGCCGGTCGTCGGCTTTGGGGGGGGGGCTTTACCGGTCAGGGAATTTTTGGGAGGCGCGATCGTAACGGAACGGCCCTGCCAGATCAACAGGGAAAACAGCAACTTCAAGGACTCAACTCCTCGCGGGGGAGGAGCAACTCCGCCGTACCGGGCGCCACCGGCGCGGATGGTGGGTGAGTTCCTGGTCAAGATGTCCCTGTTATACCGCACGCGGGCAGTGATGAGACCTTTTGCAGCCTGCGAAAGGTTGCGGCTGCTCGCGCCAGAGGCGCCCGGCGCCCATCAGGCGCCGAGGAGGGGGTTTGCGGCGAGCTGGCGGAGCCGCAAACGGCTTGGAGG
>SXIK01000154.1 GCA_005772855.1 Planctomycetia bacterium | reverse complement strand
GCGACGAGACCGGGCAAGCATGTGGACTTCTTCAAGCGGAACACAGAGCCCGACCTCATCATCGACTACCAGATGTGGCAGATTATGATCAACAACAACGACTATGCCAAGAAGAACCACTACCTCTATCACGACACACTCACGAATCGTTGGATTCCAACCAGTTGGGACCTCGATCTCAGCTTCGGACAGTACTATGAGGCAGGGTATGGGGGCGTCTTGAACGATCGCATGGGCGGGTCCATCGATCCCTACTGGGCGACCTCCGTGGTCCCGGCTTACATCAACTTCCTCCTTGACTACTTCTTCATAGCATACGACACCTACTTCCAACGAGCCTACTTCGTCCGGATCGCGCAGACTCTCGAAGAGAAATATACGAGCGCCGTCTATAACGAAAAAATCGCGAGCCTCCGGGACTTGCTCTACATTGAGCAACTTGACGACATCGCCGCCTGGGGCCGATCCCCGCCCACCGCAAACGACCCAAGCGCGCCCTCCGGATTCGAGGCCAACCTCGACCGAGTGAAAACCCACATTTCAGGTCGACGCAGTGATCTTCAAGACAGTCTGCGCTTCTTCGGCAAGTATTCTCGAATGAAGATCACGGAGGTCATGTACAACCCGCCAGGAGGTTCCAGTTACGAGTTCGTGGAGCTCTGGAACACGTCGGGTAAGGAGATCACCATCTCAAACTGGATACTCCAGGGGATTGGCGGGCTCGATCCGCAGCTCCAGCCAATCGAGTTTACCTTTCCAGTGGGTGCAAGAGTCAAAAGCCGGGAGGTCATCATTGTGGCCAGGAACCCGGAGGCGTTTCAAGCGCGCCACGGCTTCGTGGGCCAGGTCTTTGGACCCTACCTGGGCAACCTCGACAATGCCGGAGACGTCTTGCGTCTCAAGGACGCGGGCCCGGGTCACCCTGCCACTCTCGACTTCCTGGAATACAAGAGCAGGAAGCCCTGGCCCACGGCGGCTGACGGCCTCGGCCACAGCCTCGAGCTTTTCAACGTGGTTGAGACGCTCGACAACGACGTGGCGAAGAATTGGCGAGCCTCGCTGGCCGAGGGTGGATCTCCGGGCGTCATCCACCGTCCGGGCGATGGCGCGAATTTCTTCCGCCGGGGCAACTGCAACGACGATGAGTTTATCGACATCGCAGATGCCATCAAGATCGTGCTGTATCTCTTCGCCGGGTCCGGGACGCCTCCCTGCCTCGACGGCTGCGACGTGACCGGCAACCAAACAGTGGCCATCGACGACGCCATCGCGCTCTTGACTTATCTGTTCCTGCCCGGCGGCTTCGCGGTGCCGTCGCCCACCCCGACTGAATGCCAGCCTGCGCGCCAGGGCTTCTGCGATCAATCGAACTGTTCGCCGTAGTCCATCCTGCTGAACGAATCCATGGGGGTCAGGCGTCAAAGCTCGGAATCTTCAGCAACTCGCCGCCCTTGAGCGCGGATTGGTGGGCAACAATGCCCGGAGCTGTATACGCCACCGCTTCGTGGACATTGACGACCGGGACTCGGTTGGTCACGATTGCGTCGATGAACTCGTGCGTGATGAAAGTGTGCGAGTCCTCGTGGTGGCTCGGGTGGCGCAGTGGCGCGGGCAGCGCGTCGGTTTTCCAGTACTCGGGGATCGTGACTTTTTCGAATTCGGAGAGCTGCCGATCGAAGCCCCCGCTGTCTTTTTCGGTCTGTTTGCCGGAGCGCACAACAATGGCGTGAAGCCCATTGGGGTGCGGGAAGAAAAAACTCATCTTGTCACCGTAGAACTGAGCGCGCTCGCAGCCGCGATGTGCGCCTCGCCACCACACATCGACACGCGTTACATGCCCGCGGTTTGTCTTGAACTGGGCGCTCTCGTTCCAGAACGGGTTCTTGTAGACATTGTCCTTCAGCAGGGGGTCATCGTCGCCCCAGCCGAGGCAGGACACCTCGGTCAGCCGCTCGCCCGTCACGCTGATCAAGTGTGCCGTGCAATGCGTGGGATAGAGCATCGGTGGCAAACCGTGCCGCCACGTGCGCTGGCCGCCTTCAAACCATAGAGACTCCAGGCCAGCATGGTGATACACCGATTCGGTTGCGTAGATCGTGCCGAACCGGCCTTCGCGAAAAAACCGCCGCGCCAGCATCGTGGCCTGCTGCCAGTAGCTTGTCTCGGCCATCATGTAGGTGAGGCCGGTGCTCTTCACCGTCTCGATCAGGCGATGGCACTCCTCCAAATCCATTGCGGCTGGCACGGCGCACAGTACGTGTTTTCCTGCCTTCAGCGACAGGATCGTGTGACGGACGTGATCCGGCGCTGGCGTTGCGAGAAAGACTGCCTCGACCTGTGAATCGAGCAACATTTTTTCCAGCGACTCGTAGGCCTTCGCGCAACGGCAAACCTCTTGCAGACGTCCGCGCCTCTCCGGGCGCAGGTCGCTCACAGCTTCGACGGTGCAGTTTGGATGCTCGTGAAAAAAGAAATCGGCGCCGAAGCGGCCGCCGACAATGCCGATGCGAACTTTTCGCGCTGATGCCGGTTCGCCGGCAAAGGCAAAGCGCGACGAGGCGACAACCGCGGCCGCTCTGCCAGCCGTGCGGAAGAAGTCCCTGCGAGGCATGAAAAGTTCGGGTTTCATCAGAATATCTCCTGTGTTATTCGTACGGGCTTCTGGTCAGAATCTCACAAAGAGTCGGCCATACAAAATCTTTTTTTACAGATTCGGTTTCGCACAGGTAAGCAGCAGTTCGAATGTATTCCTGGACGTGGTTTTCTGTGGCGACTCTCCTGGAGACGTCAAAGCAGATTCGGGCTCCTCACCATTTCCCGGCACGAGGGTGCCCGGCACGGGGACCACCGAGCTGCGAGCTGGACCCCGGGAGCTGCTCGGGTATCCTCTGGCCAGGCGCGACCCACGCGCCTCCTTCGATTCCCGCACCTCCACGCAAGCGAGCTCCTCGTGCCCCGAACGCTTCAGCAACTCTTGCCTCGACCCGAGGATGCCTCGACCGACCTCCTCCTCGCGCGTTTCCTTGACTACACATCCGAGCGCGGGATTCAGCTCTATCCCCACCAGGAGGCCGCCATCCTCGAGCTTTTCGAGGACAAGAACGTCATACTGAACACACCGACGGGATCCGGGAAATCCCTCGTGGCTGCCGCACTCCATTTCAAGGCCCTCGCACAGGGCAGACGATCAGTCTACACCTGCCCGATCAAGGCACTCGTGAATGAAAAGTGGATGGCCCTTTGCCGCGACTTCGGCCCGGAGAACGTGGGACTCAGCACCGGCGACGCCACCGTCAACCGCGATGCGCCCATTCTCTGCTGCACCGCCGAGAT
>SXIK01000153.1 GCA_005772855.1 Planctomycetia bacterium | reverse complement strand
CTGGCTGTCGTTGAAGTAGGCGGGCACCGTAATCACTGCCCGATCCACCTTCTCTCCCAAATAGGCCTCGGCGGTCTCCTTCAGGCTCTGAAGCACCATGGCGCTGATCTCGGGAGGTGTGTATTGCTTGCCGTCGACATCGACCTTGACGAGCTCCTCGGGCCCGCCGCAAATTTTGTATGGAACTAGCTTCTCCTCCGAAGCCACCTCGGCATGGCGTCGCCCCATGAAACGCTTGATCGAATAGACGGTCCTGCGGGAGTTGGTAACTGCCTGACGCTTCGCGGAGACGCCCACAAAGCGCTCCTTCTCCGTGAAGGCCACGACGGAGGGTGTGAGCCTACTACCGTCCGAATTGGCAATCACAACAGGCTCCGAGCCCTCCATGATGGCTACCACACTGTTGGTCGTGCCCAGGTCGATTCCAATGATCTTTGACATGTCTTGCTCCTTCAGGGAAGGGTCCGAATTCTTGGCGTCGTGGCGTTACGATTGGTTACTTCGCTCCAGCATGAGCAAATGTCGTTCCCGAGAGGGACATCAAAATCCACAAGACGTTTCTGCACCTAAACTTGAAACCATCGGAAGCCTTCCGAAGTACCACCAATAATGCCAAAATGGCAGCTTTTGACTCGCAGGAGCGAACGAGATGTCATGGAATACAGGCCTCACGTCAGCTGATATTTCTTGAGCTTTCGATAGAGAGTTCGCTCTCCAATCTTGAGCATCTTGGCAGCCTCGTAGCGATTCCCTCCGACGTGGGTCAGTGTGGATCGAATGAGCTCCTTCTCCACGTCGCGCAGTGGAGTTCCAACCAGGGAAGGAACGTCCGGAGCGCTCCTGCGCTCGGCTCGGTAGAGGCTCTGAGGCAAATTTTCCAGTTTGAGGACAGGATCCCGGGAGACCACGACCATGTGCTCGATGACATGCTTCAGCTCACGAACATTGCCGGGCCATGCGTAGCCCATGAGCGTATTCAGGACGTCTCCCTTGAGGCCAGTGATCGGCTTCTTGTAGGCATGCGCGAAACCCTTGATGAAGGTGTCCACGAGTAGCGGGATGTCTTGCGGCCGCTCGCGAAGCGGCGGCAAATGAACGGTCACAACCTTCAATCGATAATAGAGGTCCTCCCTGAACTTGCCTTCCTTGATCAGCTTCTCGAGGTCGCGGTTGGTGGCCGAAATCAGCCGGACGTTCACGCGGATTGATTCATTGGAGCCCACACGGATCACCTCACCGTCCTCGAGCACCCGCAGTAGCTTGACCTGCGTTTCGATCGGCATGTCTCCAACCTCGTCCAGGAACAACGTGCCGTTATGCGCGAACTCAAAGCGCCCCTTCTTCTGGAAATTAGCACCAGTAAACGCGCCCTTCTCGTGCCCAAAAAGCTCGCTCTCGACGAGCTGCGGCGAGAGAGCCGCGCAATTCAGCGGCACGAGAGGTCGCTTCTTGCGCAGGCTATTCTCGTGGATGGCTCGCGCCACAAGCTCCTTGCCTGTGCCGTTCTCGCCGGTGATCAGCACGGACACGTCAGTCTCGGCAATCTGCTTTGAAAGCTCGATCGCCTGCCGCATCGCTTCACTGTTGCCAATGATCCCGCCAAAGCCGAATTTCTGATCCAGCCGCTTCTCGAGGTCCAGGTTGATCCGCTTGAGCTCCTGCCGCTCGAGCGCCTTCTCCACCCGAACTCGAAGCGCCTCAATGTTGATGGGCTTGACGAGGTAGTCGATAGCGCCGCGCTTCAGTGCTTCAACAGCAGTCTCAATCGTCCCGTGCCCGGTAAGCACGATGAGCGCAACAAAGGGGTTGATCTGCTGCGCCTCGCGGAGGATCTCAAGGCCATCAGCATCGGACATGACAAGGTCGGTCAGAACGAGGTCGTACTGGCGCTTGCGCAAGGCCTCCAGCCCGGCCTTGCCACTGGTGGCCAGGTCGCAGGAGTACCCCACCGACTCGAGGACATCTTTCGTGCCCTCGGCGTGATTGCTATCGTCATCGACGATGAGGATGGCCCCCTTCGATTCGGAGACCGACTTCTCGATTTTTTCAATGTCCTTCCTGGTTTCAGCGATCATGAACGCGTCACCTCCATTGGGAGGAGAACGCTGAATTGGCTGCCCGTACCCTCTTGACTCTCCACTTCAATTCTTCCTCCATGCTCTTCAGTGATGCGCTTCGAAGTTGCGAGGCCAAGGCCGGTCCCGCCCTTTCGAGTTGAGAAGTAGGGGTGAAAGAGCCGGTCGCAAAGTTGCCTGGACATGCCATGGCCGGTATCGATCACCTCGCCCACGGCCCAGGAATGCCCACCCCGCTCGATTCGGCGAGTACGGAGAATCAGCTCTCCTCCCTTCTCCTCCATCGCGCTCTTTGCGTTCAAGATGAGATTCAGGAAAACCTGGCGTATCAGGTCCGGATCAAAAGAAAAAGACTGCAGGTTTGAATCGAGGCCCAGCCGCACCTGAATGCTAGCCCTGGAAGCCTCGGGCTCAATAAACTCCGCGAGCTCCTGGAAGAGATCGTTGAGGGAAGCCAGCTTGAGGCTCAGCTCATGCCGCTCAGTAAAGCGCAAGAAGGACTGAAGAATTCTTTCAAGCCTCTCCACCTCGGACACTATGACTTTGAGCCGTTTGACCGTGCGGGCCTCCTTCGGCCCCGTGCCGTCCTTCCAATCCTCAAGAAGAAGCTGAGCGTTGATGTTGAGCGTGCTCAGCGGATTCTTGATCTCGTGGACGAGGCTTCCTGCAAGCACGGCAACGTCAACATCCCAGTCCCCGGCGCGTTTTGGCTGCTGGCTCATATCTTCGCTATGCCTTCCCGCCACAATGACATGGCAAGAGGCGCATGGTAACGCGTCTCCCCAGGGGCTGCAACGAAGCCGCCAAAATGACAGCAGATGGGGGTCGGCGTAATGAGAGGCGCGGCCTTGACTCCAATGGCCAGAACAATAAACTGCGGAACGCTTCTGTTGGGCCGGAGTGTACCTCTATCAAGTGGACGGGTTCGAGGGGCTGGCAGGCGGCTCGGCCGAAGTGCCTTGGCCGGGGTCATCGGTCTCCATTGCCTCCAATCTTCGGCGCCGCCGTAACTGATGCCGGAGCACAGCCACAAGCGCCAGGACGCCGCTCACACTCCAGAGGTTCACAATCGATGCCAGCGCCGCCCCCCAGGTCGCCTGCCCCAGTATCCATGCATGGAACTCCTTCTCCACCTGGGCCGAGCCTCCTGAAAACAACCCCTTGAAGGCCTGCTCGCTCGGGAGACGGTGGAAGGCGTCGAGAAGCTCAGGAATCCCGGACTCGCCCCGAATGGAGACAAAGTACTGAATGAACAAGAGACTCTCCTTGTAGGCGATGCTGGAAAGCTCGTGCCCTGCGGGAAAACGGGCCTCAAGTGCCACGAAGGGATAGAGCGCGCCAATCCGCGCCAGAAGGACCAGATAGGCGATATCATCCGGCGAGAGCCTACGTCCTGACACCCACTGCGCCAAGCCCTCGTCGAGCCAGCGAGGCAGGCCACTTGAATTCGACGGGTGCATGACGAGATGAGCCGCCTCGTGGAGCAACGTCTCGGTGAGCGATTCCGAGGGCGCCATGTGATCCCAGCGGATCACGACGAGCCCCCTCGAAGGCACGGTGACACCCAGTGGCTGCCAGAAGGACGACGAGTTGGCACCCAACCCCTCACGCTCCAGAAATCGGCGCATTTCAAGGCGACTGGGGAGGATAACAGTATCCACGGAGCGGACCCAAACCACCCCCAGACGCTGGCGCGCGAGCAACATCGCCTTCGGCAGTTCCCGGGAGACCCAGCTCGCATCTTCGTGCGAGAGCCCCTTCCAGTAGATGGGACCCGTCTCGGAGGAAATCTCGTGGAACTCCTCGCCAAAGCGAGGCGGACTGCACAGCAGCACCCAAAGGGCGCAGAGAGAGGCGGCGTTCACAACCGGATTATAGTCAGCCAGGTCGCGCGCGCCGCCAACAGCCGTCCAAAAACCGGCGTGAGCGTGCGGTGCTTTGGAGGGGGAATCCAGAAACTATTCCCCCTCCACGCGACCACTCCCGAGAGGACAAGAAGCTCGGGTCGGCCCCACCCCGAAGGCGTGGACTTTCACAGAACGCCCAACAAGCCCGGGCATCAGCGCGGACTTGTTGGACAGACCGCTATGCGTCCGACAGAGCCGCAACGAGGCATCCCTTCGCCACGCTGAAGAGCGGATCTTCAGCGTGGCGGATGCTCTTCACCTGCAGCGGGAACTTGATCGATTGAAACTCATCCTTGAAGACCTCGATGAAGCCTCCGATCATGCTCGTTCCACCGGCACAGACAATTTCGATTGGCTCGGGGAACGCCGGCATTCCGTTGGAGCTCTCGAACCGTGTCTTGATCGCCTCGAGCGTGTAGTTGATCAGGTTGCGGTAATAGATCTCAATCGCCTCTTCCTCCCGGTTGCGCGGGCTCACGATACTGACGCCCTTTTCCTTGATGGCCGTGGCGCGACTAGCCTTGATGCCAAGGACGGTTGCCACATTGCGGTCGATCCAATCTCCGCCGCGGGCCGTCGAAAAAGACAGGGCCGGGATCGACTTGTAACACACGCAGATGTTGAACATTCCGCCGCCGCAGGAAATTCCGATGCCGGTGAAGTCATCTTCCGCCAACTCGGAAAACACGACGGCATGACCTTCAAGCAGTGGCTTCGGCTCGAAGCCCAGCTTTTTCAGAATGCCGCCGAAGACCCCCTTGTGATAAACGATGTTGAAGTCAGCATCGATCGGGTCAGCAGGCACCGAAAAGTAGCACTTCTCATTCGGGAAGTTCGGCGTTCCGAGTAGATTTTCGAGCAAGATCTTCTCAATCGGCATCGCGTCGTTCTCGCTGGGGCTGATGACGCCACCCTTCATGGGGCGACGCGTCTCCCGGTTGAGAATGTTGGCCAGCTCGAATGCGGGGTCACCGATGACCACCATTTTCCCGTTGATCGACACGTACTGCACGTTCAGCTTCGTCAGCATGTTGCGGGTGTACTGGTCCCCGTCAATATCAATGAACGCGTTTCGCTGGATCTTGATTGTGACGTTGCCGTCAGCATCCTGGATCGAGCTCGCCAAGTTCGCCGTTCCGACGTCCAGGCCCCGGCCTGACTCAAACCTCGTGCCGCTCTTTGTGGCGGTCGAGCCGTGTTGATTTTCCATATTCACAGAACTCCCTTCGGTGCTATTCGCCATCCGCGACTCCCTGTTGCAGCTTTTTCAGCTTGGCGAGAGCATCCTTCACGCCAGCTGCCTTGTTCTCTTTCACCTTGACTCTCGTGACGTTCGATTCAATTCCCCCATCCTTTTCCTTGTCAAAGAGAGCATTCAGCGCAAAGTCCTTCGTTAGCTCGGCATCCACGTCGCTCGATAGCCCACCGCCGGAGCTGCCGATATTGGACAATCGCCTGGACATGCCATCGAGTGTCAGCATGATTTGGCTGGCATCGATTTTTGACCCATTTCCTACGCGTTCGGTGACCTTCGCCAGGAGCCTTTCGAGCGTTGCCGGGTCCGCAAGTCCCGACCTGGATCGCTCAATCTCTTCGTTCTTTGCTTTAATTTGCCCTTCAAGGAGCGAGACCCGCTTCTCGTACTCCTGGAGAGTGCCTCGCAGCGCCGGGACCTCTTCCACCTCGAGGCTGCGGTGCGCAAGGTCGGATTGCAACCTCTGCGTCTCGGCCTTCTGCCGGGCGAGGTTGGACTCCAGCTCCGGAAACTCTCTCCGGAAGCGACTAACCTCCGACTCAAGAGCCTCCATCTTGGCAATGGCCTGGTCCCTGGTTGCCTGCACTTCTACCGACGCAGAGAGCCGCTTGCGCAACGTCTCCAGCTCAGTCGTGAGCGAGTTGTTGGCTCGCTCGAGCTCGTCGATCCGGGTCCTCTCCTTCTCGAGACGCTTCTTTGCAAGCGTCTCGAATTGTGTACGGGCCTCCTTGATCACCTTGTCGCGCTCTTCTTTTGAGATCTCTTTGGATCTCTCGCTGAGCACCCGATCAACGGCCTCGCCAATCAGCTTGGTGATGATGGCCTGGTTGAGGACCTTGACTTGCTTGAAGCCCTTTTTGTTAAGGTCGTCAATGGAGACACTGGAAGTGCTCGTATTGATGACCTTTTGAATATCCAGCGTATCGGCCATGCGTTATTCCGCCAGTCTTTCTCAGCCAGCCCTGCGCGCTTCGCTCTCAAACGCGTAAGTAACCCTGGTCCCCGAAGAAAAGGCGGAGAAAGATAGCATCGCTGGATGGGAGCGTCAAACCGACGGAGGCAAGAGCAGTGGGTTATCAGTCCGCCCTGGGAATCCGTGCGGCTGGCGGCTCGAGCGCCTGCAGGTTCAATGGCAGCAATACGTCCCAACGGCCCCTCAACCTTGCGGCCGGGACTTCGGCCCGAGCCAGGAGAAGTCAGTTCGCAGGCTCGGATCCAACGCCCGATCGCGGGGAACGCGGCTTGTCGTCAGTCCGAGACTTGTTGAACTCTCTGTCAAGGTCTCCTTCCTCCTGCAAGCGGAGAGCATCGTTGTACTGCTTGCGGAGTTGCGCAACCTCCCCCTTACCTCGATCGCTCAAGGCGCCGCTTCCCTCGAGCAATTCGAGATAGCGGAGGGCCCCACGGTAATCCTTGAGATACTCACAGTTGCCGATCGCCGAGCGGTAATAGCGAGCGTCAAGCTGGTTCTGAGAAGCCTGGAAATAGATCTCGAACTGGCGACTGGAGAGAGCAAAGTTCTTCACGGCATCGGCCCGGCTCTTTTCCATGCCAATGTGTGCTTCTTCCCTTTCGGAATCCGAGGAAGCATCCCTCAGATCCTTCTCGTAGAGCTGCGAAAGCGTACGGAAATAAAGCGCGACGCGACTCAACGCCTCACCATACTGAGCATAGCCACCAGGGAAGTCCGCAGGCCCCATGATGTCCGTAATGTCCTTCCAGCGGTCCCGGTAGGCGAAAAGAGCCTCCCGATTCACACCCTTCTCGTCCCCCTCGGACTTGAGGAAGAGCCCCAACTGGTATTCGGCCTCTTCCCGAAGCTCCCTCACCTTTTTGGCCTTCGTAAAGGCATCCATGTCCCTGGGGTTTGAGCCTCCCCCGCAGCCCACTGCCCAGGCAAACAGTAACGGTAACAGGGAAGAGAAGCGATTACGGGCGGGGTTTCTGCACGGCATGACAAGGTGCGCTTTCAACTGTTCAGTTTTCGGGGTCCGCCGCTCATCTCTTCTCATCTCTGTTTCAGTCGATGTTTCTATCTATTTACTGCCTTCTCTGCTCGAAATTTATCACCCAGTAAGAGATGACGATACCACAGGGTCCCAGCCCAATCAATCTGCTCCGCTGTCGCGCGTCGTGTCTCTGAGACGGTTGAGCCGCTCCGGCTGAATGTGGACCCGGAGTGACTTGTGCGTGGACAGCAGCACCAATCCTGGCTTGGCCCCCTTGGGTTTCCGTACGTGCTTCACCTGAGTGTAGTCGACGTCTCCGCCCACCGAGAGGCCGACAGATCCACGCTGTCTCTGCGGAAGACTGAAGAACAGGGCGATCTGCGCGGCATCGAGAAGCGTCTCCAAAGGCACCTGCTTCCCCGGGACCGCGCGCACGATCACATGACCACCAGGCCGCCCAGCCACGTGGAGGAACACGTCATTACCCCGCGCGCGATGCAAGGTTAGCTCGTCGTTCTGCCTGGCATTGCGGCCAACCAGAATCTCGAAGCCATCGTGAGAAAGAAACCTCCTCGGCCCCAGTGAATGTGTCTCACGAGGGCCCTTGGCTCGAGCCCTGTGGCGAGGGGGCTTCGCCTCGGCCAGCTCTCCTGCCGCCTTCTCGACTTCCTCGAGCCCCTGGGCTGCTTCAACTTGCCCAAGCAAGCGCCGGTACCGCTCGACGTCCTCCTCGAACCGCTCGAGCCGCGCCGCCAGGATCGGAATTGCTCGCCGGGACTTCTGATAGCGCTTGAAGAACCGCTCCAGATTCTCTCTCGGCGAGAGGGTAGGATCGAGCGGGATCGTGACCCTGGGAATGTCCGGGGCAAAATAGTTCTCGAGCTCGATCTCGGTCATCCCCCGACGAATACGTCCGAGCGCTCCCTTGATCAGTTCGCCATGCTCCAGGTGCGCCTTCCCGGTCTCCGCAAGGGCCAGCTCCTCACGAAGCTTATCTGCCAGCCCCTCGCTCCGTGACAAGTCTCGACGCAGCTGAACAAGGAGCGCCTGTTGCTTCTCACGAAAAATCTCGGTCGTCTCGAGGCGAGCATAGTAGCGAGCGAGCGTGTAGCTGAGTGGAGCGAGCAATCCGTCTGCCTCGAGAGCACCCGAGTTGAGATATCTCCACGGGCTCTGCCCAACGCCTTTCAACTGCGGCGGCTGTGGCTTTCCTTCGGGGAATCGGTAGGGCTTTCCCACCGGGATCTCAAGCCGACCGCGACGGCAAGGATGAAGCGATGACAGCAGTTCGCGGTGCCCACTGACCAGTGCGAGCTGCCCGCGGGTGCCCATCATCTCAAGGACAAGCGAAACCATTTCCAGCCGATCCGAGTCACCACCCCGCGTCGTCGTCAGCTCAACGACCCGGTCGCCGCTTACCTGCCTCAAGCGTTCAATGTGCGATCCCTTCAGGAGCCTTCGGGCCGTCTCGCAGAAGGCGGGGGGGGAATGAGGAGCCTCGGGACGATCCTCGATGAGGTGGAAACGAAAAAGACGGGGTCGGGTTGAGAAGAACAGGATGAGCTTGCCGACTCGGGGTGAGTAAAGCGAAAGGTAGACGTTGAACTCACCGTCCTGGTGAACATTCTCAATGCGGGCTCCAGCCACGAGAGGAGCGCACTCCTCCACAATCGCAGCGATCTCTTCGGAAGTGAGCGGCATGGGAGAGCCGGCATCCAGCCAGCGCGCGACCGAGGCGGAACCCAGCTCTACCGAGGGTCACTATTCATCAAGGTGCCACCTGGCGTCACAAGTTCTGTACTCGAGAATTTCTCCCGGCGCGAAGAAGAGCTTCAGCTCTCTTGCTGCAGACTCCGGGGAGTCGGATCCGTGGATCAGATTGAATTGACTCGAAACTCCGTAATCTCCCCTGAGAGTGCCTGGTTCAGCCTGGTGCCCGAAGGTCTTACCCATCATCTTCCTGGCGATCTCGATGACTCGATTGCCCTCGAGCGCCATCAGGACGACCGGCGCGCCCGTCATGAACTTCACAAGCCCGTCATAAAAAGGCTTGGCACGATGGGCTTCGTAATGTTTCTCGGCAACACTCACCGGAATCATGGCAAGCTTGAGCCCCACAATGTGTAGCCCCTTCCGCTCAAACCGCCCTGTGATCTCGCCGATAAGCCGTCGGTCAACGGCGTCTGGCTTCAAGATAATCAGCGTCTTTTCCATGGATTTTTTGTCCTTCAAGTGGGGGGCCAGAGAGAATATAGGAACTGCTTCCCCATGTCAAAGCGTCGAGCTCTGGTCCAATTCGTTGGTATTGCCTATCGATGCTATACTCGTCGGGGTTTCTTGAGCCCCGTCTGGAGTACTTATCTCGAAGCGGTGCGAGCGGATTGGGAGTGGAATCCTTGGAAGAGAGCACAGGAACAGGCGCGACGGCCCTCGCTGTGGAGAGGCCTTTCTTGGGCACGAGTCAGATCGAGAAGGAGATTCTCGGGCACTGGCTCCAGAGTCCTTCGCCCGGGGAAGATGGCGGCCCCCTCTACCACGTCTTGTCAGCGGTATCACCGCTTACAGCAGGCCTTGCCACAGGAGAACGCGGGCCGGGGGATCTTCCCAAGAGCTATTCATCGGCCATCGGCCTGATCATGAGACTTTTTCGGGCTGAGCGGGCCTTCCTGTTTGAGGTAATCTGGGAGTCGGAGGATTCGCTGAGCCTCGGAAGCGCTCTCGCCTCGCGAAACGTCGATGACGAGCCCATCAGTCAGCCCGAGAGGAAGGTTCCCCTGGGCGTGCTGTCACGAGTCCTCAAGACTCGCAGGCCCGCGTTGGGGTGTGGAGTTCTTCACAGCCCGGAAGTCGCGCCAACCCTGGCGAACCCCCTTCACGGCGCTGCTCTTCCAATCGAATCGACCGGCAGGCTTGAAGCGATTCTCTACCTCGAAAACCGCTTCCAGCCGCTTGAGTCCTCCAGGGAATGCTGGCGGCTCGCCCGCGCCCACACGGCTGTTCTCGGGATATTCCTGGAACTGAACCGCATGCGGCGAGAAAATCAGTGCCTGTGGGCGGACCTGAGTCGTCTACGCGAAGAGCACGCGCACCACAAGATCGCATTGGACCCTCCAAGGGGTCGCCCCGCAGCACGCAGCCCCAAGCGAACCGACCTGAAGGGCGACTACTCACTCATCGTCGGCTCGAGCCCCAAGATGCTCGAAATCTTTCGAGTGCTCGATCGGATCTCGGGCTCCAGTGCGCCCGTCTTGATCAACGGGGAAAGCGGCACTGGCAAGGAGTTGGTCGCCAACGCGGTTCATCACAACAGCCCCCGCAAGGACAAGGTCTTCGTCTCCGAGAACTGCGGAGCACTGACAGAAACCCTGCTCGAAAGCGAGCTTTTCGGCTACGTAAAGGGTGCATTCACCGGCGCCAACAAGGACAACAAGGGGCTGTTCGAGCTGGCAATTGGCGGAACTCTCTTCCTGGACGAAGTGGGCGACATGAGCCCCACGATGCAGAAGAAGCTCCTCCGGGTGCTCCAGGAGAGCGTTATTCGCCGGGTCGGTGGGAAGGACTATATCCCCGTCGACGTCCGAATTATCTCGGCGACCAACAAGGATCTCATGGAGGAGGTAAAGGCCGGCAACTTCCGCGAAGACCTCTATTACCGCCTCAACGTAATCAACTTGAAGATGCCTCCTCTGAGAGAACGTAAGGAGGACATCCCGACCCTCATCGAACACTTCCTTCTCGAGATCGAGAAGGAAACGGGGATCAAGAAGACCGTGAGTGCGCAGGCGCTCGAGCGCCTGACCGCCCACGACTGGCCTGGCAACATTCGAGAACTCCGCAACGAGGTCAAGCGCCTGCATGCCCTGTCGGAAGGTAATATCACGATCCAGGATCTCTCGGAGGCCGTGCTTGCAGGCGACCGAGGCGAGGCGCCACTTCACGACCTGGAGCGGCAATTATCCCACCTGACTTTGAAAGATGCGACCGAGCGCGTGGAGAAGGAACTGATCCGGAACGCCTTGATCCAGTGCCGGGGCAACAAGAGCCTCATGGCCAAGATGCTCCAGGTCCCAAAGACGAGCCTCTACAGCAAGATCACCAAGTATGGGTTAGAGCAGTTGTAGCTCCTCGTACAACGAGTCTTCACAGGCGCGTGGTCCAAGACGCACGCGATGGAGTAGGTTGGTGCCCGCGCTCGGCCGGGGCCTTCGGCTTACGGCTGCCGGCCGTCCCTGGTATCACTCTCTCGGCGCTCACACGCCCCAAAGATCGCCCCCCGTCCCTTGCGCCTTTCCAGCGACCCCCTGGCGTTGACAATGAAACCACGGAAACTTGTCGATTTGCCGGGGGCATGGCTCCCGGCCGGAAGATCGGCACCAACATCCACCAAAGGTGTCAAAATTCTGACACCCATGGCTTGCGAGGCACGAGTCGGCCCGTATCCTCACTAGTTATGTTCCCCGAAGCTCGCCCTCCCGTCTCGGGGCGATATCGCCGGATCTCGACACTTTCGAGTACCCCCGAAAGCTCCGTCTTCCTCGTGGAGGACGCGAACAGGGGTCAACGCAGGGCAGTTCTCAAGGTGCTTCGGATCGCAGGCCCAAGGGCCCTCGAGGTCGCCCAGCGCGAGTTCGAGGTCCTTCGCAGGCTGCAGCATCGAAACATTGCTGAAGTTTTCGACTTCGGCCGGCTCGGGGCGCAGGACGTGGGTAACCTTCTGAACTCCGGAACCGATTTGAAGGGTTTCGAGTTCGCGTACATCGCAAGCGCCTATTATGAGGGCCTCGATCTTCGAGAGGCCTTCCTGCGCCTTTTTTCGGAAGATCGATTCGGTGAAAGCCCGCCTGAAGAATCGACCGCGAGCCGATGGAGGATCTTTCTCGAAGCGCTGGCACAAATTTGTGAAGGCCTCTGCGCAATCCACGCCAGGGGCTTGATCCACTACGACATCAAACCCGAGAACCTCGTTCTCATCCCCCAGGGACGGGGAGCGCGAGCTCTGGAACCGGACTCTCAGGAGCCCATCGAGCGATTCGAGGCCAAGATCCTCGATTTTGGCCTGTCGGAGAAGGAGACGACGCCGCTCGGGACTCGGGCGCGGGGCACAGTGCCCTTCATGGCTCCCGAACTCCTGGGGGCAAAGCATTGCGATCAACGAGCGGACCTCTTTTCCCTCGGAGTTGCCATTGCCTTCGCCGTTACCGGACGATCCCCATTTCAGGGGAAACGAGCCGAGCGGTGGCTGGCGGCAGCGCTCGCAGGGCGAATCATCGATTTGAGAAAAACGTGCCCTGACATGCCCAGGGAACTCGTGGACCTCACGGAAGCCCTCCTCAGGCCTCGTCCGTCCGAACGCCCCCAGACCGCTCTGGAAGTCTTGAGCCTGCTGGAAAAGATGGGCGGCTTCAAACTTCCGGGAATCAAGCCCGTGCGTCGGCGAACCATTCCCAGCATCGGCTGGGAGCGAGAGCTCTCTCAAATCCGCCGTGAGATCGAGAATTTGAAGCGAGGGGAGGCTGAAAAAACGCTGATGGTTCTCGAGGGGGACTCGGGCCAATTCCTCGATGAATTGCTCGATGAAGTGGAGATCCTGGGGGGAATCGAGGGTGTATTGACCCGGAGCGGCACAGCTTTTCTCCCTCGGCGCTACCCCTTCCAGCCGTTCTCGGAGATCGCGCACAAGTTATCCCATGATTTCGATCTGTCTTCACCACGCTTCAAGGGCTATGCGGCCACGCTTGCCGCGTTTGCTCCTTTGGGGTTGTCGGCGGAGACTCTCGGCAGATCGGATCTGCCCGCGCTGAGGCCGAAGGCCGAGGCCTACCGGTTCATGGACTCGATGACCGGGTTCTTCCTCGAAGCCTCACGGGAAACGCCCCTCGTTCTCATCATCCGGGGCCTTGAGCAGGCCGGCAAGGATGCCATTGACCTGCTTCGCTCTCTGGCCCGCAACGCGCACCTCAGGCAACCTCGCCGGGACGGCGCTCTGGAGCCCGAGCCAGCAAGGCTTCTCCTGGTGGCAACGTACCGGGAAGGCGCAAGTGATAGGGACAATTTCGTGGAATCGCACGGGATCGAGGGATCCCTCACCGAACTCCATGGCGAGCCATTCACTGCGCATATCCGACTGAACAATTTGGGGCTCGATCGTATCTCCGAGTGGATCCGGGAGAGGGCCCCCGAGCTTCGGCTCGAGGGCGAGCTGATCCGGCGCCTCCACGAGAAGACAGGCGGTTCGCCGTGGCTGATCGAGGAGTTCATCCTGAGAGCCCTTGGCGAGGGTGTCGCGGCCACGAGCATGTCGAAGCACGGACTGGAAGCAGCGGACCCGCAAATACTTCTGCGATTGCCGCGGAATCCGGGCGAAGCAACGTACGAGCGAGCACAATGCCTCCCGGCCTCTCATTGCAGAGTGCTGGAGATCCTCGCGGCAGCGCACGGTCCTCTCCTTCTGCAGGATATCGCCGCTGTCGAGAGTGTAGCCCCCGAGGAGGTTGAGAGCCTCTCCGCTCGAATCGAGGACCTTCACGATCTTGGATTCGTCACGATTCGAGAGACTGCGTCAGGGCTCGAGTCGGGACTCAGCCACAACGAGCTTGCCGGTCAAGTCTATCGTCAAGCTCCTGAAGAGCAGCGAGTGGCGGTGCACCGGGCGTTGGCCCTCGCGCTCCTGAAAAAAGCAGAGACGGACGGGCCGGCCCGGTGCCCAGAGGACCTGGCGTTTCACGCCCGAATGGCCGGCCTCGACGGGCTCTACTTCAAGCAGGCTTTACTTGCCGCGGACAAACTTTGCTCCGCACATGCTTGCGAAGCCGCCGCACACCTCTACGAGGAGATCCTGGAGCAGCTCGGCACACGCTCAAAACTCGGCCCTGAGGCGCCTCTGCTCGAGCTCGCGCCCGACCTGCTGAGAGCCCGCGTCATCTCTCAACTCTCGGCAATCTACGTCGCCCGCGGCCAATTCCAGAAGGCGGTCGAGAAACTATCATTTCTTGCAGCCACCCAGGAGAAGCCGCTAGACCCGGAGCGTCTTGCCGTAATCTACCGGACCTTGGGGGAGGTCTACCAGCAAACCGGTGAGCAAGCCAATGCCGCCTACTTCATGGAAAAAAGCCTCCGACTGCTCACCCCAAACCCGGAGCGGGCCATTACCGAGGAAGCCAAGTCCGGAGTGCTGAGCTCGAACGCGCTGAAGGAGCACCTCCTCACGCTGCTTTCGATGGCGCGATACCACTTGAGTCGTGACAGCCTCAACGACACGCTGAAAGTTCTCAGAACCATCTTTACACTCGCAGCACCCCCCGAGGCTCACAGGGAGACCAACGCGAGAGCACACCTGCTCGAATGTGAGGTCGCCGCACGGCGGGGAAACCATGCCCAGGCTCTGGCCGCGAGCCTGCGCGGGCTTGATCTGGCCGAGGCCGAAAAATCTCTCCCTCTGGTTCTGGAGGCACTCCCGTGCATTGGCCGAAGCCATGAAGCGCTCGGCGACTACGACCGGGCGCTCGAGCATCTGGAGCGGGGGCTCGAAATTTCAAGGCAGATCGAAAGCAAGATCGACGCCGCTGCCAGCCTGAGCAACATCGGCACCCTGCACCACAACCGAGCCGATCACGAGCGTGCTCTCGACTGCTTCACGCGCAGCTTGTGGCTCTTCTCACAGGTAGGTGATCTGAAAGGCATCGCCAACAGCCACAACAACCTGGGGATCGTCTATCGCCTGAAAGACGACCTGGACCGTGCCTCGGACTGCTATCGACGCGCCATTGATATCTTCAGCCGGTTGAACGACCAGCAAGGCATCGCGACGAGCATGAACAACCTGTCCAGCTGCCTGGAGCATGAAGGCAAGTATAACGAGGCCCTGGACTACTCGTTCAGGGCCCTGGACAAGAGGAAAAAGTCCAGGTCGAGCTCCGGCATGGCGTTCTCGTACTACCGAATTGGCAAGATCTACCAGGCCAAGGGCGAGCTCGAGAAGGCCGCCACTTACGCCGAGAAGAGCCTCCAGATTCGTGTAGAGATCGGCGAACGGTTGGGCATGGCCTACACTCGGCTCCTCCTTGCCGAGGTCGACGTTAGCCGGGGCCGGTACGCTGAGAGTCTTCAACTCGGCGAAGCCGCGATGAAGGACTTCCACGGAATCGAAAACGAGGTTGGCACATTGCTTACCAGAGAGGTTCTCGCTCGAGTCCACCTGCGAGTCGGCGACCTGAAGGGCGCGCGGGCCATGCTGGAGGATGTGCTCGTTGAATCCGGCAAACGGCAGCAAACTATCCTTACAGGTCACTGCCTCCTGAGCCTCTCCCGCATCCACGCCCAGGTCGGCGATTATCCCAAATCACGAAGCCTTCTCTCGCGCGCAGAAAAGCTCTACCGTTCGCTCCAAAATCAGAGGGAAGTGGCCGAAGCACTCCTGGAGTCGTGCGCCCTCTATTTGCACGTTGAAGCGTGGGACTCCGCAGCCGAGGCCCTGGAGGAAGCTTACTCGATCCTCGAGGAACTCGGCGTCCGCGACCTGGTACCTCGTTACTTTCTTGAGCGCGGGCGCCTATCCGAGGCAACCGGGTCCAGCACGGATGTCGAGAGCACTCGCAAGTTCTTTGAGCGAGGCCTGGTCGAATCTCGGGAGTTTGGCTTGCTCGATCTCCAGTGGCAGCTCCACATCGAGAAGGGAAAAATGGACGCCCGTCTTGGAGATCCAAAGCTGGCCCGAATCCACTTCCTGGAGGCGAAGAAAGTCCTCGACGCGATTCATGCGAGCCTTCCCAGGGAGCTCCAGGAAGTGTTTTTCGTGCAGCCTGAACGCCGCCAGCCCGAGCAGTTGCTTCTCGACGGGTCCGTGGAAAAATCGATGCAGGCCTCCCGGGACAAGATCTCCGGCAACGATTCGCTCCAGGCCACTGCCTGGAACCCGACTCAAGGTGCCCGCCGAAGTAACATTGAGGAGGCTCTGCATCTCAATCGAGAAACCCTCAAGCTACACCGGATCGCAGCCGCTATTGGTACCGAACCCGATCTCCACAAGCTCCTCGAAACCGTGCTGGATGCGGTCATTGACCTGGCCGATGCCGAACGAGGTTTTGTCGTTCTGCGCAATTCCAGCGGAACGAATCGGCAGGAGGGCCAGAGCATCTCTGTGGCAAGGAATCTGGATCAGGAGGCCATCCTTGACCCACAGGGAAAGATCTCGAACTCGATCCTGCGTGAGGTGCTCAAGACAGGCAAGCCGGTCATTCTTGGCAACGCTCTCCTCGAGCCACGATTGAAGAATGCTCGCAGCGTGCGAGAACTCAAGCTGATGTCGCTCGTCTGTGTTCCCCTCCGGTTTCGCTCTGAAGTACTCGGATTAATCTACCTAGACCACCGGCACTTGAAGGATGCGTTCCGCTCCGATGACTTGAGTCTTCTCCAAGCATTCGCGGACCAAGCCGCTGTCGCCGTGGTGAATGCAAGACTGATGGAGGAGAACGTACGTCGCACGAACGAGCTAATCGAGGCGAACCGCAAGATGGAAATGGCCAACGCTCAGCTGGAGAGCACCGTCAAGGAGCGAAACGAACAACTCGCCGTGGCGAAGGAGGACTTGAGAAACCGTCAGGACCAGCTGGAGGCCCGTTATCGCTTTCACAACCTCGTGGGCAAGTCCGAGGCCATGCGGGAGATCTTTTCGCTTCTCGAGAAAGTCGAGCCGACCCAGCTACCTGTACTCCTCGAGGGCGAAAGCGGCACCGGCAAGGAGTTAATCGCCCGTGCCTTACACTTCAACGGAACCCGGCGGCAGGCTCGTTTTGTATCGCTTAACTGTGGAGCCCTGAACGAGTCGCTTCTTGAGTCCGAACTCTTCGGACACACCCGAGGTTCCTTCACAGGCGCCATATCGGACAAGAAGGGTCTGTTCGAAATTGCCGACAACGGCACGATCTTCCTGGACGAAGTCAGTGACATGGGCCTCGCCATGCAACAAAAACTGCTTCGGGTGCTTCAGGAAGAAGAGATCCGCCGAGTGGGCGGCAAGGAAAACATTCGGATAAACGTCCGCATCATCTCGGCCTCGAACAAGAGTCTTATCGACTTGGTGGCCCGGGAAGTCTTTCGTCAGGACCTCTATTACAGGATCCATGGGGTGAAGATCCACATGCCAAGCCTCAGGGATCGCAAGGAGGACATCCCGCTCCTGGTCGAACATTTCCTCGAGTTCGCACAGAAGCCCGGGGAGCCACGACGCAAGTTCTCTCCAGGCGCGATTCGAGCCCTCATGGCTCGAGACTGGCCCGGGAACGTGCGGGAGCTTCGCCACTTTGTGGAACGTACATTAATCATTACTCCCACAAAGGTGGTGGAGGAGGGAGATCTCGTTTTTGACGAGTTCAGCCTGCGCCGTGAGATTCATGGCCCCCCCGGGGGCGAGGCCCTCAGCCGAATCCCCAACAGGAATCAAGCGGGAAAGGCTGTCCCGGAAAACGGGACGCCGCGCTCAGGCTCCTCCCTGAGAATGGCCCGCAACGACTTTGAGCGCGAGTTCTTGGCGCAACGCCTCCGCGAGACTGGAGGAAACGTGGCAGCTGCTGCCAGGAGCTCCAAGGTTTCCCGTGAATCACTTTATCGGCTTTTGCGAAAGTACGGCCTGACGCCCCGAGGTCCTCACTCCTGATCCCGGGTCATGGGAGGCACATGGTTCCGATTTCAGGAACACTGGCAGGCCCGACAAGACGGCCCAGGACCAGAAGCCTGTTTCAAGACTCCTCTTCTCGCTGCCATGATTGGGAAATTCTGGCCAGCGCTCACCCACCATCGGCTCCGGAGGCCCCCGGCGCTTGTGGAGCGCCGAGGAGGGGGAGCAGGGCGACCAAGGCGAGAGCCACGACGCCCGGAGGCGGCGGAAACCGCGAAACGGTCGCCGCCGAGCGTTTGCGGCGAGCTCGCACAGCCCAAACGACTCGAAGGGAGCCGGCGCCAGCGACAGCTGGCGGCTCCCGAG
>SXIK01000152.1 GCA_005772855.1 Planctomycetia bacterium | reverse complement strand
GGCGCCGAGGAGGGAGAGGCCGCGTGTCGCGGCCGACGTGGGGGAGGGTCCGCCTCCCCCACCAGCAGAAACGAGCAGCAGACTTGAGATGGTCTTCCTCTGCCCATTCGGAATGTCTCATGTGTGGGCGCGCGAGGTATATACGGGGAGACGCCAACGGGGATGGACGGGTGAATATCACCGACATGACCATCACTCTCGCCTTCTTGTTTCAGTCGCAGCCAGCGCCGGACTGCCTCGACCAATTCGACTCCGACGACGATGGCAAAGTCGACACCGCCGATGCCTTGCGCATTGGACAAGCCCTTTACTTGCATGGGCCGCCGCTCGCATCGCCGTTTCCTTCCGCGGGCACAGATCCGACTGCAGACGGACTGAAGTGCGAGGTTGCCTCCGGCCAGGATCCTGCATGAGTCCCGTACCCCACCGTCAAGCTCGTCAATCCTTTCCCCCTGGAGGGTGATCGAACCCATGTGCTACTCGATCCGTTCTGCCAAGGCCCTCTTGCCGCTGATCGCTCCGGCTATTGTCGTGTTGATGGCTGTTGCCGCGCCAGCCCAGTCACCGATCCGCGGCGATTCGAACGGAGATCAAAAGATCGATATCAGCGACCCGATCCACATACTCAACTTCCTCTTCGCGGGAGGCAAGGCACCTCCCTGCACGCCGGTCGCCGACGCTAACGGTGACGGGAAGCTCGATATCTCCGACGCTGTGGCCACTCTCACGCATCTCTTCGGCGGCCAGAGCGAACTCCCTCCCTTCTCGAGTGCCGAGCTCAACGAGTGCGCAAGGGTGCTGCGCCGGGGCCGGCTGATCGATGTCCTCGATCCTGGGCATCAAATTGATGGCAGGGTTGAGGAGCTGTCGACCCTTCTGTTCGCTTTGACGACATGCAAAGACATCTCCTCGCCCTCTACAGTAATTGATGGGGGGCTGGATGTCTCACGATCATAGGCACAGAGGGGCCTCGGCGATCCCCAGGTCGTAGTCCTTCTGACCAGGGAGCTCTTCGAGAACCAGGGCGTGATCGTTAGTGGGGACATCCGGAGGGACAAGCCGTATGACAAGGAAACGCTCGAACTCTTGCTTCCGGACGGCATTTCCTCCGCGGATTTCAACTTCGTCTCGATCTGGTGCGACGCCTTTCCGCTTACGTTCGCCTACGCGGAGCTAACAATTGTTCCCTGATGCGATTCTCGGGGTCGTACAATCCATGACTGAGTCGCACACAATCCGGGCAAGAATCTGCAGGGATTGGCGACTATCTCACAAGAACCTTCAAGTATAGACAGATCGTTTGAGTCGCGAACTTGGCGCAAAATTTGCACGGGAGCGCTGGGTCCCTTGAAATGTCCACTTGGTCCGGAAGTACGAGGATTGCCTTGCCCGGCCCTTCTCGTGGGTCTGAAGGACGGCTAACAATAGTCAAACACATCCGATGGTTCCACGGGAAGTCTTTGGCCGCCGGACGGCCTTGTACCCGAGGATCGAGGAAAGGACTCTGCACTTGATTCGAAAAGCTTGTCTCTTGCATCAGCATGTTGGCGCCCTCGCGATCGCCGTGGCTGGCGCGCTCTGGGCTCCGGGCGCCCCATTGCGCGGCGAGGCGCCAGCGCATTCGATAGCCCGTCAGTGGAACGAGGAGCTCCTCGCCGCCATCCGCAAGGACTCTGCGCGGCCAACGGTGCATGCTCGAAACCTCTGGCATACTTCCCTGGCCATGTGGGATTCGTGGGCTGCCTACGACTCTACCTCCAACACGTTTATCCACCACGAGTACGCACAGGCTACCGACATCCCGAGCGCCCGCGCCGAGACTTTGAGCTATGCGTGCTACCGACTGCTCAGCCATCGGTTCAAGAATTCTCCTGGTGCCGCTGTGACGCTGCCCAGTCTCAACGCCAAGATGGCGACTCTCGGATACGACGTCAACGTGATCACCACTGTGGGCAACACTCCCGCGGCGCTGGGAAACCGAATTACTGCCACAATTATCGCGTTTGGCCTCGCGGACAACTCCAACGAGATCGACAACTACAAGAACCGCTTCTACGCCCCGATCAACCCACCCCTGGTTCCGGGGCTGCCGGGCAATCCCAACATCATCGACCCCAATCGCTGGCAGCCCCTGGCCCTTTCGTTCTTCATCGACCAGGCTGGAAATGTCGTCCTCGGCGGCTACCCGGCGGCCTTCACTCAGGAATGGGGCCAGGTGCCGGGGTTTGCCCTTACCTCTGCCGATAGAACCAGCTCCACGCGGGGCGGCTTTGACTACTGGGCCTACCACGATCCGGGGCCACCCCCGGCGCTGGGCGGGGTTGGAGATGACCTCTATCGTTGGGGTTTCGAGATGAATCTGTCCTGGGCGAGCCACCACACGACAGAAGACGGCGTCATGATCGATGCCTCTCCTGCCTCGATCGGGAATGCGGTTCTGCCGGATCCGAGCGACATTCCGCCATTCTACGATTTCGAACATGGCGGAGACATGGGACCCGGTTACGCGGTCAACGCGGTTACGGGTCAGCCTTACGAGTCGCAGATGGTGCCCCGGGGGGACTTCACACGTTCACTTTCAGAGTTCTGGGCTGATGGCCCCAACTCGGAAACGCCTCCTGGTCACTGGTTTAGCGTCGCGAACTACGTTTCGGACCATCCGCTGCATGTCAGACGTCTGGGAGGCACAGGGCCGGTGCTCGACCCTCTGGAGTGGGACGTCAAGGTGTACTTCGTCCTGGGAGGTGCCGTCCACGATGCTGCGGTCTGTGCCTGGGGCATCAAGGGACGCTACGACGGCATCCGGCCGATCTCAGCGATCCGGCACCTCGCGGGGCTTGGACAGCGATCTGATCCTGGCTTACCGTCCTACCATCCGCAGGGCTTCAACCTTCGCCCTGGCCTGATCGAACTGGTCACCCCGGAGACGACAGCTCCAGGGCAGCGCCACGCACACCTTGCGGGCAGCGATGACAAGATCGCTGTGAGGGTTTGGCGGGGACCGCTGTTGGTAGCCGACCCGAAGGTGAATACAGCCGGCGTCGGCTGGGTCTTGGCCGAGAACTATTGGCCCTATCAGGTCAAGACCTTCGTGACCCCGCCGTTTCCCGGCTATATCTCGGGCCACAGCACGTTTAGCCGCGCTGGCGCCACCTCACTGACTCTCTTGACTGGTTCGGAGTTTTTCCCGGGCGGCCTCGGCGAGTTTGTGTGCGCTCAGGATTCCTTCCTGAGGGTGGAAAAGGGGCCAAGTGTTACGGTCAAGCTGCAGTGGGCGAAGTATTTTGATGCCGCAGATCAGTGTAGCTTGTCTCGAATCTGGACGGGATTTCACCCGCCGTGGGACGACATCCCGGGTCGATTCATTGGCAAGAAGGCCGGTGAAGGCTCCTTTGCCCTGGCCCAGAACTACTTTGCTGGTACGCAGCGGAAGCGATTCCACCGCGGCGATGTCAACGACAGTGGCAGGCTCGATCTTTCGGATGCCGTATCCACCTTCGGCTATCTCTTCCTGGGCGGGGCCAAGCCCGGCTGCCTGGAGGCTGCGGACTCCAACAACGATGGCCGCGTGGACATTTCGGACGGGAGCCACATCCTCGGCTTCCTGTTCCTGGGTACAGCTCCGCCGGTCTCCCCCGGTCCCACCACCGATGCCTGCGGCACCGATCCCGACGCCCCTGGCTCGGCGGGTGACTTGGGCTGCGAGAGTTACGCGAGCTGCAATTCGTAGCCCACAGTACTCGAGTCGTGCATTCATCCGAGCCGATTTGAAAGTGCCCACGTCTCCTGTTGTCGTGCTGCCAGTTGCCAGCATGGCAGCAGCGGACGCGGGAAGGAGGACCGCGGGTGCAAAGCCACGCAAGGAATCAAGGAAGTCTTCGTCCTTCCCCGGGATTCGCAATCCGTAATCGCGCGAGAAACTTTGTGCCTGGGCAGTCAAGAGCGCCAAAAATTGAAGACGACTGGGCTCAAGGTGAGTTCGGCTTGGCAGAGCTGCCCGACAAACGGATCAACAAGCGCCTCACCATCCTCACGGTCGTTCCTCTGCCCGAACGGGTCCTGGATCAGCCCGTCCGGGCGGCGGATCCGTCGCCGGTAGAACATGTGTTCCCAGGCATCCACACCCAGTAGCTTGACCACGCGGGGTTACCGACACCCACTTCGCGCCGTCGCGCGACTTCCAAACGACAGCAAAATAAATCTGGCTTGCGGCTACCGGACACGAGCTTTCGCCGGCTTGCGATGCTTCTTTTTCGGCTTGGAGGCCGTCTTTTTCGTCTTGCGGGAGGTGGACGGAGCTACCCGCGCCTTCGACCGGCGCGAAGAAACAGGTGGAGGTGACGCGCTCGCGTCGATCTCGATCCCAAAAACCTTCGAGAGCTCGTCTGCATCGGCGGTTGGCGCGTTCGCGCTGTCTGCGCTGCTGCCCAGAAGCGGCGTCTTCGCGATTTCGCTCACAAGCTCGAAGTGGTCCACTTCCCTGAGCAGGAAAAGCAGCTCCGGCTGCGTGTCGAGGCGGGCGCCAACACCGTAGAGCACCGCGGCCAGGTGTTTGCACATGTAGGCTCCGTCCGGGCAGGAGCACGCCATCTTGATTTCGCTCGGCGCCGGAAAGAGCCCCGTTGTCTGGCTCGTCATCACCTCCATGACCCCCCGGGAAAACTTGCCCTGGAGAAGCTCGACCAGGGAATCGATCTTGCCGCCACAGGACGACTTGACGTCAGTCCACCGCTTCTTCTGGAGCGGTGAGATCGTGATCTGAATCGTGTAGATCGACGATCCGCTCACGAGGGCATCGAGCTTGCCGCCCGAAATCTTGAGGTGGATCACCGAACCGTTTCGGACGTACGTCCGGCCTCGAGGGAGTCGATTCGAGAAGTCGCTGTAGGCTTCGAGGTTTTCGCACCAGGCTGTGCCCCAGAAGGTTTTCGTGATCTTGCGCCCGTCGATGACGACCGGCTCGACCTTTTCGCCCTTCTTCATCAATTTGGCCGCATGCTTCGCGGCATTCGCTCTTCGCTTGGCGACAGGCACGTAAGGCGCCCACATGCCGGATCCTCCGCCCCAGCCGCCGCCTCTTGATGACCTACTCCAGTACGCCATGAATCCACCTTTCGGCGTTTTTCGGTTCAACTCTCCACCGTCGCTCTATTGAAATCGAGCGATACGAATTGAATCAACTCCTCATCGCCCATTTCTGTTAGCGACGATTCGGCTCCCCCCTTCAGGATCTCATCCGACAATCCTTGTTTGGCCGTGAGCATCTCATCGATTTTTTCCTCCACGGTGCCCCGGCAGACGAATTTGTGCACGAGCACGTTTCGCTTTTGCCCAATGCGAAAAGCCCGATCCGTCGCCTGGTTCTCGACGGCGGGATTCCACCAGCGGTCGAAGTGAACGACGTGCGACGCCGCCGTCAAGTTGAGCCCGGTCCCGCCAGCCTTGACCGAGAGGACGAAAAACGGTGGCCCCTGCTCGGCCTGGAAGTCGTCCACGAGCCCCTTGCGCGCCTTGACGGGAGTCGTGCCGTCAAGGACAAGCCCGCTCCGGCGGAAAACACCTCTCAGAAACTCCTCGAGCGGGCGTGTGATCTCCTGGAACTGCGTGAAGACGAGGACTTTCTCCTGCCGAGAGGAGATCTCGTCCGAAATCTCGCGCAACCGGAGCATTTTCCCGCTGTGCTCGGGCGCATAGACGCCGTCGCCCGTCCACTGCGAAGGGTGGTTGCAGATCTGCTTCAGACGAAGAAGGAACGAGAGCACGATGCCGCGCCGGCGGATCCCGTCCTTCCGATCGAGCCCCCCGAGCGATTTCGCGAGATCGTCCACGGTCTTCTGATAGAGCACCGCCTGCGTCTTCTCGAGACCGCAGTGAACCTTCACTTCGGTCTTGTCGGGCAAGTCACGAATGATCCGCCTGTCCGTCTTCAAGCGACGCAGGATGTAGGGCCGCACAAGGCTTCGGATCGTCCCGAAGACGTCGCGGCCGCCCTTTCCCGCCGTACCCGCGAATCGCGAAAACTCCTTCGCGCTCCCGAGGAGGCCCGGGTTCAAGAAGTCGAAGAGGGACCAGAGGTCGCCGACACGGTTCTCGATCGGAGTTCCCGTGAGCACGACGCGCTGTCGGCAGCGGAGTTCCTTGACAGCCTTTGCCTGGTTGGTGCCTGGGTTTTTGATCGCCTGCGCTTCATCGAGGACGACGAGGTCCCACTGTTTCTCTCGAGCCCACGCCTGGCGATGGATGAATCCATAGGTGGTCAGGACGACGTCGAAGTCATGAAATCGCTCCTCGATCGCCGTAGGGATCTCCCCTGTCGGTACCTCTGAAGGATGAGCGACGAAGAACTTGACGGCCGGCGCAAACTTTTCGAGCTCGCTCTTCCAGTTTCCGATGAGTGAAGCCGGCAGGACGAGGATGCTAGGCCGCGAAGCGCTCGCTCTTGCGCGCTCGCGCCGCAAGAGAACAAGAATCGCGATGACCTGCACCGTCTTCCCGAGGCCCATGTCATCGGCGAGACAGCCGCCGAGCCCCAGCTTTCGGAGCAGCCAGAGCCACTTGACGCCGTCGCGCTGATACGGGCGTAGGTCGGCGGTGAGCTCAGCCCCCGGGGCAAGCTCGAGCGCTGCCTCGGGCTTGCGGAGGCTTTCGAGCGCCTCCCGCAGCCAGGGCCCTGCGTTCACGGAGAGCCACTCGTCCCGGGACGCGGGCTCGGCACCGGTTGGGTCGAAGGTCGAACTCGAGCCGGGTGCCCCCGCAAGGAGCCGCACGGCCTTCAAGAAGGTCACGCCGTCCTCGCGCGCCGCCTGCTCGACCTGCTTCCAGTGCTCGAGGAGCCCCTCGAGTTTCTTGCGGTCGACCTCGACCCAGCGCCCCTTGACGAGCGCAAGCCCGTCGTTCTGGGCCAGGATCTCCTTCCATTCAGCTTTCGAGACCGGCTCGCCGTCCATGGCGAGGCCGACGGAGAAGTCGAGCATGGCCTCCACGCCGACCCCCACGGCACTTTCGCTCCCCATCGTCACACTCACCTGCAGACGAGGTGGCTGCCCGCGCTTCCACCAGTCCGGCAGCCGCACGTGCACCCCCTTGTCTTCGAGAAGCGGAACCTCCTTGAGAAACCGGTACGCCTCCGAAGGCTTCCACGCCTGGGTCTGAAAAATCTTTCCGGAGTCGACGAGCTCCCGAAGCAACGTGCTCTGCGAAGCTGCCCTCTGCACGGGGAGGAGGAGAGAGAGAAGGAGCTTCCTGTCTCCCCCGATCGCCTGCTCCTGCACCGCCCGACCCAGAGGCACGTGCTGGAGCTTGCCCTGGCTCGAAATTCGAGTCGTGTACGTCGCGAGAAACGCAAAGGGCACATCGGGGCGCGCCTTGTTTTCGGCGAGATGGAAGAAAACGCGCCCCACCATGTTCCAGAGCTCGTTCCTCTGCTTGAGCATCTCCTGCGCGCCGAGGCCGGAGGCCTTCACCTCGTCGAGAAACGCCTGCCCGATCTCCCTCCAGGCCCCGTCGAGCGCCTCGCGGGAGAGATATTCTGCGCCCCGGAAGGGCGGCGCGGAGGCGAGCATCGCGGAGGCTTCGTCATCGGGGAAGTTCACAGGGAGACCTTCCTTGACGGCCTGATCGATGTCGACGTGAGCACACAGCTTGGTCAGGTAGAGCTTTGCGAGGTCGCGCCAGAAGGAAATTGCTGGCCCGAGCTCACCCTGCGTCTCGACGGCTCCGAGGTGGAAGAGGCCGTGGCCGCGTCCGCGCTCGAAGGCGGCTCGGATGCGGGAAGCGGCGCGTGGTGGAAGATCGGCCGACGGCGCATCGTCGAGGACCACCGCGACGTGGCCGGTCGGGGTTAGGCCCAGTGAGAATACAACGATCTCCTCCGGCTCCTGCATTCGCGTATTGTACCGACGGCGTCAGCGTCCGCTTCGGAGGGATCAAGGCGAGCCGACGATCGCGTACCGCGGAGCGTACGCCGGGGCCGAGACGCGACCAAGGATGGAGCGTTGAGGGGCCCAGAGGGCCGACGCAGAGATCGACGATCCGCACGCTCGCCCGCAGGGCCTGGCCCTTTTTGACGAGGGTGCTACCAGGCCAGGGGTGTGCAGAAAAAGATGAAGCCTGCGCTCGCCTGTAAGGAAAGGGCCGGCCGGGCCGCCGGAAAAACGCGAAAGTCGAGCCAAGTGCCACCGTCCCCCTGGATCTCCTATCCGTCCGCACCCGCGCCCTGACCTGCTCGCTCCGGCGGCGCGTGGACCAGGCGGCGGAGCCTGCCGCCACTGGCGGCGGGAATCAGCTCGAAGAGGCCGAGGAGGCCCGCGAGGCGCCCGATCCTGGGGCCGAAGAGCTCGTCTCCCAGGAGGGAGGTGGCGACCAGCAACAAGCCGCCGAGGACGGGGTTGACAAGCCAGGGCACCCCGCAGGCGACGCCCGGCGCGAGCAGCAGGGACAACCCGGCGGATACATGCCGCACCAGTGGCCCAGCCCGGCCCGGCCGCCGAGCACGCCGAAGAGCTCGAAGAACTCTGGTGCCGCGGGCAACGGCAGGACGAACGCTCCCTGCGAAAAGATTCTTGCCTGGAAGACGGCAGCGACCTCGTCGTCGATGCGTGGGAGGCCGCCCAGGAAGAGCCAGCTCACCGCGGAGCATGAAGCGGTGCCCAGGGCGAACAGCGCCAGATGGAAGAGCGGCGATCTCGACTCGAGGATGAGGCGTGTGACGAAACGGCGAGGCAAGGCGCAGGCCCTGAGGCGCACGATGGCGATGGCAACGAGAAGGCACACGAGCGTGGTCAGAGGCCGACTCTTGATGGGCCGCAGCATCGGGACGCTGCCGTGTGCGAACGACGCGGCGAGCAGGAGCAGCCCCACGGCCACTCCCATTGCTCGCACAGCTGCGAACGCAGTGTCGCTGGGCAACGGAGCCGACTCCGCTCCTGCACCCTTTGGTGGCACTCCTCGAGCTTCATGCTGGCCGGGATTCTCGTGGACCGACCCCGCTCCGGTCAACGCCCGCGTCGGCACCGGACCGGGTACGTGCTGCGTGGCTGCCGCTCCGCGAGCCTATTTGAGCGGCCGGTCTCGAGTGCCAGACCCAGGCGGGCTGTCCGTAGCGGCGCGTGCCGGACTCAAGTCGCGGGGACTTGTTCAACGGGCTGTTACGTGGATACCCCGGGACTTGCACCAGCGGCAAAGCGTGCCTCGCTGACCGCCGAAATCGGCACGAAGGATGGCTGAGCTGGCTCCCGTTCCGTGGCGCATCCCCCGAACCCTTCGTAGTCGGAGAGCTTGGGTTCGGGCAAGGAGCCACCGCCGAACCTGCGCCAGTAGTTCTCAGCGAAGTGATGCTCGAGCGCTGCGTTGCTTGGTGCCGGCAGGTCGAAGACACGCTTCCAGACGTCGGGAGGTTCCATGCACAGATAGATCACCGGCTTCGAGCTCTCGTGCTCAAGCCTTCGAAGCAGGCCATCGACGACGTGCCGGTACATCTCGATCCGCATTGGCCGCAGATAGTGCATCTTGCCATCGTCTCCACGGACGAGCTCGCCATACCGCAGCTCGGAGCGGGGAAACCGAGCCTCCATTGTCCCCTTCATCTCGGGCGGAAAGCGGAGGGTGCCGAGACTGATCCAGGCCACTTGCCGGGGTTCCACAGCGTCGAGGAGTTTGTCGAGCAGCTCGGCATACCCGTCACGCCAATTCGCATGGTGGATCATGGGATCGATGTGGAAGCCAACAGGGTATCCCGCTCCGGCCACACGCCTTGCTGCGGCAAGCCTGCGCACGATTGGCGCAGTCTTGAGCTCTTCCCGTGCGCCCACCTCCGCGGGGTTGACGGACCACGAGACCACCGTGCGTTGGCCGTGGTCGAGATCGAGCAGGTTCGAAACGCTGTCCGTCTTTGTCTTCAGCTCGAGCACTGCGTTCGGCAGCCGGCGGAAGAATGGCACCATGTGACGGGTCGATTCGGTGAGCGGATCGAGCAGCAGGCTGTCGGAGAGCTCGCCCGTGCCAATACGAAAAATGCGGGACGGCTGTGTGTGGATCACGCGCTCGATCTCTCCCTGCAGATCGCTCAGATTCGCGAAGACGCTCAAGTGCGGACTCGTCATGTAGTACTGCAAGATGCAGTACGTGCACTCCATGGTGCATCCGTTGGCTTCGGCGAGCGTGTGGAGGTTACAACAGCTGTACTCCTTCTTGAGCCCCTGACACTGCTTGAAAAACCTGCCCTGGAAGCGTTTCAAGAGGAGCACGCGCTTGCCCGCAG
Organism: Planctomycetia bacterium; assembly: GCA_005772855.1. Lineage (GTDB taxonomy): Bacteria > Planctomycetota > UBA8108 > UBA8108 > SXIK01 > SXIK01. The sequence continues at coordinate 33,536 of SXIK01000152.1, read as the reverse complement.
TGAGGCCGAGTCGACGGAGGCTTTCCTCGGCTGTGCCCGTAGGCACGTCGAGGATCTCGATATCCTTCGCATTGCGTCGCACCGCCTCGGCGATGGGCGTCGACGCGACATCGGCTTCAATGAGGATCTTTTCCAGCATGGAGTCAGGAGCCTTTCGAGAATACGCCACGGACTCTACCTCGTCGAAGGGCGTCTGTCCCCGCGGTTTTACGCCCGGCCGATCAGTTCGTTGATCGCCTCAGCCCGGCCCAGCGCGATCAGGCAATCGCCAGACTCCACGGTGTCGCCACCCGTTGGCAGAAGCCGAAGTTCACCATTCGGACTTCGAACGCCGACGATCCCCTTTTCACGAAAGGTCGTCTCGGAGAGCTTCTTCCCGGCGTACTCTGCGTCGGAGGCAACGGTGATTTCGGTAAGGTCGAGCTGCTTGCCTTTCGACGAGACGATTTCAAAGAAGTCCTCGACCCTTGGATTTGAGAGAAGCTGCGCCATTTTCGTCGCCCCAGTAGCGTAAAGGCTGATCACGCGGTTAGCACCTGCTCGTTTCAGCTTCTCCATGTCCTTCTCCGTGGAGGCACGAGATAGAATTAGCAGATTCTTGAAGAGGATTCTTGCTGAAAGGACAACATAGAGGTTTTCCGCGTCGCTCGAGAGCACCGTGGTCAGGCCTCGGGCCCGCTCGATCCCGGCCTCGAAGAGTGCGCGATCCTCGGTGGCGTCGGCGTGAATGCACGGCCAACCTGCTTGACGGCAAGCTTCGAGGGTGTCGACATTTTTCTCGATCACAACGAAGGGAAGATTTCGCCCCGCCAGCTCCTCGCAAAGGCGTCGCCCCAGTCGTCCAAATCCACAAATGATGTAATGACCCTTGATTTGTTTGACCATGGTGTCCATTCTTCGCCTCCCAAACCAGTCACCGAGACTTGCGTGGACCATGGCGTCCCCAAGCTCTGTGAGTCCGTACAGAAACGTTCCGAGCCCAAGCGCAAGAAAAGCCATGGTGAAAACTCTACCGTTAGGGCTCAAGCGGTTTACCTCGCCGTAGCCAACAGTGGTAAGCGTGATAACGCTCATGTACAGCGAGTCGAGGAAGTTCCAACCCTCAATGTGGTGATAACCCATGGTCCCGACGGTTGTCAGGCACGCCAGCAGGAGGAAGATCTTCGCAAATCGGTACATGCACTGGAAGGCTACGCAAGGTCGGGGCCGAATGGAAGCGGCATGCCAGTTGCACTCAAGAAGAATGGAGGTGTTACATGTTCAGAGCTTTTGTCTCCAGCGTGGTGTGCTTGCAGTTCCTGTCCGGATGCAACGCTCTGTCCGGCCCTGCAGCGACCGCTCAAAATTCTGGCGCTACCGTGAAAAAATCCCCTGATGAGCGTCCACAGCTTCTCTATGTCGGATCCTCAACAGTCGCAAACTTCTTGCAGTTGGCGGAGCCCATCTACGGCAAGGCCAAGCTTCTTCTCGACACGGTTCCCGAGAGCCTGGGAGGCGAACGTATAATGCAGGAAGGTCACGCTGATCTCGCTGGAATGGCGTGCGAACCCAGCGAGGAGACCCTCGATGAAGGCATCCGCGCCGAGCTCATCGGCACCGATGCTCTCCTGGTTGTGGTCAACGCGACAAATCCCCTCACCCAGCTGAGCCTCGCGCAGCTGAAGGCGATCTACACGGGGAAAGTGAAGAGCTGGAAAGAGCTTGGAGGAGCCGACGAGCTCGTGCGTCCCTTCATCATGGCACCGGAGTCGGCGACCCGGCGCGTCTTCCAGACACTGGCTCTCGGTGAAGAGGCCTATGTGGGCTGTGAGGTCGTCCGGCCCGATTCGCGGTTAACGGAGATGGTGGAGTCTCAGCCGGGTGGCATAGGAGTTGTGAGCTATAGCTTCCTTTGCTCGGGCGGTGTGGTCCGGGTCGTTCGCGTGGGTGGCCAGGCAGCCTTGCCGGACAACAGGAGGTACCCTCTCTTGCGTCCGCTCTACTTGCTCTGGCGGCCCGGGAAGCCGGCGGTGGAGGATTTCATTGCCTGGTTGCGCTCGCCGCAAGCACAGGAGACGATCGAAAAATGCTTTGGCGCGCCACTGCCAAGGTAAGCGCGTCGCACCCGAGGATGCTCTTGCGGGCCCCTTGTGAGGCTGTCTTCATCACAGCAGTTTCTTGAGTGTAGTGCGGTTGGTGGTGAGGTCGCGCTCGAAGGCTGCCAGCGCCTCGGTGTCCGCGAGATCGGCGATGAGGCGAATGCCGGGGCGCTCGAGCCGAGCGTCCCATTCAATTCTCGCGGGCGACGTGAAGTGAAGTTCTTTCTCGATCGAGACGAGGCGGTCGCGATGTCGGGAAAGTTCCGGATACCTGCGCGAGCGCAGCTCCTTGAGAAAAGCCTCCTTCGAGGGGCCCCGGGCACGAGCCTCCTGGATCACGGTGGAGGGAGCAACACGGTCTCGACTTGCCGTCTCCTCGATGAGCTCGATGGACTCCGAGACCTCGTTGAAAGTGAGGCCAAGTTCTTTCGCAAGTTGCAGGAAGACCTCGATCGCGTCCGGGGGCAGCTTGAAGAGCGTCGCGGCCCTGCGGAGTGGCAACTCCTCCTCCTCGACGAAACGCTGCGCTTCCATGCCGAGCTCGAGGAGCCTGAGGTGTCGACGGTATAGATCGCTCGAGGCATGGACTCCGAGAAGCGGCAGCTTCTCTCGCACAATCTGCTCCGGGTCGATACCGGCAATTCGGCCGAGGCGATCGAGGACGCGCGCAATCTCGAGTACGTTCCAGCGGTCGTTGTCCAGCAAGACCACATCCCAGGCCGCTTCACGTGAGGCCCCAGAGGGGAGCACGAAACAAGGCAGTAGTGCTCCGGCTGGCCTTGCGAGCCACCGTCCCCAGCCGGCAACCAGGCGAAATCGCTTGCAAGGGTTGGCGCCCAGGGGCTCAACGACGATCGGACTGCGAATGCCGGAGCGCTCAATCGACAGGCGCAGCGAGCTTGGATGGCGCCAACGCACGCGAAAGACTTCGTCGGAAAAGTCGATTTGACTCGCTTCGAGCCAGAGAAATGGAAGCTGCATGCTCGTACAATACCGCGAGAAGGTGCATGAAACAGGAATCCAAGTCAGGAGCGCTTATTCTCGGTTGCGGCTATCTCGGCGTCCGCGTGGGAAGGATTCTCAGCTCCCGGGGTGTTTCCGTGGTCGCCACGACCACGCGCCCGGATCGAACTGCGGAGCTGGAGTCGTTCGGCTTCGAGCCGGCCTTGCTGAACTTTGAGAACTTTGAGAACTTGGAAGAGAGCGCAGTGTGGCGAAGAGGTTACGAAGTTGTCCTTTGCGCCACTGCTCCAGGTCGAGGCGGAAGCGTGGAGGCAGTCTTCCATTCGGGTCCCGTGAGGTGCGCCCGCAAGGCATTCGAGGCCGGCGCCAAGCGCTTCGTGCTGGTGTCGACGACCGGCGTCTACCAGCAGGACGACGGCTCCTGGGTGACGGAGGAGAGCCCCGCCAAGCCCAGCGAGGGCCGATACTTGACGATTCGGACCGCGGAAGATGAGCTGCTGTCGCTGGGAGCTTCGGTTCTGCGTCTCGGTGGGCTCTATGGGCCGGGTCGATCGCCCGTCGAGTGGCTCCGTCGGCCCGAGATGCGGGGCAGGATCCTTCAGGGGAGCCGGGAGGCCTGGATGAATTGGATCCGGGTAGAGGATGCGGCGGACCTTTGTGCTCTGGTGCTGGACAGGGGAGCACCCGGTACAATTTACCTCGGAGTTGACGGTCACCCCGTCCGACGCGGCGACTTTTACCGCTTCGCCGCCGAGCAGGCGGGGCTTGCTCCGCCGGATTTGCCTTCCGGGCTTCCTGGTATGGGCAAGCGATGCGACAACCGCTCAACGCGTGCCTGGCTTGGCTTTCAACCCAGATTCCTGACTTATCGTGCTGGCCTCACTGGTCTTTGAGCGGAGCACCTGGCTGCTAGAGGAGAAATCGTTGTGCTGAATTTCAGAACTCGAATCGGCATCGTGACCCTGTTCCTTGTGGCGGTTTTTGTCGTTCTTCTGGGGCTTGAGAGGAGGCGGAGGGGGATAGTTCTGGACGACAGAACGATCGCCACGAAGGCTTCAAAGGACTCCGCGCTCTTCCCGGGTGTCCCGACCCCACCTACTCCGCCCTCCGTGACGACGGCACCTGCGGCTCCGGCGCCCAGTCTCGCGGCCACGCTGGCCCCCTCGAAGTCCCGGACTCGCTCGCTGAAGTCGATCCTGATCGAGGATCCACCCGAGCCCGGCTGCGCGCCGGAAGAGGCCGCCCGCCGGGCGCTGGAACGTCACGAGGCCGAGTTGGCGCCCCGTGGTTGGGTTCGCGCGCTCGCGAAGGTCGACATGCGCAGCGCTGCCGGGGGCACGGTTGTGCGATTCGAGCAAGCCTCGAGAGGCGTACCTGTCCTGGGCGGCGGAGCCATCGTGCTTCTGGATTCTCGTGGCCGGGCCACCTACATCTCCGCACAAGCGCTACCTGGCTTGCCCGCTTACGTGAGCCCCATTCCCACTGTCACCGCGGATGAGGCCCGCGCCTCTGCAGAGCTCGACTTCGACGTCGAGGAGGGCGTTGCGAGCCTGGAGCCCAGCCTTTATGTGGTTTCAGACGAGCCCTCGGCGACGCTCGCGTGGGTTGTTCCCGTGTCCACCGAGGTGCCGTTCGGAAGCTATCAGAGCCACGTCGACGCTCACAGCGGAGTCGTCATCGAGTCCCACGATGTGCTGAAGACGGTCACGGGTCGAGGGAAGATCTTTAACCCGAATCCAGTTGCGACCACTGGCAACATCGACCTCCGCGATGACTTTGACCGAACCAGCGGCGTGCTCGATGCGGCGCTCGTCGACGTCGATCTGACCGGCCTCGATGGCGCGGGCCTTCTACGCGGGGCGCTGGTCGACGCCATCACTGGCGACGGCACCGACCGTGTCTCGAGCAACAGCCACGAGTTCAACTTTCAGAGGAGCGACCCCGGATTCGAGCAGACCATGTGTTACTTCTACCTGCAGTTCGCGCTGGAGTATTGCGCGCAGCTGGGTCGCCCGAATCCCCTCGAGCGCGTTCTCGTTGCCCGCTCACGCTTCAGTCCCCGGGGTGAGGAGGAGTTGAACGCGTTTTACGACCCCAGCTCGGGCCACGTGCTCTTCGGAACGAAGGGAGTCGACCTTGGCGAAGACGGAACCGTGATCCTTCATGAGCTCGGACACGCACTTCAAGACGCAGCCGCCGGGCAGGGCAACAGGCCCTTTGGCCTCAGCTACGAGGGCAGCGCCATGGGCGAGGGCTTCGGCGACTACTGGGCCGTCTCGGTGCTGCAGGACCGCATGACCCACGAGCCGAATTTCATCGCCCAGTGGATTTCCTACGGCGACCTCGGCTTCCCGTTCGGGCAGTCGCTCTTCTCGGGACTCCACAGGCGTGTTGACTCCGACAAGATCTGGCCCCGAGATGCAGATCCTGGCCGCGATTCACACCTCGACGGCGAAATCTGGTCGGCCGCCCTCTTTCAAATCCGTAACTTGCTCGGCCGGGAAGACGCCAACAAGCTCGTGCTCGAATCTCACTACCTGCTCCAGCCGGAAGCGAATTTCCAGGACGGGTCGCTGGCTCTCATCGCAGCCAACAACAGCCTCTTCGGCAGCGCGCATCAGGCCGAGAGTTCCGCGATCCTTCAAAACCGCGGCGTGTTCGACCCCGACGGCACGTCCTCCGAGGACGATGGCTTCGAGGAGAATGACACGCCGGCTGAGGCCGCCGACGTGCTGTTCGGCGAGTCGAACGCGAGTCATGCCAACCTTGTCGCACTCGACGATGACTGGTACCAAGTTCGCGCAAAGGTCGGCGAAGTGATCGATATTGCGATTCAGTTTGTGAACGCAAACGGAGATCTGGACATGGCCGTGGACGTGCTCGATCAAGACACCGGCGAGCTCCTGAACGTGGGCGTCTCGGCAACCGACGGAAACATCGAGCGGCTTTCGATCGACTCAAGAGGCATCCTCCGGGCATTCGCTGACGAGGAGGGCGACTTGTACCTTTTCGTCTTTGTTGCCGGATTCGATGGGGCCACCAACGACTACTCTCTCTCGGTGGCTCTCTCTGAGCCAAGCACGAACCAGGAGGTCGTGGAGCTCGCCCTCGGAGATTCGCTCGAGGCCAACGCCGGCGCGGGGGATGTCGATGTCATTCAGTTCGAGGGCCTCGAGGGCATGGTGGTCAGCGTGCAGACAAGAAAGAAGGGATCGCTCGGCGCCGTGGTCGAGGCTGCGCTTGCCAGCGAGGAGGAAACCGTCTTCGACTTTGGTTCAGGCGTCAACGCCCGAGGTGCTCGCCAGAGCGCCTTGCTTCCGGCCACCGGCCTCTATACCCTTTTTCTGAGGGGGTTGAACGGAGGAGTGGGACCCTACACGCTGAAGCTCAAGGGCAAGGCGCCCAAAGTGAAATTCAAGGAGACGATCGCCTTCGAATCGGACGACGAGTTCGGCCTCTTCGAGGCCGATGCCCTCGCTGGTTCCCACCTGATTTTGAAAGCCAAGGCAAAGGGCAAGAACGACGACGGGTCGAAGCTCGAGCCGCTCGTGGGTTTTTTTGACGGAGAGGGGAATGTGCTCGGTGTCGCCAAGGCGCCCGACGTCGGCAAGCCCGCCGTCCTGGAACTTCCTGTGGCCGAGACGGGAACCTTTTTCGGCGTCGTGACACCTGCCACTGGCTCCTTTGGATCGGCCGCTGTGAGCGCCCAGATCAAGCTGCCCAAGTCGAAGCGTATTCTGCAAGAGAGACTGGACTGAGTACTTCACCTCGGTGGTGCATGGCGTCGAGTCGACGCTTTTTCAGCCACGAAGGTACGCCTCAGTCGCCCGTCCCCTCTGCCAGGACGAGCAGGGTCAAGAGCGCAGCGCGGAGCGCGAGGCGGTCGATCCGGATGTGCTCTTGCGGTGTATGCGCTCCGGCCCCATCGACGCCGACTCCATCGAGCACGCAGACGCCGCGTGAAGCAAGGAACGAGCCGTCGCTTCCGCCGCCGGCCTTGCCCGTCGAGATCTCCAAACCCAGCTCGCGAGCAATCCCCATCGCAGTTCCAGCGAGCCGATAGCTGCGATCGTCTGGGACGAGCGGTGGAAAGATAATCCCGCCTTCGATCCTGAGACGGGTGCGATCCTTGAGCGGGCGAAGCTCCTGGAGCCGAGCGTGAATTGCCTTGCCGTCCGCCAGCGTGTCGAAGCGGACGTCGAGGCCTGCCTCCGCATGACCAGCCACAACGTTGGTGGCGAACCCTCCGCGAATCTGGCCGATGTTGAGCGTGATGCCGCGCGCCGGATCGGCCCACGAGAGCACCTCCAGTATCTGGTGCACGATCTCCGTAATGGCGCTCGCTCCCTTCTCGGGCTCGAGGCCGGCGTGCGCCTCGATTCCCTGGGCCGTCAGCCGGTACATGCCCACGCCCTTGCGCGCGATCTTTAGCGAGCCATCTTCAAGTGGAGGCTCAAGCACCAGTGCCGTGGTGTCGGGCGAAAAGAGCCTCTCCATGTGCGGATGCGCGGTCAAGCTACCCACTTCCTCGTCGGCCGAGAGGAAAATCTGAACGGGGCGACAGAGAGTCGCGCGCGATTCGCGAAGGCAGCGGAGCGCGAAGGCGGCGATCACGAGCCCCGCGCGCATGTCACAGGCGCCGGGGCCGTAGAGCCGCCCCTCCGACCGCGTCGGAGGCCGTCGCGCCGCCTCACCTCTCGGCCAGACGGTGTCCGAGTGGCCCACGAGCACAATGGGTGGGCCACTGGAGCCTCCAAAGATCCCTTCGCCAAGGAGGTGCGGCCCACCGGGGCCGGGGAGTTCCATCAAGCGAATGCCGGCAGAGTGGAGGAGATCAGAATACTTTCGAACGAAGCTCGTGATCCCATCGATATCGCCGCTGGGGCTGTCGATGCTGACCAGAGCATCGAGGGCCTCGAGCATGTGACGCTCGGATGCTCGAAAATAGTTGAGGCAGGCCTGAGGCGTCATGGTGTAATTCTCTGCGGTTTCACCGGGTTGTCGACCGCCGATTGGAGGACTCCATGCGCTTCGTGACTGTCGGTTTGGAAGAAGAAAGCGGGAAATCGACGCTGTTTTGCGGCGCATTGGCTGGAGAGCCGAGCAGGGTCAACCTGCCGCTGAAGTGCCAATGAGTATCTTCGCGAAGGGCGAACGCCTTGGGTCCACGCAGGGCCGCTACAAGATCAAGATCACGACAACGGATGGCCGCACCTTTTACTGGCACAAACGCGGCCAACTTCACACCGTGGAGGAGGATGTGGCAAGAATCTTTGTGGCCAATTTCAAGCCAGCGCTTTTTCAAGTGAATGCTGACGGGTCGCTCTCGCCGCCCGTACCGGGTGTGACGTCCTCCATAGCGAAGGTGGAGAGTGAACCGGCATGAGCCCTGGCCGTTGTGGGCCCGAAGGCGAAGCAACGCGGGCTGCCCCCCTGGGCGTCAGGCGATGCCACGGACAACGTAGGGCTCGCGGTATTCCCTTGTCAGGAGCGCGTTTGCTTCCTTGTCGCCTGGACAAAGCTCCGTGACTGGATCGAAGTCGATCGTGCGGCCCAGGCGGTACGAAATGTTTGCCAGGTGACACATTGCCGACGACTTGTGGCCCTCCTCGATCTCTGCGTTCAGATTGGAGGGGTCGCGGCTTCGGACGGCTTCAATGAAGTTCGCGAAGTGGTCGCCGCCGGCAGTTCCGGAAGGACCCGGCTCGAGCTGCTTTCCGAGAAACACCTTGTAGCTCGTGTAGCTCGGCAGGATCATGATGCCCTCCGAGCCGTAGAAGATATTGCCTACCCCGGCGCCCTTGTCGAGGTCCTCGCTGTTCGTAATCCAGTGGCGCACCTCGAACACGATCATCTTCTTCTCCTCGGGGTAGGAGAACGTCGAGATCAGTGTATTGGGCGTCTCCTGGTCGTCCTCGAAGAAATAATGGCCTCCCATGGACTGAATCTTTCTGGGTAGCCCAACTCCAAGGCCCCAACGGGCGACGTCCATCTGGTGGGCGCCCTGGTTCCCGATGTCGCCGTTGCCGTAGTCCCAGTGCCAGTGCCAGTTGTAGTGAAAGCGGTTGCGCGTGAAGGGTCGTACCGGCGCCGGTCCCAACCAAATGTCGTAGTGGACACCGGGGGGTACTGGCCCCTCCTTGGCCCTACCGATGGAATTGCGCCACTTGTAGCAGAGGCCTTTCGCCATGTAGAGCTCGCCGATGACACCCTCCTCAAGCTTCTGCATCGCTTCGCGAATGGCCAGGGCGCTACGGATCTGGGTGCCATGTTGCACAATTTTCTTGTGGTGTCGGGCCGCCTCGACGAGCTTTCGGCCCTCGAGCACGTTGTGTGAGCAAGGCTTCTCGAGGTAGACATCCTTGCCAGCTTGCAGGGCCCAGATGGCTGCGAGCGAGTGCCAGTGGTTGGGTGTTGCGATGCCGACGAGGTCGATCGACTTGTCCTCGAAGAGCTTGCGAAGATCGGTATAGGCCGCCGGCTTGTGCGACGTGCGCTTTTCGACCTCGGTGACGCGGCCTGTGAGGACCGCTTCGTCGACGTCACAAAGTGCGACAACGTCGACCCCCTTCTGGTCCAGGAAGCCGTTGATGTGGCTCAAACCCCGGCCGTGGAGGCCGATCACTGCGGCCCGGATCCTGTCGTTGGCGCCGAACACTCTGGAGTGGCCTGCCATTCCTATCGCTGCGGCTGCGGCGGTTGAGGTTTTCAGGAAAGACCGGCGGTTGAGCAATCTCTCTGGCATGGCTTCCTCCGAAATGTAGCCTTCTTCGAATCCATCAACTCACCGCTGCCACTGGAGCGATCCATTGAACGATATCGACGCCAGAAGCTTAAACCAAGCCGAATCTTGACCGGATGGACTCACTCACCTACGACGGGATTCTCCAGGCGACCGATCTTTTCAATCTCGATCACTATGCGATCCCCCGGGGTGAGGAAGCGAGGCGGCTTCCTGGCTATCCCGACTCCCTGCGGTGTGCCTGTCAAGATCACTGTTCCGGGAAGGAGTGTGGTTGATTGTGAGAGAAAGCTGATGAGCGTTGGCACATCGAAGATCATGTCGCTGGTTGTCCAGTCCTGGACGGTTTCGCCGTTCAGTAAAGTCTTGATCTTGAGGGCGTTGGGGTCAGGAATTTCCTCGCACGTGACGAGGTCGGGGCCGAGCGGACAAAATGTGTCGAAGCTCTTGCCCCGGCACCACTGACTGCCCCCCTTTTTTAGCTGCCAGCTGCGACCGGACACATCGTTTGCGCAGGTGTAGCCCAGCACGTGGGAAAGCGCTTTCTCACGGCTCACGTTCTTCGCTGCCTTGTGGATTACCACCGCCAGCTCGCACTCATAATCCGGCTCCGATTCGATCTTCGGAAGCACAATCGGATCGCCGGGGTTTTGCGTCGCAGCAGGCTGCTTGATGAAAAGTATCGGGAATTCCGGCACCTTGGAACCCGTCTCCTCGGCATGGCGGCGATAGTTGAGGCCGATGCAGAGGATTGCCCGGGGGACGATAGGCGCCAGAAGCTTCGAGATTTTCGCTGCGACCCCCGTCACGTGATAGGAGCCGAGCACATCGCCCTCGATGAGCTTGGCGGTTGAGGCGTCGACACGTTGACCCCATCGTTCGGCGCCGGTCGGGTCGAGAAAGCGGACAATTCGCATGGTGGAAGCTCCAGAAATGCAGGCAGCAGACGAACACGCCTGCCGGGGACAAGAATTCAAAAAATGCACAATAACAAATGCCTGGGGGGAGAGGAAGAGGAAGAAAAAAAACGGGAAGCGGTCTTGAAAATAAGGCGTGAGAGAAGTATCCACTTTCGACAATGTCTCGAGAAGTGAAGCGTGCCGCCCGTGCGGCTTACAGGAATTGGTGTGTTGGAGCCCTTGACCGTGCGGCCTCCCTCCTTGAGCCCTTGCTGAGCACGGCCGCGCTCCCGCCCGAAGCGGTTTACATCGTCGCCAGGTCGCGCTCGGAGCGCGGTGATTGTAGAGCAGCGTTGGCGGCGCTCGGGCTTCCGGCAAAGCCCACGGCCGATCCTCACGTCGTCAGACTGTTTCGTGGCCTCATTCAGTACGACCATGGCCATTTAGCCGAGGCCCGAACGGAGCTGGTCGCGCTCTCATCGAGAAATCCCATTGCAGCGGCAATGGTCGAGTTGATCGAATTCGGAGCCGACGGGACACGCAAAGACCTCAAATTGCCGCGCGTTGCCTGCTGGATGGCAGATGTCGCCGGAAGACTCCTTGCAATCCTGGAGGAGCGCTTATGCGGCCTCGGCGAAGGGGAGCTGATGGATTTCCATCGTGGACTTTTCTTGCCGAGTTCTTCGAGGCCGAGGGATCCAATCGAGGCGGCCTTCGTTGACGCAAACTATCTAGAAATCGAGCGGCTCGCCTCCGGAGAGGACGTCGTCGCTGCGAAGTGCGTGGACTACAGGGCGTTCGCCTTGATTGCGCTGGGCCAGGACGAGAAAGCCCAGCGGATTCTCTCGAGCGCCCTCGAGGAGAACCCCGCGTGTGCCGACTTGCACTTCCTCGAAGGGCTGCGCAATACGCGGTTCTGTCGTCGGCGCGAGGCTGCCGGGTCCTTTACCTGTGCCGCACGATTGGCAGACATTGACCTGAGAGACGTGATCTTTGAGCTTTCGCAGAAGCTTGGCGTCACGATCCAGCTGGCAGATTGAGCCGATGGCCTTTCCTTGTTGCCGGGCCGATAACATGGGTTAGACTGTTGTTCGGCTCATCTACCTCGCGCGGCCAGGAGCGGGTTTCGCCCAGGGACGCTCCTGGGGAGTTCAAGTGGGAGCGTATGCAGATGATGGTTCAACCAGACAAGGCATCGAGAGAGTGGACGCTTCGCCAACGCAACGGCCAGGACTTTTTCCTCCGTCTTGAGCCGGGTGAAACCGCCACCGTTGGTCGAGACCTGACTTGTGAGCTAAGCATCCTCGACGCGGGAATCTCACGCCACCACGCAACGTTCCAGCTCGATGGCGAGAACCTGTGGCTCGAGGACTTGCACAGCCAGAATGGGACCTACATCAACGCAGAGCGCGTTCAGCGCGGGCAAGTACATTCCAGTGACATCGTCACCTTCGGTCGCATCTCGCTAACTATCACGGAACGTCCTGTTGTGAGCGAGGATCTGGATCCTCTGCGGCGTCTGCCGCAGGAGGATCTGGCGCAACTCCTGCGTATGGCGCGAGAGCTTGGCGCAGAACAGGACAAGACGACCATCTTTCAACAGCTTCTGGAGAATGCTCTGCAGTCGTTGAAAGCTGACCGCGGCGTGGTGCTCCTGTGGGAAGAGACCCGAGGCCACTTGCATCCAGTGGCAGCTGCGCCGCATGATCTCTTCCAGGTGGCTGGCAGCCTCGTGAATGGATCGCTTGCAGCCTCGGTGATCGCAAGCCGAAGACCCCGCCTCCTGAACCAGCCGTCCGCTCTGGGAGCAGCCAGCGCGATGCTTACGCCTCTTCTTGCAAGGGAGAGGGCGATGGGGGTCCTTTACCTCGATCGAAGCTCGGCGCGCAGAGGTTTCGATTCGGCAGACGTCGCTTTCTTCAATGCGTTTACTTGGGTCACCAGCCTGCCGCTTTCGGTGTTCACGCGGCTCAGGGAATCGAGGGATTCAAACGAAAGGCTCGAATCGATCCTGAGCGAGCGCACGTCCGAGATTGCACGCCTGCACCTCAAGACGTCCTCCACTCGTGCGCTTGCGAAGGTCGAGAGCGAATGGCTCCACGAGCTCGAACGCGCACTCATGGAGGCCGCTTCTAGATTCGAGCAGGCGATACTAGATGCCGATGGGCTGCGAAAAGCCGGAGCCAAGTCCCTCCGCCTCGCGAGGTTGATCACCGAGGCTGTGCGGCATCTGACGCAGTGGCATCCCGAGCGGATGGAAGAAATTCATTTACCTTCGGTCGTGCTGGAGCTCAGAGGGCTCGACAAGGGCCGACGAGCCTACAAGCTTGAGAGCGGGGTAGATCTTGGCGTCATTTGTGATTGCGAGGAATTCATTCTCGTCATTCGCCTCTTGACGGAAGCGGTATTCGACGTGGAAGCCGAAGCCCTGCTTGTCACGGGATCGGCCAACAGCGCGAGAGGGATCGTGAGCGTCCGAATTGCTTGTCCCCAGGCGGCAGTTGGCCGTGAGCCCGCTCTATCGGGAGGATCGCTCGAACGCCTCGCAGAACGAATGGCCGAGCAGCTCTCGACGCAAAGGTTGAACGGCCAGGTCGAAGTGGCCCCGGACGGCTCCTGGATTGAATTGTGCATGCCTCAGCCGCTGGTAACACGCGGCGAGACGATCGTCCTTCCGCCGCAGCGCTAGCAGTGCGCCGAGCCATTCCTTGCGCACTATTCGCAGGCATGCGAAGGCCAGGTTCAGGGCAGGATTCGTGCCCTTCAAGAAAAGAGCCTGTGCGGTGCTGCTATCCGTGGCATTGAGCGTCGAGGAGGCGCATTTTATTGGAGCGTCGTACTTTTTCTTGGGCCATGAATGCCCGAGACGGCCCGCGCCCGCCGCACTTCAGCCTGGCGCCCGGCGCGCGGACCAGCTGGGCGGGCTGCCACGGAGGTACGAAGAAATGGACAGCGAGTTTGATGTCACGAAGAAGGCGCAGCGTTCAGCGCCCAGGAAGAAAGCAATGCCCCTGTCGGCAAGGAAAAACACCGGCAACGGCGGCCCAAAGCCCTTGCCAGGACTCGCGAGTCGGCCCGGTCAGCCTCCAAGGGTAGCACCACAGCCGCAGCGAGTGCTGTCTCCTGCCGCCGAGGCGACGATCGCCAGGGACCTCGACCTTTTCGGCATCACTCGGCCGAGGCATGCGTGTGCTTGCCCGGATTGCCGTCGCGAGCTTTCGATGGTCGAATGCCTGGGCCGGAAACTAAAGAGTTGCTTGCACTGCCGCGGGGTCTGGTTCCCCCTTGGTGTCATCGAGACCTTTGACAGGGACGGGGCCTGGCTCAAGCACCTTGGGCCAGCCATTCAAGCCGCCATGCAGTCGAGGACCTCACCGAAGAAGTGAGGCAAGACGAGGTGCGCCCTGACCGCCCGTTGACCTCAAAGCAGTTTGCGAGGCAAGGTTTCTGAGGCCGTCGCAAGCTGCTTCAAGTGCAAATAGGCGTCGGTGCCATATCCTTCCATCGAGAGCACCTGAAGGTCACCGCCAAAGTAACGCGCGTAGAGACGGCTTACGGGCAGGCCGTAGCCAAGCCCCGCCAGTGGCGCCGAGAAATCGCTGGAGTAGGTGGTGTTGCGCTCGCTCAGTGGGGGAGTCGCCGTCGTGTAGAAATAGGTCCAGATTCGGTGAATTCCGCTTCGTGGAATGCCCCCACCTTCGTCGGAGACCTTGATGGTCAAGTCCTCCTCGCCCTTCGCGATCACGACGCGGATGATGGGCAAGTTCTCGGCTGAAGATCCTCTGAACTCGACGACCGCCCGCATGGAGTTCTTCAGAAGCTCAAAGAGCATGTGCTCAAGGTGCGACGGAATGTAAGTGAAGGCCAAGTCCGCATTGCCAAAAATACCCACTTCGGGCGCGATTCCATAGCGTGACACGCAAAGGATTCGGGCTTTTTCAGCGGCCTGGCGGAGTACCGTACTCACGGCGCACCGCTCCGAGATCAGACCCGCATAACCTGGTCGGATGGGCGCATGGAGAGCAATGTGCTGTCCGATGAGCATTCGAATGCCGATTCGTGACATGTAGAACCGGTCGAGGAAGTCCTGAATTCGCGGATCGACTTCACCCGCACCCAGGGTTTCCTTGAGTTCAATAATGCCCTGTGCCAGGTTTGACACGACGCTCTTGTGTCGTCGCTTGATGCGATCCAGCGTCTGCGTGAAGGCCAGCTCGAGCTCCTGTGTCTCGGGTCTCTGAAACGCGATCAGCTCGCGGACGCTGTCAATATACATTCCCTTTACGTGGCACACGGCGGGCATCTCCGAGAGTCCACACGGAAGGCTCTCGAGCTCTTGAACGCGGTGAGAGAGTCGCACCGGAAGCTCCTGATGCAGGAATTGTGCGGCGATGAGGAGCGATTGCGGGGACGGTTCCAGCCCGAACTCAAACAACTTCTTCAAGGACACTGGCCGCTGGGTGAATTGGGCGAGGTAATGGATTTTCTCGAGAATGTTGTCGACAGCGGGCATGTAGGAATGGTCCACGTTTGCGCCCAGGCATTCAAGAGAGTGCTCCACGGGGGGTGGCGAGCTTAGTCCTTGACTGACCCCACCCGATCGGGCATCCTCGCGGGCCTTCGGTCTCAAGACTTTGCGGAGTTTTGTAGTGACCATCCACGATCGAAAACTATCCATGAGGGATGGCTTTTGGCTCAAGCGAGCCCTGGCGGACTGATTTTGCAATGTCCAGGAGTAGAAACGATCACCCGCCGAGACGAAGGCTCCAGCATCACTTTTCGCCAAAAAGCGAGGAACTGCTCAGTATTCAGAAGGCCCACATTGCGTAGCCACCTGGGGAGCTGGGTCCTCGTCATGTCAGGGTTGACCAGCCTGGCTTGCCTCCCGGGTTGCCAGAAGATTGGCAGCTATCCCTCCCGCCCCATCACGATCATTTGCCCCTGGGCGGTGGGCGGCGGTACAGATGCCTTCTCGCGCGTTGTGGCCAGTCTGATGGAGGAGGAGGCGGGGGTTCCGGTATCGGTTATCAACCGAACTGGTGGCGGTGGCATCACGGGCCATACCGCCGGTGCCGCGGCCCCCCCGGATGGCTACACGGTGACGATGATCACCATCGAGCTTGCCATGATGCATCACCGTGGTTTGACCCAGCTGAAGCCTGAAGACTTTGCACCCGTCATGCGCCTGGGTTGCGACGGAGCGGCTGTCTTCGTGCGGAGCGACGCGCCATGGAAAGACCTGAGCGAGCTCGTCGAGGACGTCAGGGAGAACCCTGGAAAGCTGCGTGCCTCCGGGACCTCCCTGGGAGGCAGTTGGCACATTGCCTGTACGAGCAGCCTGCTGGCCCTCGGTCTCGCCGCCGATGCGATTCGTTGGGTCCCAGCGGAAGGTTCGGGGCCAGCGCGTCAGGAGCTCCTGAGTGGCGGCATTGATGTGGTGTTCTGCTCTCTTGCGGAAGGCAAGTCGCAGCTGGAAGCGGGCCAGCTCCGTGCGCTGGGCGTCATGGCAGAGCAGCGGCACGAGAGATTTCCCAACATCCCCACGTTCAAGGAGCTGGGGACCCCTGTTATTTTTGGAGCCTGGCGAGGCATCGCGCTGCCCAGAAATGCGCCTCCCGAAATTGCTTCCCGGCTGGAAGAGATCATGGACCGGGTCATGTCGAGCAGCTCGTTCAAGGAATTCTTCCTGAATGGGGGCTACGCTGGTGAACGTCAAGCATCTGAAGTCTTTGCGAAAAGCATGCTCCAAGATGACCTTGACTTGGGAGAGCTGATCCGGAAATCCAGGATCCTCTCTGGAGGCCATGACGGCCAGCCTGGCTCCTGGTTTTTCCCGTGGATTTTGTTCTCCGGCCTCTTGATCGTCGTCGTAGCCATCCTGTTACAGGGGTTTCTGGGGCAGAAAACCGCCGGTGCTTCTCCTCAAGTCCTTGCAATCGACAAGCCACAAGGCGCCATATTTCAATTTGTAGAAATATTGGCCGCCGTCATTTTTTACCTGGCTCTGTCTGAAGCTCTCGGATTTCTAATTACTGCAGGAACCATGATGTTCTATCTTTTTCGCAGACTAAAAGTTGGTTGGATAGCCAGTGCTCTGGCGGTTGCTCTGCTGGTTCCAGGAACCTACCTGCTATTCGCAAAACTCATGCGCGTGCAGCTTCCAACAGGACTCATCCCGTGGTGATCAACGCGTAAGGAATGTTCTAATCAAATGCCCGATGCGCTGGGAGAAGCTTTCAGCATTGTTTTTAGCCCTTCTGTGATTGGGATTATGCTGCTCTCGGCCACTTATGGCCTCTTCGTGGGTGCGATTCCGGGTTTGACGGCCACCATGGCCGTGGCGCTCATCATCCCGTTCACCTTCTTCATGAGTCCTCCTGTTGCCCTGGCAGCCATCTCCACTCTTTCAGCCATGGCAATTTTTGCAGGTGACATCCCATCGACCCTGATGCGCATCCCTGGAACTCCCGCTTCGGCGGCCTATGTTGCCGACGCGTATGCTCTGAATCAGAGAGGGGAGGGTTCTCGCGTCCTGGGCGTGTGCCTCGTCTCCTCAGCCCTGGGCGGGCTCCTTGGAGGAATTGCGCTGATTCTGGGTGCCCCGACGCTGGCCCGGGTAGCCTTTGCCTTCACAACCTATGAATACTTCTGGCTCGCTATCCTTGGCTTGAGCTCAGCAGTGATAGTTTCCCAGGGCTCGCTCGCCAAGGGGTGCTTTTCTTTGCTGTTGGGTCTTCTTCTTTCGACCGTGGGGCTCGACGAAGTCCATGGCATGGCGCGCATGACTTTCGGGCTGACGGATCTTGCCGGTGGAATCAATTTTATTCCTGCCATGATCGGCATGTTTGGTCTTTCAGAAGTCTTGCGCAACGTCACGCGAAGGGAAGCGGTGGCTGATTCGTCGCATCTTGATTCTGGAAAGATTTTTCAAGGAACCCTCCGGCTATTGCGGAGGCGCCCTGGCCACTTTCTGCGGTCATCAGCCATAGGAACCCTGATTGGCATTCTCCCCGGCGCAGGGGCCGACATCGCTGCCTGGGTTTCCTTCGCAACTTCAAAAAAATTCTCAAAGACCCCGAACGATTACGGCAAGGGATCACTCGAGGGGGTCAGCGACGCCTCCGCAGCCAACAATGCGTCACTGGGGGGTGCGTGGATACCAGCATTGGTCTTTGGAATTCCTGGTGACGCCGTCACTGCCATCGTCCTGGGAGTGTTGATGATGAAGGGGATTCAACCGAGCCCACAAATTTTTATAAAGCAGCCAGTCCTTCTTTATTCAGTCTATATAGTGTTTTTCGTGTCCAATCTTCTACTCATTCCGATGGGATACCTGGCGATTCGCTGCGGCCGGATAATTATTAGAATTCCGCGTGGCATTCTCCTGCCAGCCATCCTGCTTTTTTGCATGGTCGGATCGTATGCCATTAACACTAGTCTCTTCGACATTGGAGTGATGTTAATATTTGGAGTCGTGGGATTCTTCCTGGAGCGCCACGGCTTCCCTGTGGGGCCCGTGGTTTTGGGCTTGGTTCTTGGCCCCCAAGTCGAAAAAAATTTCATGTTCAGTGTCATCAAGAGCGATGGCAACTTCATGGAATTCTTCTCACGACCGGTGGCAGGCACTCTGGGAATTATCGTGAGTCTCTTGTGGTTGGCGCCCGCGCTTCTTGCCCTGAGACGTTGGTCGCGAAGGCGCTCGATGGGCTTGCCGGGGGGCAGACCTGCGTGACTTCGGCAGGGCCATCGCTATAATTCGGCCCCCGGGGTTCCGCAGGACTGGCGGCATACCCTGTCTGCAAACTAACCACTAAAGTAGGGAGAAGCGCGATGAGAGCCAACACGCTGAAAGAAATTTGGGCCAAGGGCAATGCGGTGGTCAACGGCTGGTGTTCCATTCCCAGTTCGTTCTCCGCAGAGGTCATGGCGCATCAGGGATTCGACTCGATCACCATCGATATGCAGCATGGAGTGGTCGACTACCAGGTGGCCGTGAGCATGTTGCAGGCCATCTCGACGACACCGACGATTCCGCTGGTGCGAGTTCCGTGGAACGATCCGCCGCAGCTCATGAAGATTCTGGACGCTGGCGCCTACGGTGTGATCTGCCCCATGATCAATACGCGCGAGGAGACCGAGGCGTTGGTGCGCGCTTGCAAGTATCCCCCGCGCGGGATCCGGAGCTGGGGACCGGTGCGTGCGTCGTTCTATGCAGGTGCGGACTATGGCGACCATGCCAATGACAATATGCTCGTCATTCCGATGATCGAGACTGCCGCGGCCCTCAGGAACCTCGACGACATTCTGAGTGTACCTGGAGTCGACGCGATCTACGTTGGGCCTGCCGATTTGTCGCTTGCGCTGGGCTGTAAACCGAGGCTCGATCAGACGGACCCGCCTGTCGTAGAGGCGCTGAAGAGGATCGTTGCTGCTTGCCGAAATCGTGGCATTCCTGCGGGCCTTCATAACAACACTGCGACTTATGCAGCGAAGATGATCGAGCAGGGATATCAGTTCGTCAGTCTGGCTAGCGACAACCGGTTCATGGCCTCGAAAGCTGCCGAGGAGGTTGCCGTCCTTCGCAAGGGTGGGACCCGGGTCGGTACGGTTCCGGCCTATTGAAGGATTGACAGTGGTCCCGACGTGGCTCACCCGCATCCGTGTTGACCTGGCGGACCTGCGTCAGCCGGAGTCAGGGATGGATGCCCGGGAGTGATTCTGATCATCGCCGGCACGTGCCATCCCGTCGAACACTCTGGAAGTGCGGCATCAGCCCGTTGCTCCGGACATGAATTTCGGTACAATTTCCCGCTATTATGACCCCTTATTCCTCGGCTACTCCGCTAACGACACCCGCACTCGTACTCGACGCCGCGATCGTTCATCGCAATGTCCGCCGGCTGGCGGACTACGCCGCGAAGCATCACCTGCGCATCCGCCCACACACCAAGACGCACAAGTCGCGCTGGCTTGCACGGATGCAGCTTGACGCTGGTGCCGGCGGGCTCACCGTCGCCAAGGTGGGTGAGGCCGAGGTCATGATGACCGTCTCCGATGACCTTCTGCTGGCCTACCCGGCCGTCGATCCTGTGCGTTGCTCGAGGCTGGCGGAGCTGGCGAAGAGTGCAACCATCCGCGTGGCCATCGACTCGGCCATCGCCGTCGCGGCCCTGGCACAGGCAGCACAGCAGGCGGGGTCCACGATCGGGCTGCTGGTGGACCTCGACGTTGGTGTGGGGCGTACGGGAGTGCAATCGCCCAGGGCGGCGCTGGAGCTGGCGCAGACCATCCAGTCGACTCCGAACGTCCGGCTCGACGGGATCCTCTGTTACCCGGGTCATATCTGGCTCAAGCCCGAGGAACAGCGACCCGCGCTCGAACTGGTAGGTGCGAAGCTGGGGACAACGTTGGAGCTGTGGGGAAGGCACGGGCTCGAGGCCAAGATTGTGTCCGGGGGATCGACGCCGACGGCTTACCAGTCGCATCAGAACCAACACCTGACCGAGATCCGGCCCGGCACTTACATATTCAATGACATGAACACGGTCCGCGGGGGGTTCTGCGCTCTCGAGGACTGTGCTGCGCGGGTCGTCTGCACCGTCGTGAGTGACGCGGTCCCGAACCAGATCGTCATCGACGCGGGCACCAAGACGCTCACGAGCGACCGGTGCATTCCAGCGCCGGACAGCGGACACGGTTACATTGTTGAGTATCCGGCCGCAAGGATAAAGGCGCTCAGCGAGGAGCATGGACAGGTGGATATGAGCGCGTCGGATCGACGCCCACGCGTTGGTGAGCGTGTGACCGTGATCCCCAACCACATCTGCCCGTGCGTGAACTTGACGGACCGATGTTGGTGGCAGGAGGCGAACGAACCACTCGTTCCGCTCGGCGTCGACGCGAGAGGGAGGCTGTCATGAGCCTCAGCCGCTTGAACCAGCCGCGCCTGAAACTGACCCGTTCAGCGGAGCTGCTGCAACGCAACAGCGAAGTAATTCCCGGAGGCCTCGCCTCCATCAATCGAAAAGCTGACCCGTGCATCGCGTTTGCACGGGCGCGTGGGTCGCGGCTCTGGGACGTCGACGGTAACGAATACATCGATTACCACGCCGGGTTCGCACCGTACATTCTGGGGCACAATGACGAGGAACAGAACCGTGCGGTTGTGGCCTCGATGGAGCAGGGACTGAGCAACTTTGGCAGCGGGCCGAGCGAGGCCGAGGGCGATCTGACGCGGCTAGTTCTTGAGTGTCTTCCGATGGCGGAAAAGGCGCAGTTCCTCAACACTGGCTCGGAAGCGACAGCGCAGGCGATCCGAATCGCCCGTGCGTGGACCGGACGGGACCACGTGATCTTGATGCAGGGTGGGTACAACGGGAATCAGAACGTTGTCGCCGCGAACCTCATGTCGACGAAGCAGCAGCTCGGAGGCAGACAGATCGTCGGCGACGAGTACCCACTGGTGCCTATGACCGCCGGTATTCCCGAGGGCGAGCGGAAAGTAATGCACGCAGTGGAGTTCAACGATCTCTCTGCGGTGGAGACTGTGGCGAAGCGAAATCCTGTCGCTGCGGTGATCCTGGAGCCCGTCCTTCAGAACATCGGCGTGATCAAGCCGCGTCCGGGGTACCTCGAGGGCTTGCGCAAGCTGGCCGACCAGCACGGGTTTCTGCTGATCTTTGACGAGGTCAAGACCGGCTTTCGCGCCTCTCTGGGCGGCTACCAGGGCATCTGCGGCGTCAGACCCGATCTCTCCACGTTCGGGAAGGCCCTGGCCAACGGATTTCCGATCGCGGCCCTGGCGGGAAGGCGTGAGTACATGGATCTGGCCATCAGTGACGATCCGTCGAAGCGCGTCCTCATCGCTGGCACCTACAACTGCCACCCGGTTCCCGTCGCAGCAGCGATCGCATGTCTGAAAAAACTGATGAGTTCCAAGCTTGATGTCCACGGCAAGCTGGAGCGGCTCGCACGGCGGCTTGAAGACGGGCAACGCAGTCTTTTTGCCAAGCACGGCATTCAGGCCACCATCGTTCGCCAGGGAAGCGCGCATTGCGTGTACTTCATGAACTCTGCCCCCAATAACTGGTGGGAGCTCTTGAACGGGCATGATTTCGAGTTCGATGCCCGCTACCGCCGTGCGTTGATTGACCGTGGCATTTACAACTTCCCGGTTCCGGTCAAGCAGGGCAGTATCAGCTATGCGCACAGCGAGGAGGACGTGGATCTGACCCTTGAAGCGACTGAATCAGCCCTGAAAGGATTCAAGTGATCGTCGACGTCCATAGCCATGCCTGGCGATACCCAGACGACTTGAGTGAGGATTTCCGTCGGCAGGCGACGCGCGCACGTCGCGGGGTCGAGGTCGATCTGGACGTGCGATATCCTGACTACGCGGCTGGAACAACCCAGGCCGGTGACGATGTGCGTACGATCGTCTTCGGCGGGAAAGCGAAGCTCAGCGGGGTCTGGGTCGACGATCGTTACGTTGCCAAGTACGTCGCGGCGCATCCGAAACAGTTGATAGGGTTCATGAGTATTGACCCGACACAGGACGGCTGGGAGCGGGAAATGCTGGAGGGCAAGGACGAGCTAGGGCTGCGCGGAATCAAGCTGCTGCCCATGTACGCCGGGTTCAGGCCGGACGATGCGCGGCTTGACCCACTCTGGCGCTTTGCTCAGCAAAACAAGCTACCGGTCCTCCTTCACAGCGGCACCACGTTTGTCTCGCAGGCGCCCATCGAGTGCACCCTGCCTCGGCATCTGGACCCGGTAGCCATACGATTTCCGGACGTGAAGATCGTGCTGGCGCACCTGGGACATCCTTACGAGGGCGAGTGCGTCGCAATTATCCGTAAACACCCCAACTGCTTCGCAGACATCAGCGCGTTGTACTATCGACCTTTTCAGCTTTATCAATCTCTCATGCTAGTGCAGGAGTATGGAGTGTGGGACAAGCTGCTCCTTGGGACGGACTATCCGTTCACGACGGTGGACTCGACGATCGCTGCGCTGCGATCGATGAATGCAATGCTCGAGGGTACGGCCCTGCCGCGGCTCGACAAGTCAGCAATCGAGGCCATGATACATTGCGACGCGCTGGGACTGCTCGGGCTTGAGGGGCCTCGGTGAGGCCGAGCGTGGATGCGGATTGGGTGGGGTGCCTGCCCGCCGGCGTCAATACAACTATTTCCGGGAAAGCAAGACAATGATTAGCTACGAGGAACAGTTTACCAAGCTTGGATATTCGTTTGGCGAAGCTCAGGCCCCCGGCCCGATGATGGATGCCGTCGTGATCGACGGTGAGACAGCTTACGCCTCGGGGCAAGTGCCATTTGAAGGCAAGACACTGCGCGGCGTCGGGAAGGTGCCGTCGCAGGTAAGTCTCTCGGAGGCCAGCGAGTGCGCGGCGTTGTGTGCTCTAAACGTGTTGCGAGCGGTGCGACACGCGGTTGGGTCTCTCGATCGAATCGAACGTGTCCTGCGCATCACGGGGTATGTCAATGCGGACCCCACTTTTACCGAAGCGCATCTTGTGATCAACGGCGCGTCTCAACTTGTCATGAACGTCTTTGGCTCTGCGGGTCGCCATGCGCGAACTGCGTTGGGTCTGGCGCAACTGCCCCTGGGTGTTTGTGTTGAGGTCGAAATGATCCTCAAACTCAAGAGCAAGTGAAACGAGGTGGTTGGGCTCGCCTGGGCGAACGGGATCCTGCTTGAGATTCCTTGCGCCGTGCGTTCCGCTTACCCAAGCACATCCTTTACCACTTCCCCGTGCACATCCGTTAGCCGGTGATACCTTCCCTGGAATTTATATGTCAGGCGAGTGTGGTCGATACCGAGCAAGCGCAGGATCGTGGCGTGCAGGTCATGGACGTGCACTGGGTTGTCGACGATGTTGTAACAATAATCGTCGGTGGCGCCGTGAGTGATGCCTCCCCGAATGCCGCCGCCTGCCAACCACACTGTGAAACAGCGGGGGTGGTGGTCACGACCGTAGTCATCGACGGTCAGCCTGCCCTGGCAGTAAACCGTGCGGCCGAATTCTCCTCCCCAGACGACGAGGGTGTCGTCCAGGAGACCGCGCTGTGCCAGGTCTTGAATCAAGGCGGCTGATGGCTGATCGGTATCGCGACACTGGCCAGCGATCTGTGTTGGAAGCTTCGTGTGCTGGTCCCAACCGCGGTGAAAAAGTTGCACAAAACGGACGCCTCGCTCGACAAGCCGGCGGGCGAGGAGGCAATTGGCGGCGAACGTTCCGGGCTTTTTCGAATCGGGCCCGTACATTTCAAAGATGTGATCAGGTTCTTTCGAGAGATTGATCAATTCGGGAACCGATGCTTGCATGCGGTAGGCCATCTCATATTGCGAAATACGCGTGGCGATTTCTGGATCCCCTGCGTCCTCAAGCTTCATGCGGTTCAGCTGAGCCAGGTCATCAAGGAAGCGCCGTCGTGCCTTGCCATCAAGACCTGGAGGGTTGGAAAGGTACAGCACGGGATCACCCACCGAGCGGAATTTTACTCCCTGATAACGGGTGGGGAGGAAGCCGCTTCCCCAGAGGCGGTCGTAAAGCGGCTGATCCATCGGGTTGCCGGTGCCTTGCGAGATCAATGCAACAAATGCTGGAAGGTCCTCGTTTTCGCTGCCCAGGCCATAGGAAAGCCACGAACCGATGCTGGGGCGACCTGCGAGTTGCGCGCCGGTCTGGAAAAACGTGACTGCCGGGTCGTGGTTGATCGCTTCGGTGTGCATTGACTTGATGAAACACAGGTGGTCAACGATCCGTGCAGTGTGTGGCATCAACTCACTGACCCACGCGCCGCTTACCCCGTGTTGCGCGAACTTGTACTTGCTGGGCGCGACCGGAAAGCTGGACTGTGAGGCGGTCATCCCGGTTAGCCTCTGACCGCGGCGAATGGAATCGGGGAGCTCTGACCCGCGAAGATCGGCGAGACGTGGCTTCCAGTCAAACAGGTCGATCTGCGAGGGGGCTCCGGACTGAAACAGGTAGATCACTCGCCTGGCCTTGGGGGTGAAGTTGGGGAAACCCGGGAGTCCACCGCCGTTGCCCTGGCTGGGCCCAGCTTGGGGCGCAGTGTGGCCTCCTGCCTTCTCCCCCCGTGCCGGGGGCACGGCGGGGGGCCTGTCAGTGGCCAGGAGGCGCTGATCGAGCAGCGAAGCAAGTGCCAGGGGGCCGAGCGCAAGGCCTGCTCGGCGGAGCAAGGCGCGACGGGTCAAGAAGAGCTGGTGTTGTTCAGACAATGGATTCATGGCGTATTCCCTGCACTGCGAGAGATCGAGTCGGCGGCGCCCCTGGACTCTTCAGCGTCTGTTTCAAGATAAAATTCTCTGGCCCGAGCCGACGGGCAAATCCTCGGACAGGTTTCAGTTACTCCTTGGTTAGCGTCTCGTCCATATTCAGGATGACCCCCACCACAGTGGTGTGTGCTGCCAGTTCGGCTGCATCGAGGCTCGGGTCGCAAGGGAACTCGCCCTGAGTCAGTAGCTTCG
The DNA here is from genome assembly GCA_005772855.1 of Planctomycetia bacterium. Classification (GTDB taxonomy): domain Bacteria; phylum Planctomycetota; class UBA8108; order UBA8108; family SXIK01; genus SXIK01. The sequence goes on along the minus strand of SXIK01000152.1, from coordinate 8,340 downwards.
TGGCAGCAGCCGGATCCGCTCTGAATCGGTCGCGATGTTCTTGCCAGCCTGCCATCAGCACCTTTAATTCCGCTGGCTTCGGCGCACGGGAGAGCACGAGGCGGAACGCGAGTGTCAGCTGGTCGGCGAGGGCTGGCCCGCCTTCATGCCCCAGGACCCTTTGAGCCAGAGCCCGCGACGCTTCGACAAATGTAACGTCGTTCATCAGTGTCAGAGCCTGGAGCGGAGTGTTCGTGCGTGTTTCACGAAGATTACAAGTCTCACGCCCGGCGCTGTCGAACGTGATCATCATGGGAGGGGGTACTGTACGCTTCCAGAACGTGTACATTCCCCTGCGATAGAGTTTCTCACCATGGTCCTGCACGTACTCCATGTCCCCGAGCTCTTTCCACAGATCAGTGGGCTGATAGGGTTTCACCGATGGTCCGCCGACCTTCTCGACGAGTAATCCGGCAGCATGGAGTGCCTGGTCGCGGACCATCTCGGCGGAGAGGCGCATTCGACAACCTCGAGCCAGAAGGCGGTTCTCGGGATCGCGTTGCAGTAGTTCCGGGGTGCCCCGGGCTGATTGGCGATACGTTGCGGAGGTGACGAGGAGACGGAGCAAGCGCTTGATGTCCCAGGAGGGGCGGACGAGAGCTTCAAGTGATGTTCGGCGCGCCTCCCCCTTGCCGAGGAGGGGAGAAGAGAATTCAACCGCCAGCCAATCCAACAATTCCGGGTGGCTCGGCCATTCTCCCTGGGCGCCGAAGTCGTCGACGGTCTTTACGAGACCCGTCCCAAATAGCATCTGCCACAAACGATTGACGGCGACGCGTGAGGTCAAGGGATGCTGCGGGCTGGCTAGCCAGCGGGCGAAGCCAAGGCGATTGTTCGGCAGGTCGCGGGGCAATGGAGGCAGAGAGGCTGGAACGTCGCGGCTGACTTTGTCGCCAGGCTTTTGGTATTCGCCGCGAGTGAGTATGTGTGCGTCCCGTGGGACGGGCATTTCCTGCATGACCATCGTTGTGGGCACACTCTCGAGAAGAGCATCGAGCTCCTTCTGGGTGTTCAGAACACGCTCCCGCGCCTCGCGGAGCACTTGCGGAGCATGGTTCTCCAGGTAGTAGGCGCGCAGTTTGACCGATTGGGCCCTGGTGAGTCGATCCCGCGGTATCGAGAGGATTTCGGCAATGGTCTCGGGGGCGGCGACAATTTGCGCCTCGTCCCCGCTGAGCGTTCTTGAGTAGATGCGAACATCGTCGATGAGGCCGTGAAAGCGTCCGTTGGGCCCATTACCCCCGCCGATTCGTAGCGGGTCTGTTGAAGCAAATGTTTGATTGAGCAGATCAAGGAGGATGCGTTTCGGTTCAGGACGGCCATCGACGTAGAAGGTCACGCCGCTCGCCAGTCGGGAGCCGTCGTAAGTCACCAGTACGTGATGCCACTTCTCGGGGGACAGTGTACGTTCCGTCTCGACGCGTAACGCATCGTCGAGCCATCGCTTGACAAGGTTGAATTTCAGTTTGCCGCCCTCGAACGTCAGGCAATAGCCGGTGGCCTCTTCAGCGTCAGTCATACGGGAGAGGATCGTGCCTCCCTTGTTCCCGCGGGGATAGATCCACGCCGAGAGGGTGAACCTGTCGAGGTATTCGAAGGCGGCAACGGCGCCTGCATTGATAAACCGTGAACCGTCAAACTCGGCCGCCTGCCGGAGGCGTCCTGGAGCATACGCAGGACTGCCATTCTCAAAGCGATCCCCCAGGGTATCTTTCACGGTCGCATCTGCGCCGTCGAGTGCCGCGTGAAAAACTTGTCCGCGGGTCAAGCTCCCTTCGGAAAGGTGCCGGCGATCGGCGGACTGTTCCCATCTCTGCTGCGAGGCCTCCAGTTCTGGCTCCAGAGCGACCTCCCTCGCCCTGGCTTCAGCGAGGCGGATCTGGAGGTTGTCCAGCAGCTTGATTTGATCGGGCTTCGGAGCCGCGATGAAGGGGGGTGAGTTTCCGTACTTGATCGCCCTCCCGTATTCGGGAATGCTGTTGAAGTAGGCGTACGTCTGGTAGAACTCTCGCTGAGTCAGCGAATCAAACTTGTGATCGTGGCAGCGAGAGCAACCCATGGTCAGCCCCATCCAGACCGCGAATGTCGTCTCAACGCGATCGACGACGTATTCGACCGCGAATTCCTCCGGGACGATTCCTCCCTCGGAATTGCCACGGTGATTCCGGTTAAACCCGGTGGCGATCTTCTGCTCCAGGGTGGCATCCGGAAGCAGATCACCGGCAAGCTGCTCGATGGTGAAAAGATCGAACGGCAGGTTGTGGTTGTAGGCGTCAATCACCCAGTCGCGCCAACGCCACATGAAGCGTTCGCCATCGTTCTGGTAGCCGCTGGTGTCGGCATATCGTGCCCCGTCAAGCCAGCGGACAGCCATCCGCTCCCCGTAGCGGACAGAAGCCAACAGGCGATCGACAACTCTTTCGAAGGCATCCGGCGATGCATCGGCAAGAAAAGCCTCCACCTCGCGGGGGGTGGGCGGCAAACCTGTGAGGTCGAATGAAACGCGGCGAATGAGTGTTGTCCGGTCGGCTTCCCTTGACGGTTCAAGTCCTTCCCTTTCCAACCGAGCGAGGACAAATGCGTCGACGGGATTGCGGACCCAATGCTTCGCGGTCACCGCGGGCGGTGTGGATTGGACCGGTGGAATCAACGACCAGTGCTTTTGCCATTCAGCTCCCTGTTCGATCCAGGTGCGGATAAGGCCGATTTCCTGGGGCGTGAGGCTCTTTCCCGATTTCGCCGGAGGCATCCGCTCCGCGGGATCTTCAGAAACAATCCGTAGGTACAATTCGCTCTTCTGGAGGTTGGAAGGAACCAGTGCTGCCCGCCCACCGAGGTCTACCTTGATGCCGGCTTCTGTATCTAGCCGCAAGGCCGCTTGCCTACTTGCCCCGTCCGGCCCATGACACTTGAAGCACTTGTCCGAAAGGATGGGCCGAACGTCGCGATTGAAGTCGACTTTCGGAGAAAGTGCAGCTCGTGGCGTGTCGTCGGCAGCTGCACGGTTCAAGACCGCAAAAACCAGAACGAGCAGCGTTACCCAGGACTTGACTTGATGTGACGGGAGTTTCTTCATCCGACAGAGGCAGCACGTGGACCTGATCACGGCAAATAGTCGCCTGTACATGATAGTGTCCAGAGGCAAGCCTTGTACACGAGAGTTTTGTGAAGCCGAGACTCTCTGTGGACGTGGAGATTTACCGCAGACAGCCAGTTCCGGTCACCGGGATCGGCTCTTGCCGTCCTCTGTCTACCGCGGCAATGCTCTTGCGGTCCTCGGCGGGTCGGCTGACAATGCTTCCCCAAGGAAGTGGTGACGTGATGGCGTGCCATGAGCTGCTCTTGTCAGCAGGGCTGCGATCCTCTCGGGCCACAGTTCCGGGGATGTTCTTGCCCCTTCCCATCGCCTCGGGTGCGGACAGCCGCAAATTGTTAAAGTTATCCCTGATCTGGAGATCGAATGAATAAATTCCTTGCATCGATAGCCCTGTCCATGTTCTGCACAGAAAATCAAGTTACTGCAGGCACCTGGGAAAAGCTTCCGCCGTTGCCAGACGGAAACGGTGGTTTTATTTGTGGCGCCGTTGACAACGATATTGTCGTCGCTGGCGGCACAAACTGGAAGGAGGACACCAAGCGCTGGCTCGACCGGATTTGGGTCTTTGAGCCAGACCGGAATGCCTGGCGCGACGCTGGCAAGCTTCCTGCGCCGGTTGCCTACGCCGTTTGTTCCCAGAGCAAGGAAGGGTTGTGGTTCGCGGGTGGCAGTAGCGGCACTCAAGCACATACGACGCTTTGGCTGCTGGATCGCAAGTTCTCCGTGACAACGGTGGCGACCCTTGAGCAGCGCTTCGTCTATGGAACTGGGGCGATTCTCGATGGCAAGCTCCACGTCATTGGCGGTGCCGAAGACGCGGCGAAGGCGGAGACCGCGACCAAGGCTTGTTATGCCATTGACCTCCTCACCGGCAAGGCAAAACACATCTCCAGTCTACCCGTCACCTCTTTCATCGGCGGAGCGACAGTGGCGTGCAAGGACCGTCTGTTTGTCTTTGGCGGGGCCGAATGGGACAGCGCGTCCAAGTCCGTCGCCAATGGCACTGCAACTTTTGCATACTCGGCAAGGAAAGACAGCTGGGAATCGATTGCCCCGTTTCCCTTCGCCACGCGTGGCGTGGCAGCCGTGGCGCTGGACTCGCGGCACATCCTCATCGCGGGGGGCTACAAGACCGGCGTGGATAAATTTACCGACGATGCCTTCATTTTTGACACAGAGGCTGGAAAGTATCAGAAGACAACGCCCTTGCCTTACCTTGCAATGGTGGGTCTGGTGCAGGCAGACGACTGGGTCTACGTACTTGGCGGTGAGGATCGAGGCAAGCATCGCACCGATGCGGTGTGGCGTGTTCGATCGAAGGATCTGTTGTCGGCAGCCCAACCGCTCTCGCACTGACTACCTTCCGTGGAAACCGTCGTTCTGTCAGCTGGCCGCAGTGGCGAAGCCGCGCGAGGCTCCTGTTGATGTTGATACTCGTCCCTGGCCGCGGTACCCTCCTTCGCTCAACACATGGCCTCGACTCATCCCCAACCTCCTCACACCAGCGTCAAGTCATTCAAGAAGGTCCTGGTTGCCAACCGCGGCGAGATCGCGATCCGGGTCTTCCGAGCCTGTAGTGAGCTTGGAATCTCGACTGTGGCGATCTATTCGGAGGAGGACAAGCTCTCGCTCCACCGCTACAAGGCTGACGAAGGCTACCAGGTCGGCAAGGGTAAGGGGCCCGTCGCAGCCTACCTTGCACAGGATGAGATCGTTGAGCTGGCGAAGTCGCTGGGTGTCGACGCCATCCATCCCGGTTACGGATTCCTTTCCGAACGTGCGGAGTTCGCAGAGGCGTGCGAGGCAGCGGGTATTGTCTTTATAGGGCCTCACCCCGAGTCCTTGCGACTCGCCGGAGACAAGGTCACCGCCCGCAATCTCGCCATGTCGCTCGGAGTCCCTGTGATTCCAGGCACCGAGGAGCCAGTGGAGGACCTGTCGGCAGCGCTCCGGCTGGCGAAGAAATTTGGCTATCCCGTCATGGTCAAGGCAGCGCACGGAGGCGGAGGGCGCGGAATCCGCGCTTGCAAAACGGCTGCTGAGCTCAAGGTGGCCTTTCCGCTTGCCAGGCGTGAGGCACTCCAGGCCTTTGGGAACGCTGCTGTCTTCCTCGAGAAGATGGTCGTGAATCCGCGCCATATCGAGGTGCAGATCCTCGGCGACCACAAGGGCAAACTCATTCACCTCTTCGAGCGTGACTGCTCGATCCAGCGGCGACACCAGAAAGTCATCGAGGTCGCGCCGTCCCTGAACCTCGACCGCTCCTTGCGCGAGCGGCTCTTCGAGATGTCCCTCGCCCTTGCGAGAAGAATGGGGTACCGAAACGCAGGCACTTTCGAGTTTCTCATCGACTCGAGCGGTGCCCCGTATTTCATCGAGGTGAATCCGCGAATCCAGGTCGAGCATACCGTCACCGAAGTCGTGACAGGTATCGACATCGTCCAGTCGCAGATACGCATCGCCGAAGGGCACGCCCTCGACGACCCCGTCCTCAACCTCGACGACCAGAGCAAAGTCACGATTCGCGGTTGCGCCATTCAGTGTCGCATCACCACGGAGGACCCAACACAGAACTTTACACCGCAGTACGGGAAGATCGCGGCTTATCGTTCTGCCGTTGGCTTTGGCATTCGCCTTGATGCCGGAAGTGCGTTCAGTGGTGCGGTCGTGACCCCGTACTATGATTCCCTCCTCGTGAAGGTGACTTCCTGGGGCCAGACGATCCCCGCAGCAGCCCGAAGAATGCTGCGCACGCTCGCAGAATTTCGCGTGCGAGGGCTCGCCACCAACATTCCGTTCCTTGCGAATGTTGTCGGCCACGCTGATTTTCAGGCCGGTCTCTGCACGACGGGATTTATCGATTCGCACCCGGAGATCTTTCGGTTTACTGAGCGGCGCGATCGAGCCACGAAGTTGACACGCATTCTGGGCGACATCATCGTGCACGGAAACTCACTGATCGGCGCGAACTTGAAGATGCCGGCGAACGTGCACCCCGTCGTGCCCACGATCGTGCCATCGCACCCTGTCTCCCGAGGCACAAAGCAGATTCTCGAGGAGCATGGGGTCCCGGGCCTCATCCAGTGGATGCTCAAGCAGGAGCGGCTGCTGATCACCGACACCACCTTCCGCGATGCCCAGCAATCGCTCCTCGCCACCCGTATGCGGACACGCGACCTTGCCGCGGTCGCAAGCGCTTACTCGCACCGGCTGCCGGAGCTTTTCAGCATGGAGGTCTGGGGGGGGGCGACCTTCGATACCTCGATGCGGTTTCTTCGCGAGGATCCCTGGGAGCGCCTTGCGATCCTCAGGGAGGCGATTCCCAACATTCTCCTCCAGATGCTCATTCGTGGAGCCAACGTCGTCGGCTATACCAACTACCCCGCCAATGTCGTACGGTCGTTTGTGAAGGAAGCAGCCTCCACGGGGATCGATATTTTCCGCATTTTCGACTCCTTGAACTACGTGCCGGGCATGACTGCAGCGATTGAGGCCGTGCGCAACACGGGTGGGGTGGCGGAGGCTGCGATTTGTTACACGGGAGACATCCTGGATTCAAAGCGACAACGCTACAATTTGAAGTACTACGTTGAGCTCGCCAGGGATCTCGAGAAGCGGGGTGCTCACATCCTCGGCATAAAGGACATGGCGGGGCTATGTAAACCGTATGCGACGCAGCTCCTCGTGAAGAAGCTGAAGGACGAGATTGGCATTCCAGTCCACTTCCACACCCACGACACGAGCGGGATCCAGGCGGCTTCAATTTTGAAGGCCTGCGAAGCTGGAGTCGATGCTCTCGACTTGGCGATCTCATCCATGAGCGGCTGCACCTCCCAGGTGAACTTGAACTCGATGGTTGCGGTGCTTGGGGGCCAGAGACGAGATCCGGGTCTTGACATCCAGGCCCTGAACGAGATCTCCGACTACTTCGAGGAGGTTCGCAAGTGGTACTACCCATTTGAAAGCGAGTTGCGGGCAGGAACCGCTGAAGTGTACGAGCACGAGATGCCCGGTGGACAGTACTCGAACTTGAAGCAGCAGGCCGCCTCGCTGGGGCTCGCGAGCCGGTGGACAGATGTGAAGCGGGCCTATACGGAGGCAAACCTGCTCCTGGGCGACATCGTCAAGGTGACACCGTCTTCCAAGATCGTCGGCGACTTCGCCCTTTTCATGGTCTCGAACAATCTGACCCCCGAGGCCATCCTGCAGAGTGGCTCTGGTAGATCCTTCCCCGAGTCCGTGGCTGGCTTCTTCGAGGGCAAGATTGGCCGTCCGCCCTTTGGCTTTCCCAGAAAGCTGCAGGAAATCGTCCTCCAGGGCCGCAAGACGGGGAAAGCCGCGGCGAAGAAGCCGATCAAGCTCGAACAGGTGGCGAGGGAGTTGGCGCACAAGATTTCGCGCGAGCCCACCCACCGGGAGCTTCTCTCCTACCTCATGTATCCACAGGTCTTCCTCGAGTTTGACAAGGAAAAGAGGGCGCATGGCGACGTGCAGTCGATCCCGACGAAGAACTTCTTCTTCGGCATGGAGATTGGCGAAGAGATTGCGGTCGAGATCGAGAAAGGAAAAACGATCATCCTCCGCCTCCTGAGCGTGGGCCTGCCAGGCCCCGATGGCGTTCGCAAGTTGGTCTTCGAGGTAAACGGTGTCGCCCGCGAGGTGGAGATCGAGGACCGCAATTTCACGAAGAAGGTGGTCTCGCGCAAGAAGGCTGATCCAGCCGATCTACACCAGCTTGCCGCTGCCATGCAGGGCGCGGTCGCCGAGATTCGAGTGAAGGCTGGTCAGGCAGTTGAGCAGGGCGAGGTGCTGCTTGTCCTCGAGGCCATGAAGATGCAGGTGAACGTTACCGCGCCGCTCACGCGCCGCATCAAGGAGCTGTTCGTCGAAAAAGGTGGCAAGGTTGAAGCCGGCGACCTCCTGCTGACCTTCGAGTAGTGGTGTTATACCGCACGCGGGCAGTGATGAGACCTTTTGCAGCCTGCGAAAGGTTGCGGCTGCTCGCGCCAGAGGCGCCCGGCGCCCATCAGGCGCCGAGGAGGGGCCGCGTGTCGTTGTTGCCGCCACCCTCGCTCCACCCTCGCTCCGCTCGGAGGCGAGACGTCGTGGGGGAGGGTCCGCCTCCGCCACCAGCAGAAACGAGCAGCAGACTTGAGATGGTCCTCCTCTGCCCATTCGGAATGTCTCACGTGTGGGCGCGCGAG
>SXIK01000151.1 GCA_005772855.1 Planctomycetia bacterium | reverse complement strand
GCCGCCACCCTCGCTCCGCTCGGAGGCGAGCCGTCGTGGGGGAAGTCTTTCCTCCCCCACCAGCAGAAACGAGCAGCAGACTTGAGATGGTCCTCCTCTGCCCATTCGGAATGTCTCACGTGTGGGCGCGCGAGGTATAAGCGAATCGCCAAACTCATGGAGATCGCGCCTCAACGGATCGAGGTTGGGGAATTCTTTGGAGCCGGGGGGCACAGTTTTCTATAATCCTCCATTCTCCACCTCAAAAGAAGGCCGTCACAAGACTTATGGCAAACAGCTTCGTCCACCTCCACGTTCACAGTCACTTCAGCCTGCTCGACGGAGCAGTCACAGTGAAGAGCCTGGTCCAGGCGGCCAAGGATTACGGCATGCCCGCTCTTGCGCTCACGGACCACGGCAACCTGTACGGCGCCGTGCAGTTCTACAAGGCATGCAAGGCGGCCGGTGTCAAGCCGATCCTCGGCATGGAGGCTTACGTGGCGCCCGGAAGCCGCCTCGAGAAGAAAAAGACCGCGGAGGGGGCCTTCTACCACTTCATCCTTCTCGCCCGGGACGAGGAAGGCTATCGGAACTTGATGAAGCTCAGTTCCCTCGCCTACCTCGAAGGCTTCTACTATCGCCCACGCATCGACAAGGAGATCCTCAAGCTCCACTCGAAGGGCTTGATCGGCATGAGCGCCTGTCTCTCGAGCGAGATTAACCGAGCGGCCGTGGGGGGAACGGAGGCCGAAGTCCGTGCGCAGATCGAGTCCTACCGATCGATCTTCGACCCCGGCTCTTTCTTTCTCGAGATCCAACGGAACGGAATCACCGAGCAGGAGCGGGTGCTCGAGAAGATTCCCCCGCTGGCCAGGGAGTACGGCATCCCCCTGGTCGCCACAAACGACATTCACTACTTGAGGCGAGACGATTCCCGGGCGCAGGAGGTCCACCTCTGCATCAACACCGGGCAGACAATGGACGACTCCGATCGCATGCGCTTTAGCTCCGACCAGTTTTACTTCCGCTCCCAGAGCGAGATGGAACGAGTTCTCGGTGACTTCAGGGAAGCGCTCGAGAACACGGTGAATGTTGCCGACATGTGCAACCTGGATCTCGACTTCACGAAGACTCATCTCCCCATGTTCGTCATCAGCGCAAGAGGCTCCAGGGAGGCCGAGGCGGCTCCCGTCGACCATAACACCTACTTCCGCAAGCTCTGCGAGGACGGCTGCCGTGAGCGCTACAACGACTTCGACTCAAACCCCTCTCTGAAGGAGCGTCTCGAGCGGGAAATGCAAGTGATCGAGAAGATGGGCTACGTGAGCTACTTCCTGATCGTGTGGGACTTCATCCGCTACGCGCGCGAAAATCAGATCCCGGTGGGACCTGGCCGCGGATCGGCTGCGGGGAGCATCGTCGCTTACGCGCTCCGCATCACCAACGTCGATCCTCTGAAGTACGACCTCCTCTTCGAGCGATTCTTGAACGCGGACCGCATCTCGATGCCTGATATCGACATCGACTTCTGCATGGAGGGCCGTGAGCGTGTCATCGAATATGTAAAGCGGAAGTATGGCGAGGACCGCGTCTGCCAGATCATCACTTTCGGGACCATGGCCGCGAAGGCCGTTCTGCGGGATGTTGGCAGAGCCCTGAACATCCCGCTTCCTGAGGTCGACGCGATCGCGAAGAAGATCCCCGCAGGGCCCAAGGTAAGCCTGGAGGAGTGCATCCAGAACGACAAGGACCTTCAGAAGTTGCGGGACGGCGACGCTCGCCTGAAGGAGCTCTTCGACATTGCGCTCCGCCTTGAAGGCCTGAACCGTCACTCGTCCACCCACGCCGCGGGCGTAGTCATCTCCGATGCACCCCTCCTCGATACAGTACCACTCCAGAAGAACGGGGACGACGTCACAACCCAGTTCACGATGGAGGACCTCGAGGCTGTGGGCATGCTCAAGATGGATTTCCTGGGCTTGCGAACACTTACCATTATCGACCGGTGCCTCAAATTGATCGAAAAATCAAGGGGTGTGAAGCTCGACCTTGACTCCGTGCCGCTCGACGACAAAGCCACTTACGAGCTCCTCTGTCGAGGCGACGCAGTGGCCGTGTTCCAGCTCGAATCGAAGGGCATGCGCGATCTCCTCCGCCGCCTCAAACCCGACCGATTTGAGGACATCATTGCCCTCCTGGCTCTCTATCGTCCGGGCCCGCTGGAAGGTGGCATGGTCGACACCTACGTGCGGCGCAAGCACGGCGAAGAGCCCATGGTCTTTGAACACGCGTGCCTCGAGCCGATCCTGACGGAGACGAACGGGGTCATTCTGTATCAGGAGCAAGTAATGCGCATCGCCAATGTCATGGCAGGCTTCTCCCTGAACGAGGCCGACTCGCTCAGAAAAGCGATGGGCAAGAAAAAGAAGGAGATCATGGAGAAGTTCAAGGCCAAGTTTGTGGAGGGGGCCAGCCAGAAGGGGATCGACCGGACGCTGTCGACGCATACCTTTGACTTGATCGAGTTCTTTGCCGGCTATGGCTTCAACAAGTCCCACTCGACCGCATACGCCCTGGTGAGCTATCAGACAGCCTACTTGAAGGCCAACTACCCCACCGAGTTCATGGCTGGAGTCATGACGTGCGAAATGTCGAACACGGACACAATCGTGGAGTATCTCGAGGAGTGTCGCCGTATGGGGATGGAGACCCTCCCACCTCACATCAACCGTTCGGAAAAGGGCTTCTCGGTCCCGAGCCTGCCTGACCGGAGCGATTCCAGGAAGATCTGGTACGGCCTCGAGGCGGTGAAGGGCGTCGGCGGCAAGGTCGTGGAGGCGATCATCGCCTGCAGGGAAAAGGACGGCGAATTCAAGAGCATCTTCGATATTTGTGAGCGTGTGACGGAGCAGGCGCTGTCGAAATCGGTGCTCGAGCTTCTCGTCTCCTGCGGAGCGCTGGACTGTTTTGGAAGGAAGCGCTCCCAGCTCTTTGCAGTGATCGAGACTGCCCTGCAGAGGGGCAACGAGGCCCGCAAGGACAAGCGGACAGGGCAAGCGACCTTTTTCGACCTCTTCGGCGACAGTCTCAAGCCAGGCAGTACGGCGAATGGCACAGCGGTCGGGAAGAGCTCTCCAGAACAAGCCTCTCCGGGCGACGACAACGAGTACCCAAAAATCGATGAATGGAGCGACGCGGATCGCCTGATCCGGGAGAAGAAATCTCTCGGCTTTTACCTGACGGGTCACCCGCTCCTCAACTGGGATGGGATCGTGAAGAAGTATGGAACGTGCACCCTGGCAGAGATCCCACGACTTTCCGATGGGAGCCCCGTGCTGGTCGGCGTGCAGATCTCAAAGATCACCAAGAAGGTGTCGAAGAAGACGGGTGAACCGTTCTGGATCGCCACTGTCGAGGACCTGAAGAGCTCGCTCGAAATCTTCGTCACCAAGGATCTCTTCGAGAGCTCCAGGGACTCGCTGCTCGAGGATAGTCTCGTCTTCTTGAAAGGTAGCGTGAAGTGGCGCGACACGACGCCTTCCCTGCGCGTGGATTCCGTGATCGCGTTCGCAGATGCCCCGAGAAAGCTCACGGAAGACTTGAGCATCGTTGTTGCCACCGACAACGGGACCGAGGCGGAAGACTTGGTATTTCGGCTGAAGGGTATCCTGTCAAGCCACCGGGGTCGCTGCCCTGTCTACATTGTCTTCACGAATTCGGCGGGCGAGCGCGCCGTGCTACTAGTCGGCAGCGAAAACTATGTAACCCCCAACACGGCGCTACTCGAGGCGGCAGACACCCTCGTCGGCAAGGATCGCGTCTTCGTGAACCGGATGGCACGCCACAGTGGCCGCCTGGGAGCGTAGAATTTACACTCCGGGATGCGACAACCGGGACCTCCTGACAAAGGCTCCCCCACCATCGACGCCGGAGGCGCCAGGCGATTATCGATCGCCTCTGAGGAGATGCCGCCAGGCGCCCAGGTGCGGGGGAGGTCTTCCTCCCTCGCGAGGAGTATAAGCAAGATGCCTCCACCTCGCCAACAGCAACGAGCCGCGCTGCCCCAGGGAGCCCTGGAGCGGATTCGGAACAACCTGGAGCGTTGCCAACGTGCGATCGCCGGGGCCTCCCAACGCGTCGGCCGTGACCCCAAAGAAGTGCTGTTGCTCGCCGTCACAAAATACGTTGGCTGCGATGCCGTGCGAGTTCTCCTTGACCTCGGAGTCCGCGATTTCGGCGAGAGCACAATCCAAGGTATCGCGACGAAGGTTGAGGAGCTGGGAAAGCACGAGGGGCTCCGCTGGCACTTGACAGGACACCTGCAGCGAAACAAGGTGGCCCGGGCCTGTGAGCTCTGTCACGCGATTCACTCGGTCGATTCCGTCCGCTTGTTGGAGGAGCTCTCGGCGGTGTCACGGAGACGGTCCTTGCAGGTGCCGGAGCTTTATGTCGAGTTGAATTTGACCGGAGAGACGAGGAAAACCGGCCTGGCGGAGAGTGATCTTGCAGGCCTGCTCGAGTGGATCCGCGCTGACGAGGGACTGGCTGCCCGTACCAAGGGCCTCATGGCCATGGCGGCTTACTCGAGCGACCCGGAGGCATCCCGTCCCACTTTTCGGCGGCTTCGAGAGCTTCGCGATTCCCTGCGAAACCGTGGCCTGCTCAGTGGAGCCGGGCTCTCGATGGGAATGAGCGGCGACTTCGAGGTCGCGGTCGAGGAGGGTGCCACGGTCGTGCGGGTGGGCTCGATGTTGTTTGAAAACCTTGCATAATGAGTAAATGCCAGAGCTACGAGTTGAAACCGGCCCCCAAAAGAATCAGACCTTTTTTCTTCGCCCACCAGGCCCGTACCAGATCGGCAGAGACCTCCTGGCCGACTACCCACTCTTCGACCGGCGCACCTCCCGGACCCATTTTCGTATTGATTTCCGCGACGACGGCTACTGTCTGACGGACCTGGCGAGCAAGGGGGGCACGTATGTGAATGACGAGTTGATCGAGTGCACCGTGCTAAAGCCGGGCGACCGGATCGTCGCCGGCCGGACAGCTTTTTCCTTCGCGGTCGATCACGCGGAAGACCAGCTGATTGGCCGCACGCTCGGGGGGTATGAGATCCTCGAGCGAGTCGGAAAGGGCGGAATGGGCACCGTTTATCGTGCGAGGCAGCAAAGTCTCGAGCGTATTGTTGCCTTGAAGGTGCTCTCGGGCGAGGTGGCGAGCGATCCTGAGCTCTGCGCTCTTTTCGTTCGCGAGGCGAAGGCAGCTGGCGAGCTCTCCCACCCGAACATTGTCCGTGTTTACGATGTCAACTTCATCGACGGCGTCCTTTTTTACGTCATGGAGTTCATGGCGCACGGAAGCGTCGCGGATCTTCTCCGACGCGAAGGCAAGTTGCCCGTCGACCGGGCCATCAGAATCGCGCTTCAAGCCGCCCAGGGGATAGAGTATGCCGAGCACGAAAAGATCGTGCACCGCGACATCAAGCCTTCCAACCTCATGGTGCACGAGTCAGGCAGCATCAAGATCGGCGACCTGGGCATCGCGCTACGACTCGCGGAGCGCAAGGCGCAGCCCGGACCCGGCGCGATATCGGGTTCGCCACACTACATGGCCCCCGAGCAGGCGCTGGGCCGCGCGGTCGATTCACGGGCGGACATCTATTCCCTTGGAGCCACACTTTTCCAGCTCCTTTCAGGGGTACCGCCCTTTCGGGGTCAGTCGCCCAAGGAGATCCTCTTCGCCCTTGTCCGGTCAGATCCGCCGGATCTGAGAAAGCTGACGCCAGAAGTACCCGAGGCGCTTTCCGTGCTCGTCAGGAGCATGCTCGCGAAGGATCCGCTTCGGCGGCCGTCGAGCATCGCCGTGCGCCAGGGTCTGGAGGCCATCCGATCCGCCGAGTCAAGGCATGCGCCGCCGCCGATGCCGGACCAGGATCCGCGCTGGAAGCCGTATGCGGCCCTTGTCGTGGCATCGTTCCTCGCGCTTGCGCTCGGGGCCGGGGTCGGCAATTTTGTTCAACATCTGGGCGCCATGATCAACGGTAGAAATGTCCGCCTTGAGCGCGTCCAGGCAGCGCTTGAGGACGGCCACAGGGCTCTAAAGGCTGGACAGATCGACACGGCCCAGAGGAAGCTTGAAGAGATCTCCAACCTCCCTGGATCACTCGACGACTGGCAGATCCTCCAGCCGCAGATTGACGAGTTCAAGGCCGCGGTGAGGCGGGCCCGGAGCACGCGATAGCTCTCGAACGCGCCGCCAGCGCCTCTCTTCAGGAACCACCAGCCGGTCACCAGCGGTAGTTGGTGGCCTCAGCGCTCTGCAGCCGCCTCCTTGGATCCCACCACCGTGAAGTTCGCTCCAATTTGCACGGGCACCGCCTTGCCGTCGATGGTCAGGGTGACCTTTCCGTTCAGGTACCAGCCGAAGGATCCTGTCGAGAACCCTTTCGGCTCGGCGACCATGGGGACACCGTTGATCTAAAGCTTCAGGGGTTCAGCTCTTGCAAAGAACGCATCCTTCGTGATGGGACAGTTTCTGGCCATGTGATCACTTCCTTCGGTGAGACTTCCATGTGTATTGTCATGTGTATTGTGCCGGCAATGCGGGTTTGAGGATAATGCGGTCCAGTCCGTGGAGCAAGATGATCGCGGCGCGGCCTGTTACAATCTGGTCCACTTGGGTCCGTGTGCCATGACCCCATGGTCTGACCGATTGCAATGGATGAATCCGCCTCCTATACTCTCCCGGCTTTTCGAGAGGCTTCCGGCGCCGTACTCCTCAAGGTGCGAGCTCAGCCAGGGGCGTCGAGGAACAGGATTGTCGGCGTTCATGGCGATGCGTTAAAGGTGGCTGTCACGGCCGCACCCGAGAAAGGCAAGGCCAACGAGGCCATTGCGGAGACCCTGGCCCGACACCTGGGAGCGAGGAATTCGCAGGTGCGGATTCACTCGGGAGAGGCTGCCCGCGACAAGTGGTTTCGGATCGAAGGTTTTTCAGCAAACGAACTGATACAAGTGCTGACCAAACTGTTGAGATATACGCCGTGCAGCCATGATTCGGACATCTTGACCAGGGCTCATCCACAATCGGCGCCGGAGGCGCCCGGCGCTTCTCGAGCGCCGAGGCGGGGGAGAATGCCGCCAAGCTGCCGGTGCGGGGGATGTATTCCTCCCTCGCGAGGAGTGTAACCCATGCTCACTCTGCGAGAGAAGGTTGAGGAGGCCGCGAGCGCGATCCGGGCGCGCACGCGGGTCGTCCCACGTTTTGGGATCACCCTCGGCACCGGCCTCGGTGGGCTCGTCGGGGAGGTCCAGGTCGAAACCCGCATTGCCTACAAAGAGATTCCATGGTTTCCGGATCCGAGGGTCACGTCGCACAGTGGCACGCTCATCCTGGGCACACTCGGTGGCAAGCCGGTGGCCGCTCTCGAAGGACGATACCACCTCTACGAGGGCTACTCGCTCGAGGAGATCACGTTACCCGTCCGCGTCTTGAAGGCGCTGGGCATCGAGTGCGCGGTGTTCTCGAACGCCGCTGGCGGACTCAACCCCCACTTCCGCACAGGGGACATCATGGTGATTTCGGATCACTTGAACCTCATGGGCGTTAATCCACTGGTGGGTCCCAATGACGATGCCCTCGGCCCACGCTTCCCTGACATGTGCGAGCCCTATGATCTAAAGCTCGTCTCGGCGCTTGAGTCCCTGGCTCTCAAGTGCGGCATCCGCGCCACGCGAGGAGTCTATGCCGCGCTCACAGGCCCCTGCCTCGAAACGAGGGCCGAGTATCGAATGCTTCGAGCCATCGGCGCCGACGCCGTCGGAATGTCCACGGTGCCGGAGGTGATCGTGGCCGTGCATGCAGGCCTCAAGGTGGTCGGCATTTCGTGTATCACAGACCTCTGCTTGCCCGATGCGCTGAAGCCAGTCAATATCAAGGAGATCTTGAGGGTTGCCGGCGAATCGGAACCAAAGATAACGGCGCTCGTGCGCCATTTTATTGAGCATTACCCGGTATTCGTTGGATAAACGAACCCGCAGCTCCGAAATTACAAATCAGAGGTGCCCATTGACACTCCATTCAAGGAAGGATCAACGATTCATGTTTGACCAGCTCGAAGAGGAACTTCGCAAGGTCCGCGCTGCCCACCTCGGTAACGCGGACGGTGAGGAGGACGACGACGACGAGGAAGAGGAGAAGAACGAGGAGCGCACGGAGAAGGAGTCCTTCGTCGCGATGGATCTTCTCAAGAGCGAGCGGACCATTGTGATCAGCGAGCCCGTGACCCCCAAGCTGACGCATCGCATCCTCGCTCAACTCCTCTGGCTTGACTCACAGAGCGAAAAGCCGATCAAACTTTATATCAACACGCCTGGAGGCTCGGCGGACGACGGTTTTGCGATCCACGATCTCATCCGCTTCATCAAGGCGCCTGTGATCAACATCTCAGTCGGGCTCAACGCCTCGGCCGGGTCGCTGATCCTGCTGGCTGTTCCAAGGGAGCGACGGCTCTGCCTCCCGAACTCCCGAATCATGATCCACCAGCCCTCTGGGGGCGGGCGAGGACGTGTCACGGATCTGGAGATTACAGCAGAGGAGATCCTGAAACTACGCCATCGTGCCAACCAGCTCATCGCTCTCGAGACTGGAAACTCCCTCGAGAAGGTGGAGCGAGACACGGACCGCGATTGCTGGCTCTCCGCCGAGGAGGCGAAAGCCTATGGGCTCGTCTCGCGAATCATTCACAGCCTCCGGGACATCCAGTGAGTGCAAGCCCCGGGAGCCAATCCGTTGGCCCGAGGCCGAGCGACTTGAAAGCCGGCCGAGGGCAGGATGGACTTCCGGGATAGTCTCCAGGGAAAACCTTTGACCATGGAATCCAGCGTGCGCCCCCTGCGCCTCGGCATCCTCTTCTCCGGGGGCGGGCGCACGCTCGAAAATATAGAGGAGCGAATCCGAAGCGGGTCGCTCCCTGCCAGGATCGTTGTTTCGGTCTCGAGCTCGGCGAAGGCGGGGGGCATCGAGCGCGCCAGGCGGCTCGGAATTCCATGCAAGGTGGTCGATTTTTCTGTGCACTCGTGGACTTTTTCGGAGGATGTCACGCAAGCCCTCGACGAGGCGCAGGTCGACCTTGTATGCCTTGCTGGATTCCTCAAACTTTACAGTTTCCCCCCTCGATATGAGGGCCGCATCCTCAACATTCACCCCAGCCTCTTGCCGGCTTTCGGAGGGAAGGGCTTCTATGGCGACCGAGTGCACGAGGCGGTTCTCAAGTCAGGAGCCCAATTCTCCGGTTGTACGGTGCATGTTGTCACGGCCAGGTACGACGAAGGGCCGCTCGTGATTCAGCGAGTCGTCCCCGTCCACCCAAAGGATTCAGTACACGACCTCGCAGCCCGCGTCTTTGGGGAAGAATGCATTGCCTACCCCGAGGCCATCCGCATCTTTGCCGAGGGCCGCCTCAGGATTCTCGATGGAAAGCCCCGCGTGTGTGAGCCGATGACGTGAGAGCTTGAACCCGGCCAGTGCGCGTGCTCCGGCAACCGAGGAGCCCCTCGGGAAACAGATACCGCTCCAGGGGGCCTGTTCCAGCCGGTGCTGTTCCCCAAGTTCATTTCTTGGTCTTCTGCCACCACAATTTCCATCTGGCCGGGTCCGCTTCCATGTTTTCACCGGTGATTTCTTGAAGAAAACGCACCGCGAGTTTCAGGAGGGGTGGGTCGAGTTCGTCCACCGATCCGAGAAGCGTCTCGATGAGCTTTTCGTTGAAATGAGCGTCTCTCTCCGCAGCCCAGACTGCGAGCTGACCACCGACGAAGAAGGGCTGCTCCTTCTTGAAAAAGGAGGCGGCAGCAAGCTTCTCCAGGGGGCTCTCGGACTGCGACGCCTCGCCTGGAGGAACAATCCACAGCTCTGCTTCGCTCAAGTTCATACCGAGGCTACCAAGATCGGCTGAACCGTCGACTCGCCAGTCGGTCGGCCGAAATCGCCCGCCGATTTGAACGCGCGCGACGGCCCCGCCCAGGGGCACATCGTCCATCGGCGAAAACGGCACCTTCTGTTCCCATGCTTTCTTCGGCTGGATCACAATCCGCCTCGTTTCGGCGGGAGCTTGCAGTCGAAGTCGGATCTGGTTGCGCCTCGAGCTACCATCGATGAGAACAATGGTGACTGTCGCGTCCACCTCGCCCAGAACCCCCTTGTGGACCTCGATGACAGCTTCGCTTTCCTGATGATTCACGAGCCGAAACGTGATCTTGGGCTCCTCTCCAACCTCGTACACCAACTTTTCCGCCTCGATCGAAGGCTCAAGCACCTCCTTCGACATCATCTGCTCCCTGGATCGCCTGGCAAGCCTCCGCAGGTCCCAGGCAAGAGGGGTGGCCGGGTCGAGAAGGAGGAGAGCGCCAGCCACTTCAAGCGCTTTCATGTGCTCGCCTTGGCGGGAGAAGGCCTGCGCCTCGAGGAGCTTCAGGTGGAAGAACTGGCTGACGGAGAGCCTCTCCGCGGACAGACTCGTTCCCGATCGCCCCTCGATCGCATGGAGAACCACTCCCACCCTCTCCAGCTCAGTCTGCATCTTGCGAACCCAGTACCTGAGCTGGGGCACGATGGACAGGCCGAGACGTTTCAGAAGGGCCTCACCATGCGCCGATTCCCTCGGGTCGAGCGAGAGGAGCAGCCGAATTCCCTGCAAGACCTCCGCAGTGGGCTTCACTTCCGGGTCGGAACCTTCACCACTGACCACCCCACTGAAGGCTCGCCAGGCAGCAACTGCGAGCGTCACGGCAAGGAGGGCGATACCCAGAGCCCTTTGCATGCTATTGCTCCTCCGATTTCATCTTCCCGCCGGTCCTGGTGCCACGCACGGGGCAGCTCTCACGCACACCGGCGTGGACATACAAAAGGCCAGCCGCGTCAAAAAAGACGGGGCTGGCCTTCATCCTCGGCAATCCGGGGTCGGCGGAAACATCCACGGGTTGTTACCCTGTGGTCTCCGGAGAAGTGTCGGCGGCGGTTACCGGCTCCGCATGAGCTAGTGGCGCCTGCCCCGGCTCGTCCTGCTGAGCCTCTTGATTGGACTCCTCTTGCGACCTCGGCGGGGGCTGAGGCATCAAGGCCTTGCGAGCCCGATAATCCTCAATCACGTTCTCCCGCTCGTCCTGAGAGACGTCTTTCAGGCTGAGCCCAATCTTCCGCTGCTCGGGATCGATCTTGATGATCTTCACGGCAACCTCGTCGCCCACCTTCACCACTTCCTCCGGGGTCGTCACCTTGCGGTTGGCGAGCTCGGAGATGTGGAGGAGACCTTCAAGATCATCGTCCAGCTTGACGAAAACGCCGAAGTTCGTGATCTTGGTGACCTCGCCGCCAACCACAGTCCCCACCTCGTACTTCTCTGGTATGCGGGTGGTCCAGGGGTCCTCGTCAAGCTGCTTTATGCCGAGAGCAATGCGCTTGCGCTCCTGATCGACCTGGAGGACGATTGCCTTCAAGGCATCGCCCTTCTTGACCATCTCGCTGGGGTGGATGACTTTGCGGGTCCAGGACATGTCGGCCACGTGGAGCAGCCCGTCGATGCCGTCCTCGATCTCCACAAAGGCGCCGTAGTTCGTCAGATTGCGCACTTTTCCTTCGACAATGGTGCCCACGGGATACTTCTCCTCGACCCGAGTCCAGGGGTTCACCTCCACCTGCTTCATGCCGAGGGAAATTTCCTGCTTCTCCTTCTTGATCTCCAGAACGACCACCTCAATATCGTCGCCAGGAGCGACGACCTGGTTCGGGTGATTGATGCGCTTGGTCCAGGACATTTCGGAGATGTGAACAAGGCCCTCGACGCCGTCTTCCAGCTGCACAAAGGCGCCGTAGGTCAGGACGTTGACCACCTTGCCCTTGACCCGCGAGCCGACTGGGAACTTCGTCTCAATGTTGGCCCATGGGCTGTCTTGCTTCTGCTTGAGCCCCAGTGAGATGCGCTCCTTGTCCTTGTCGACCTTGAGGACCTTGACCTCGATCTCCTCGTCGATCTTGAGGACCTCGGATGGGTGGTTGATGCGGCCCCAGCTCATGTCGGTGATGTGGAGGAGACCGTCAATGCCACCGAGATCGACAAAGGCACCAAAGTCCGTGATGTTCTTCACGACGCCTTTTCGAACCTGGCCAAGCTCGATGTCGTTCAGGAGGTCGCGTTTTTGCGACTCGCGTTGCTCCTCCAGGAGCTTCCTGCGCGAGACGACGATGTTCATGCGCGCCTCATCGATCTTGATAATTTTGCACTCAAGCTCCTGCCCAATGAACTCGACAATGTCGCCCGTACGGCGAATGGAGATCTGGGAGGCGGGCAGGAAGACCGGGACACCGATTTCGAGCAGAAGGCCACCCTTGATCTTGCGGCTTACGCGCCCCCTGACCACGTCGCCTTCCTTGTAGGTCTCGATGACACGTTCCCAACCGCGAATGCGGTCGGCCTTGCGCTTCGAGAGGGCGATCATGCCGCTGTCGTCCTCCACGGACTCAAGAAGCACCTCGACCTCGTCTCCCTCCTTGACCTTGGACGGGTCTTCGAACTGGTCGAGGGGAATAACACCTTCGGACTTGTAGCCGATGTCAACAATGACGTCATTGTTGACGATGTTGACGATCCTCCCCCGCAGGATGCTTTCCGCCTCAAAATTCTTGACGGATTGATTGTAGACTTCGGTCATGTCGTCCGAAGCCGCCGAGCTCAGGGCGGCCTTGACTTGACGCTCGAGCTCGTCACGGCTAATGTCGAACTGCTTGACGAGGGGATTGGTTGCCATAGTCGTTGGGTTCCTTTGAGCCTTCTCCGGAGGAAGACCCCATGCATCAGTCTCTGTGCGGGTCGAGGCCTAAGCTCTCGAGCCCACGGCCTCAGGAAGCCCCGGAGGCTCCCCGTTCTTCATGGAAGGCAGCGCGACGACCGCACCCCCTTCCGCCCTGGAAACCTCGGGCAGCATCGCGTGAGCCCCCACCTCGAAAGCCAACTCACGGTAGGAGGCCTCCAGACGAGCCACGAAAGTGTCCGCCGATTGTGAACGATCCAGACGAAATCCATTGCCGAAATACAGGCTTACCTGACCCACGCAGGGGAGCTTCTGCGTGCGAGGCCACAAGTCGTACGCGCCTCGCACCAGGACGGGCACCACCAGCGCATCCGACATCTTCGCGATGAGCGAAATTCCTCGCTTGAGAGGCTGAAGCTTCCCGTCTTGAGAGCGCGTGCCCTCCGGGAAAAGGATCAGGGCTCGTTTCTTCTCGAGCACCTTGACACAGATTTCCAGAGAATGCCGGGCCGAGGTGCTCTCTCGGGCCACGGGCACCGAGTCGTATTGACGGAGCAAGAACCCGAGGACAGGCACGCTGAAAAGGCTGTCGCGGGCGAGGTAACAGGCCCGTCGAAGCTGGCTGAGCCCGAGAAGCCAGGGATCGAGCAAGCTCTGATGATTCCCGGCGAGGATCACCGCGCCGGATCGAGGGACCCGCTTCGCGTTAAAAATGCGAATCTCAAAGAGCGTAAGCGCCGCCACACGGCTCAAAAAGACGCTGAGCGCATAGAACCAGCCCATGGCCATGCCGCTGTCCCTGTCACGAATGTACCGTGGCAGCTCTTCCCGTTGAGCTGGATCGAAGACCCGGGCCGAGCCGTGGGTCTGATTCTTCTCTGCGGCCATTATGTAGCGGCCCCTCCCCGCGCACCACTGGTGACCTGCAGCAAGATGCGCTCCACAACCTCCAACACCGCCAGGGTGTCCGTGTGGATCACGGTGGCTCCCTCTGGCACGCGGAGCGGCGCCACGAGGCGATTGCGCTCCCGTGCGTCCCGATCCAAGACTTCCGCAAGGACGTCAGCGTAGCTCTGCGAATGCCCCCTCGACTCCAGGTCTCGGTGCTGACGGCGAGCTCGCTCCTCGGGGGTTGCGTCGAGGTAGTACTTGAAATCGGCGTGAGGAAAGATCACCGTGCCCATGTCGCGACCTTCCGCCACCACCCCCGGGGGTGCCGCGCAGCGGCGCTGCAAGTCCACGAGAAGGGTGCGGTAGAAAGGATCATTGGCAACCTTGTAGACCTGAGGCGTAACGTCGGGATCCTTCAAGCGGTCGGTCACATCACGATCAGCGATGAAGACCCGCGTTCGATCAGGATCTTCCCTGAATAGAAGATTCATGCCTTGAATCAGGCCTGCGACCTTGTCGTGGTCATCGAAGGCGCCACCTGATTCAAGCACCAGCAGCGTCACGGCCCGATATATGAAGCCTGAATTCAGGTGCTGAAGGCCCAACCGCCGCGCCAGGGTCCGGGAAATCGTGCTCTTCCCGGAGCCGCCGGGGCCATCGATCGTGATGATCATGGCGTGCAGCTTGCCCCTTCCAATATGTGTTTTCGCAACTCGGTCTGGGTCAATCCACGTGCAACTTTTTCCCGCTCCTTCGGACGGAAACCCGGCATGCTACGGGAGGTTGACGCCCCCGACAAGGGGAAAACCTGATACCCCGGAGATCATCCGGCGACAACGGCCGGGCAATAGCCACAGGAGACCCCATGCCCACCGCTCAAGAGAGCTTGCCAAGCTCTGTAATCGACACCAGGTGACCCGCCCGAGCTCTCTGTTCCGGGCTCAGGGCCGCGTTCAAGCTGCCCGAGCGGAAGCCATCCAGATCCAGGGCAACGAACAAGAAGCCTGCCTGGTGGATGGCTTGTAGGACCTTGAGGCGTACGTCGGACTCCAGCAAACGAGCGAAGTCTTCCATCGGCACCTCCACACGCGCCACCTGCTCGTGATGCCGCACACGCACGACACGAAAGCCCAGTTCGCGTAGAGCCGCCTCGGCAGCCTCGATCTGGCGGAGCTTCTCGGCCGTGACGGGAGTTCCATGGGGAATGCGCGAGGAGAGGCATGGGGCAGCCGGTTTATCCCAGGTTGGAAGACCGGCGGCCTGTGAGAAGCGGCGGATCGCCACCTTCAAAAGCCCCGCTTCCAGAAGTGGGCTGCGCACGCCCTGTTCATTACGAGCCCTGAGGCCGGGGCGGAAGTCATCCATATCCTCCGCGTTCGAGCCGTCGAGCACGTGCAGGATGCCCCTGGATCGAGCGAAATCCTTGATGACTCTGAAAAGCTCGGTCTTGCAGTGATAACAGCGCGCGCCATCGTTCCTCAGGTAGTCGGGATTCTGGTACTCATGGGTCTCCAGGACCTCAAGAGCGACACCCATCAACGACGCAGTGCGCCTGGCGCCCTCCAACTCGCTACGGTCAAGACTCTCCGAGATCGCCAACACGCCGATCGCTCGGCCGCCCAGGACCCTTCGCGCCACCCAGAGGAGGAACGTGCTGTCAACGCCGCCGGAGTAGGCGACAACACAGCTCTCGAGTTCCTCGAGCAGGGACGCGAGCCGCAAGAACCGCTCGTCCAGAAAGGCTGGGTCGACAAACCCCCAGTTTTGGAGTCGGGCGCAGGAGGAAGGGTCGAGCATGCCGGAAATGCTATCACGGCCAAGCCCATACGTCTCGATCCAGACGTCTCCTTCACACTCTTTCCACGACCCTCGCCCTCAGCCGCCTGTGCACTGTCTCCACATGGCGAACAATGGCAGATTGGACCTGATCCGACAGGTTCTCGAAGTTAAAACCGAACTCCGCGTTCGTTCTGTAGATCTTGGCGCAACGGGCGACCAGGACATCAAGGTTGAAGGGCTCCTCAAGGAAGGGGAGGCGCAAGACAATGGCATCCTCGGGTCGCACCGGAGCCCCTTCCGCAACCACTCGGCATCCACCCCCACTCAGGTCGACGATTCGCCCCTCTCGCTCGAGAGTGATGGAATTGAGGCCTGGTGCATGGTACACCGAGCCGCCCAGAGAATGTGGAATGAATGCGAATCGCAAGTTCTCGTGCACCGGAATCCGGAAGAAGTTGCGGCGTTGCTCGCGGGAAAGCTTCCGTGGATGTGCCAGCAGCCAGATCACTTGGCCAGCCTCGGCGGCGCTGGGGGTCGCCTCCGAGAGGATCCGTGTGCAGAACCGGTAACCGCCGTCGCTGCGGCGCAAGAAGTAGACCTCAAGCTTTTTGGCGGTTGGGTCAACAAGCTTGCCACGAGACTCCGCAACCTCGGGAAACTCCACGAACAAGCCGGAGTCGTCAAGGTCGCGGAGGGTGCCAAGGAGGACTTCGCCACGATCACTCGGCAAGGCACGACAGAGCAGCTCCTGGCCTGGCACGAGCTCGCGGGTGGACAGAAGGGGAACGCAGGGGGCAACGCGATCGAGAGAAAGCTTCGCCCGGAGGCTCTTGAGCCGCCGGAGGCGATGGAGACGGTCCTCCCCGCTCATTTCCGGGCGCTCTTCGAGATACTGATCCACACCACGGTCAAAGCTCAAGACAAGCCTGGTAACACGATCTCGAGACTCGCCGCTCGAGCGGACGATGTCTTCAAGTAGGGCCAGCTCCGATTCGGTGAAGTTCCTGCTCGCGAGAAAATCGTCTATCCTTCGCTTGTCCTGAGCCACTCTATACTGGCCCCTTCGAAGCCTTCTTGAGGCTGCCACAAGAAGCAGCGCCACCAGGAGGAGCAAGCATCCCAGGAAGAAGCGCTTGAAGAGAGCGGAGCTGGGCTCAATGAGATGCACGCCCCCGCCCGGATCGTGAGACTTGAGCTCCGCGATACCCAGGATTGGCGAGAAAAAAAGGTTACCGATGGGAGACATGCTGCCTTCTCTATCGGAAGCGCCGGCCCCAATCCGAAGCCGTACACGGCCGAAGTACCCCAAAAAAAAGCCGGCCGGCTACGCATCGCCGACCGGCGAGATTTTCGGTCTTCGGTCAAGAGCTGCTCAAAAAACTCGACCCGTCTGGGCGGCAAGGGTGCGCACCCAGACGGGTCAATTCTTCAGACGGACTTTTCAGTTGTGCACTGACTCGATAATGCGTGGACTTACTCGGAACTCAGATGTCCGAGTAGAGCATGAACTCGTAGGGATGCGGGCGGAGACGGACCTGGTCAGCTTCCTTCCGGCGCTTGTAGTCAATCCACGTCGTCAGCACATCATCGGTGAAGACATCGCCCTTGAGAAGCCACTGGTGGTCCTTTTCGAGGTTGTTCAAGGCTTCGTCGAGGGAGCCCGGGGTGGTCGGAACCTTCTTGTCCTCTTCCGGCGGCAAGTCGTAAATATCCTTGTCCATCGGATCGCCTGGCTTGATCTTGTTCTGGATGCCGTCGAGAGCAGCCATGAGGATGGCTGAGAACGCGAGGTAAGGGTTGGCGCTCGGATCCGGACAGCGGAACTCGAGGCGCTTCGACTTGGGGCTCGTCGAGTACATCGGTATGCGGACGGCCGCACTGCGGTTACGGCTCGAGTACGCAAGGCGATTCGGAGCCTCGTAGCCCGGCACCAGTCGACGATACGAGTTGGTGGTCGGGTTCGTGATGGCGACGATCGCGGCAGCGTGCTTGAGAATGCCGCCAATCGCGTGCAGACCCATCTCACTGAGGCCAGCGTACTTGTCGCCAGCAAAGAGTGGAGTCTTGTCCTTCCAGAGCGAGAAGTGGACGTGCATGCCACTTCCGTTGTCCTGGAAAAGCGGCTTCGGCATGAAACATGCGTACTTGCCCGCTCTTCGGGCTACGTTGCGAATGACGTACTTGTAGAGAATGAGTTGATCTGCCATCTTCACGAGCGGCTGGAAACGCATGCCGATCTCACACTGGCCGGCCGTGGCCACCTCGTGATGATGGACCTCCACCGGCACACCGCACCGCTCGAGGGTGAGCACCATCTCGGTACGAAGGTCCTGCAGAGTGTCGCTCGGAGGGACCGGAAAGTAGCCTTCCTTGTGACGGATCTTGTAGCCCAAGTTGCGGGACGGGGAGGTGGAACATTCCCTTTCCTCACGCCCGGTGTTCCAGACGCCCTCGTTCGAGTCGATGTAGTAGGCGCTCTTGTTGGACGCCGTCTCGAAACGGATATCGTCAAAAATGAAGAATTCCGCCTCCGGGCCAAAGAACGCAATGTCAGCGATTCCCGTCGACTTCAAGTAGGCCGCGGCCTTCTTTGCAATGTTCCGGGGATCGCGAGTGTAATCCTCCCGCGTGATGGGGTCCTGGATAGTGCAGTAAAGGACGCCAGTTGGCTCCTTGGTGAAGGGATCGAGGAAGGCTGTCGTGGCGTCAGGGATCACGAGCATGTCGCTCTCTTGAATGCCCTGCCACCCCCGGATGCTGGAACCATCAAATCCGAGACCGTTCTCGAAGGCGTCCTCGTCGATGCGGTTGGCCATGACGGAAAAATGCTGCCAAGCGCCGGGAAAATCTATGAAACGCAAGTCAACGATGCGAACACTGTTCTCCTTGAAGAGCCGAATGACATCGGCAGGAGACGTCGTGGCCTTAAATTCCAGGGTCATGGAAAACCAAACCTCCAATCCAACTAAAGGACTTGTACAAACCAGAAAACACAGATCCCCAAGGGTTTCCTTGAGGACGCGTTCTTCGCACAGGCCTCATAGTTTTCCACAAGCGTTCTGACGCTCGCCAGGCTGAACTCTCGCCACCTCCAGGACCCTGGTAAAGCATGAGTACTCAGAGCCTGGCTAAACCTTCTTGCAGAAAGCTATAATGCCCTCGCCTTATAGCAAGGACAGTTCGAGAGTGAAAAGAAAAAATCGATCGCAGGAGTCTTGTGTCTTGGCGCTCAGAAGGCCTCGGGCTCGCAATGGCACCTGAACTCTGGCCGAGTACGGCGCTCCTGGCGGCTTATCTCCTCGGAAGCATTCCATTCGCTCTTCTCCTGGGCCTCAGCCTCGGAGTCGACATCAGACAACTTGGAAGCAAGAATGTTGGTGCCACCAATCTCTCGAGAGCCTGCGGTCGCAAGTGGGGAATTGTAGCCTTCTCGCTCGACTTCTCGAAGGGACTCGTGCCGGTACTTGTGGCCCCATGGCTCGAAAGCAAGACGGGCACAGGGCAGCTCTGGAAAGAGGGCTCTCCCGCGATTTTCCTGGGTCTGGCCGCCATTGTGGGGCATGTATTCCCCATCTATCTGGGCTTTCGAGGTGGAAAGGGTGTGGCGACGACGTTCGGAGTCATGGCGGGGCTTTCCTGGCTTTCGACCCTTCTGGTGGGAGCGGTGTGGCTCGGCTTTTACCTCACGACACGCACCGTGTCGATCGCCTCGAGCGTGTCCGTGTTGGCGCTACCCATCGTCGTTTTTATTATCGAAAGAAATCGCCCCAGCGGATTCGGCTTGCTTCTCGGCTTTACCGCAGGCGTGTCGTTGTTGCTCATCTTGCGGCATCGTTCGAATCTCGCCCGGCTCCTGCGGGGCGAGGAGCACCGCTTTGGAGTGAGTAGGCCTGGCTCACGCGGCCACGAATGAGACATGTTGAAGCCTACCCTGCGAGGGCGCCAGAAGTTCTGCTGCGCCGGAGGCGCCCGGTGCGGTGGAGGTCTTCCTCCCCCGCGAGGAGTTGGAGATGACTGAGCCGCCGGTCCTGGTTCTTGGAAATGGTGGGTGGGGCACCGCGATAGGGATCCTCCTGGCCCAAAAAGGCCTGGAAGTCCGGATCTGGGGCCACGATGCAAGCTACGCCGAGCAAGTCGAGCGTACGCGAGAGAATCCAAAGTTCCTGCCCGGCTTGAAATTACCCGACTCCGTCCGCGTCGCATCCTCGGCCAGAGCGCTCTCGCAGGGCGTCTCCACGATCTTCTGCGTGGTGCCCACCCAGTTCATTCGCACGACTTTGAGCGCGATCCGGGCCGAGCTTCCCGACTCTCCAACGGTTGTGAGCTGCTCGAAAGGTTTCGAACGTGCAACTTTCGAGCTGCCATCCCGCGTGATTTCCGCCGTGCTGAAGGGATCCAGAGTGGGAGTTCTGAGCGGGCCGAGCCATGCCGAGGAGGTCGCCAGAAATCTGCCGGCCGCGGTGGTGGCCGCTTCAATCCCGAGAGATATCGGCCTGGAAGTACAACGCCTTCTCGGCGGACCTCGATTCCGTGTCTACACATCGATGGACCCCGTGGGAGTTGAGGTTGCGGGAGCGACAAAGAATGTAATCGCACTGGCTGCGGGGATCGCTGACGGGCTTGGCTTCGGGGATAACACCCGGGCTGGTCTTCTGACCCGTGGGCTGCGGGAGATGACCCGACTCGGTGAGGCCCTGGGAGCCCGAGCAGAGACGTTTGCTGGCCTCGCCGGTATGGGAGACCTGATCGCCACCTGCACGAGTGGTCTTTCCCGGAACCACACGGTCGGCGTTCGAATTGCCAGGGGAGAGACGCTCGATGAGATTCTGCGTTCGACCTCCACGGTGGCCGAGGGAGTCGAGACCGCGCGCTCTCTCACCTCACTTTCAAGAACACTCGGCGTCTACCTGCCGATAACCATGGAAGTCAACGCGGTTCTCTTCCAGAAAAAATCTCCTCGAGAGGCTGTCGAAGCCTTGCTTTCCAGGGAATCCGGGGACGAGGCAAGTTGAGACGACCCTCCCGGCCTCCCCCACCAGCAAGCCTCCCTCGGAGCCCGAACAATTCTTGCCAGGGCTCCGAGAAGCGCAAGAAGTCCTTCACGAATTGCCGATAGAGACGGAGAATCACGCCGGCGGGACTAAGGATGCGGCTGCGTGTGTCGGAACCGAAGGAAAGACTTCCATGAGCCAGCGAATGACGATACTTGTTATTGACGACATACCACTCATGCGCACCATCTTGGTCAAGTTTCTCAAGTCGCTGGGCCTGAAGATCCTCAGCGAGGATCTGGAAGTGGGCGGCCTCGAAATCATCGAGGCGTCGAACGGAAAGGTAGCCCTTGAGCGCCTCAAGAAAAAACCTGTGAACATGATCTTTCTCGATCTGATGATGCCAGAGATGGACGGGCTCACCTTCCTGGGCCTCAAGAAGGAGGACCCTTCGATCGCTCACATCCCGACGATCATTTGCAGCGCGTTGGGTGAAAAGGATACGTTGGAGCGAGCGAAAAGTCTAGGTGCGCACAGCTACATCGTGAAGCCTTTCAGCATGAAGAGCGTCGAGGAGAAGTTCCGCAAGGCTCTCGAAGTGTGCCGCGCACAAGGCGAATCCCCGGTCACGGGGCCGCGGCATGACCTCAGCCTACAGGGCTGATCGCCGCTCCGGCCGCTTCTTCCCGACCTATTTTCACTTGTATTCGGTTATCCTGGGGCCATGCTTCCCGCCTACTTCGATGCTGGCATTCGTGGTATTCCCTGCTCCCGCAGCTCGCCTGCTTCAGTAGGTTGTCACCACGATTGGGTCGTGGTTGAGGAGCCCATGGAGCTTCGAATCAACGGGGTGGCCTGCGCCACGCTCATGCGTACCCCTGGGCGCGACCGCCACCTTGCCCTCGGATTCTTCCTCACCGAGGGCTGGATCGAAAGCGCTGCCGAGGTGGGTTCGCTGGCCCTGTGCGCCCGAACCATGCGTTCGAAAACCAGCAGAGCTGTTGATAATTTCAGTGAGGACAACGTCGTGGACTTGATCCCGGCCACCGGAGTCGTGCTAAGGGCGCCAGATGCAGCGCAAGCTCGGCTTGGCCCTTCGGTCTCAAGCTGCGGAGTCTGCGGCAAGCGTACGATCGAGGAGGTGCTTGCGCTGACGCCCTGGAGGAGAGCGGGATCGACGCAACCTGAGGCACCACCGCAAAACCCTTTCCCGAGAGCCGTTGTTGCGAACATACCCGAGCAGCTTCGCGGCGGCCAGAAGTTGTTCGAGGCAACGGGGTCCCTCCATGCTGCCGGTATCTTCGACTTGCAGGGCCGCCTGCTCATCGTCGAGGAGGACGTCGGTCGTCACAACGCGGTCGACAAGGCTGTCGGCTGGGCGGTCTCCTCGGACAGGGTCCCACTTGGCAAACACGGCCTGGTTGTAAGCGGCCGGGTGAGCTTCGAGATCGTCCAGAAGGCTTACCGCGCTGGAATCGAGCTTGTCGCAGCAGTCTCGGGCGTCTCTAGTCTTGCGGTGGAGCTTGCAGAGCAGGCCGGGATTACCCTGTGCGGGTTCGTCAGAGGAGGCTCGTTCACCGTGTATGCACACGCCGGGAGGCTTTCCTCTGGACCACCCCAGCATTCTGCGTAAGATATTGGCGCTTCCGGGCACAAGTGGATGCGCGGAGTTTAGAGATCCACGGACAGAAACCTACTTCAATGAAGACGAAACACTGGGAAGAAAAAGTCGGCCTCGCCCGCATGTTGGTGGGTGGTGTCATCATGGACGTCACCAACGCAGATCAAGCCCGCATAGCGGAGGCTGCCGGCGCCTCGGCTGTGATGGCACTGGAGCGAGTTCCTGCCGACATCCGCCGCGAAGGCGGGGTCGCCCGCATGGCACCAATTCAAAGAATCCGTGAGATTCAGAGCACCGTCAGCATCCCCGTCATGGCAAAGGCGCGCCTCGGCCACTTCGTCGAGGCACAGGTGCTCGAGGCGATCAAGGTCGATTACATTGACGAAAGCGAGGTCCTGACGCCCGCCGATGAGGAAAACCACATCGACAAACACGCCTTCAGGGTGCCCTTTGTCTGCGGGGCCCGAAACCTGGGCGAGGCCTTGCGTCGGATCGGCGAGGGCGCTGCCATGATCCGCACGAAGGGCGAGGCGGGCACGGGCAATATCGTCGAGGCAGTGCGACACTTGCGGCTGATACAATCCGAGATCCGAAGGTTGAGTCAGCTTCGCCCGGAGGAGCTCATGCATGCCGCGAAGGACTTGCAGGCTCCCTACGAGTTGGTCCGGCAGGTGTCCGAGACTGGCAAGCTCCCGGTGCCCAATTTTGCTGCCGGGGGCGTCGCGACGCCGGCGGATGCCGCACTCATGATGGCCCTGGGCGCTGAATCTGTTTTTGTTGGCTCCGGAATCTTCAAGTCGGGAGATCCAGCGGCCACGGCAAGAATGATCGTCAGGGCAGTCACCCACTGGAAGGATCCCGCGGAGCTCGCTCACGTCATGGAGGATTTCGGATCCCCCATGCAAGGGATAGAGTTGAGCACGATTCCTCCCGAGAACCGCTTACAAGAACGCGGCTGGTGACGGCGCCGCCAGAGCTCAACGCATGAACGAACCCGCCGGCCCGATTGGGGTTCTTGCGATCCAGGGCTCTTACCACCTGCACCTTCGAGCGCTGGAACGCCTTGGAGTAAAGTCGCGTGAGGTTCGAAAGCCCGGAGATCTCGAATCGCTCGCCGGGCTCATCTTGCCCGGTGGCGAGAGCACGGTGATGTCCCTTCTCGCCCGAGAGTATGGCCTTTTCGAGCCCTTGCGCCTGCTTGCCCTGAGTGGTCTCCCCTGCTTTGGAACCTGCGCCGGATCGATCCTCCTTGGCAGGGGTCAGGGGCAGCCACCGCGTCTCGAGGCTGCCCCTGTTGAGCTTCTTCGAAACGCCTACGGTAGCCAGATCGACAGCTTCACGGCCGAGCTCACGCTCGAGCCGCTGGAGCGACCCTTTCACGGCGTATTCATCCGGGCGCCTCGCATCGTCAAGTTGGACCCGCCCGCAAGAGCTCTCGGGATCCATGGCGGCCTCCCCGTACTCGTCGAATGCGGCAACCTCCTCCTGGCCACCTTTCACCCGGAGTTGACCGACGACCTCCGCGTCCACGAATGCTTCGTGAAGACTTGCGCTCAAGGGCGCACATCCTGAAGCTTCACGGGACACCCTGTCTCGGCGGAGCGGTCAGCGGCGAAGATTACCTCGTGTGTGCGGAGCGCGGCATCAAGGCTCGTCAGCGGCATGGCCTTCCCTTGCGAGAGGGCTTCGAAGAACGCATCGAACTGCGCCTGATAGGGGTGATCGCCCACGTCGCCCGAGTCGACGAGCTTGAGCGAGAGCTCACTCCACCGACTCTTCTCGAGTCCAACAATCCTCTGGGAATGGAACTTGTTGTCGAGGAGGCTGCCTTCACTCCCCACGAGGTGAGTATGAAAGTAGTAGGGCTGGAAGCAGTCCACCACCGAGGCGCACTTGCCGACCGCCCCGCCGCTGAACTTGAGGATCGTCACGCTCGTCGTCGGGTACTCGTACCGCTGGAAGATTGGGTTCGCCGACTTTGTGTCGTAGCTTGTCACCTCCTCAACATCACCCCCCATGCAGAGAAGCAGCGCATCGAGTGCGTGGCAACCGGCCGACAAGAGGCTGGAGCCACCGCCTTTCTTCGTGACATTCCAGCGATACTGGCCGTACCAGGGGCCGATTCCGTGGTAGTAGTCGACCTCACCGTAGTGCAACTTGCCGAGCAGCCCCTCGTCAATCACCGACTTCACCGCCAGAAAATGGCTGGACCAGCGGCACTCAAAACAGAGACAAAACTGGACCCCGGATGCCTTCACCTCCGACTCGACGCGGCGCAGGTCTTCGAGCGAAAGCACGAACGGCTTTTCGCAGATGATGTGCTTCCCGGCCCTTGCGACGGCAATGACTTGCTCCGCATGCTCCCACGGATAGCTCGTGATGTCGACGACGTCAATCGCCGGGTCTGCGAGCACGTCCTGGAGTTTTCGAAATACTCGAATGCTCGAGCCATGCTTGCCTGACAGCTCGGCTGCGTCGATCGGGCGGGCCGAGACCACGGCCGTGACCTGGGCGAGTGAACCTGCGTTGATGGCCCCGATGTGCGCTCCCGCAGCCCAACCGTAACCAAGGACCGCGACGTTGTACTTCTTCATGCGCTCCCTTTACTGGGTTCAACTTCCTGCGAGCGGAATGGGATCTCTCGCGCCTTCCCCGTGGGCTTTACACTGACCCATGGCCCGTGGTCAAGAGCCTGGTTGAAAGCGGTGGCACGCCCGACGCTACCGCCGCTCGACCACGACAGCTCGAGGCTCCGTCGGACAATACATCTCGCAGACGCCGCAGCCGGTGCAGGCATCTTTCACGTTCACGGGTCCGCCAGGGAAAGGAATATCGATCGCGGTTGGGCCGATCGGGCACTTGTCCACGCAGATCTGGCAGTCCTCGCCCCTGGATCGTACGCAGAGGTTCAAGTCCACCACCGCCAGCCCCATGCGAATCTCGCTGGCGGCCACCAGCTGGAGAGCCCCTGTCGGGCAGGCCTTCATGCACGCCAAGTCATTGCAAATAACACAGGCCTGACGCTGCGCCTCGATCACGGGCTTGTTGTGAAGCCTCGGCTCAGCGTTCGAAACAAGCTCGATCGCCCGCACCGGGCAGACTTCGGCACACTTGCCGCAGGAAGTGCACCGGGAGAGGAACGCCTCCTCTTCGAGGGCGCCGGGAGGACGAAGGAGCCTACGAGGTGTGGATCCGGAGCCAACAGGCACGTCCCCTCGAGGGACGTACGGCGTAAAGTCTCCGCGATGGACAGGGCGCGGCAGCGAGGTGCTGGAGTTTTCCGTCCACGTGGGCAGATCCATCCTCTCCATTCGCTTCTCGACGATGTCGGCGATTGGCTTCATCAGATGCCTGAAGCCCTGCGAAAAGAACCCTCGTCGCCCTACTCTTTCTGCCGAGCTCTCCTCAGCGGGACGATTATCGGACAAGCTTTCCCCTCCGGCAGTTTTGCTCCAACCGCTCCGTCGCGCGTAATTCTTCGTTCTTTTCCATACTTCTTACGGGTCGAGGTGGGTCATCCACATTTCGCCTTTATTGAAGAGGCTATACCGTCCGTGATGTGCCCTTCGAGTATATACTCCTCGCGGCCAGGATGGGGACATCCTGGCCGACGCTCCCTCACCATCGGCGCTCATCTGCCGCCGGGGAGGGGGGAGGACGCCGCCAGGTGGCCGGTTAAGGAGTTTTCCCTCCCCCGGGAAGAGTATATACCGTACGCGGGCAGTGATGAGAGCTCTTGCAGCCTGCGAAAGGTTGCGGCTGCTCGCGCCAGAGGCGCCCGGCGCCCATCAGGCGCCGAGGAGGGGGTTTGCGGCGAGCTG
>SXIK01000150.1 GCA_005772855.1 Planctomycetia bacterium | reverse complement strand
GATCCGTCGCAGGGCCTCCCGTGCCGCAGGCAGTGGGTTCACGGGCTCGAAAGTACCAGTGAAGCGAGCGGGGTCAAGGCGTCTTGCGATGTGCTTGGCGCACGTACTTGGCATCCCCCGGGATCCCCGGCGGCGGTTCACCCCACCCTGTGGGCATGACCTGCGGGGCCTCCTTGAGGGCCTTCGTTGCCTTGCGGAGCATGGCTGCAAGTTTGGCTACGGGAACGGGTGCGGTGCTCATGGGGGCCATGATAGCGGGAGAAAGTCAAAATAAAGTCAACGTTGGCTTTCCCAAAAGAAAAAGGACCCACGACTGTTGTCGTAAGTCCTTGTGTTATATTGGCGCGCCCGGCCCGACTCGAACGGGCGACCCTCTGCTTAGAAGGCAGATGCTCTCTCCAGCTGAGCTACGGGCGCGTGGGATCCACCTGTGGGACTTGAAACTTTTACGACGAGGCCCAGATGGCATCCACAGAATTCCAGTTTTGCGCTTCGGCGCTATAATGCCCGCCCGCTGCGAGCCTGGCCTAGTGGCGAAATGGCAGACGCGAGGGTTTTAAAAACCCTTCCGGGTTACCGGGTGGGGGTTCGAATCCCCCCTAGGCCACTTTTCGCTCGCACGCGCTTTTCGCCTGACCCCGAGGGGCTTCTGACAGATCAGAGGTTGAATTTGCCAGCCTCTGCCCAAATCCCAGGCCCCCAGTAGCCCTCTACTGCGCTCCGCTCGGGTGTTTGCGCAGTGCCGCAAGTCGTGATGCCGACTTGCCCAACTTCATGGGCTTGACGTCGTTCACCGGAGCGGCACCGGGAGGGGAAGCAGGGTTAGCCAGTGCATCGGGAGATGGCTCGGTAGCGGGCGGCTGCGGCGCAATGAGTGAGGGCTCGACGGGAGGCGCTTGCTCACAGGGTTGCGGGGCGGAAGCGGTCTCCACTCCATCTGCTGCTGGAGTCGCTGCGCTGGCTTGCTCGGCCTTTCTCCCGGCGAGGGCCTTGAGCCTCGAGGCAGCGGAACGTAGAGCCGCGCTCGGCAAAGTTCCCCCGGATTCGGCGCCTCGCGTGAGCTGCGAGGCCTGAGAATCGGGCCCGGCCGCCACCGTGGGGCGGGCTTCCAGGTTCTCCTGGTGATCTTCCGGGGGGGCCGATGCGTAGCCACCTGACTTGAGTTTCTTGAGCCGCGCCATGATGCCGGCCACGTTGGATCGCACAATGGGCTTCGACGGTTGAAACGGTTCGCGCTCGAGCGGAGATTCAAGCGCCGCTGACGAAGCCGGGGCCTCCTGCTTCTCGCTGACCTGTGGCGCGATCGGCATCGAGATGCTGGTTGGGGGCGGTGGGGGAGGCGGCGCGTCCTTCGCTCTCAACTCAGAACCCAGTACTTTTCCTTCCGCGTGCCCTGGCTCAATCTGAAAGAGCTGTTCGATGGCCTTCTCCGCGAGGCCGAAGTTTCTGTTCTGAATGTGCAGCTTTGCGGCCTTGATCGTCTGCTCCGCTGCCTTCTGCCGGTCGCCCAACTCGAAACAAAGGCGTCCAAGACGTCGGACAGCCTCCGCCAGTTCGGGCGTCGTATCACTGAGCCGGCGACAATGGCTTTCAGCTTCCAGCACGTTTCCAGACAGAATACAGAGAATCGCGATCTCCTCGTTGCGGCGGCACACGAGGTCGCGCTCGTCCTTTGCCTCTGCAAGTTCGGCTTGCATCTTGCGCGTCTCGAGATCGAGCGGCGCCGTCTTCAGGATGTAGTCGAGCGTCTTGGCCGCCTGTTCAAACTCCTTCTTCCGAAGTGTCAAGTTGGCCAGGCTGCGCAGCTCTCGCCGACATTCGACCAGCCTGCCGAGCTTTTCAAGCGCTCGAGCCAGGCCCCAACGGTGCTCCGTGGTGTCACTGACAGTGAGTAGCATCTCGTGGGCGTGCACGGCCTCCGCGAGATCTCCTTCCGTCTCGAGGCAGCCAATCCAGCTCTCAAGGATCTGTGCTGCCTTCTGTTTCTCGCCGTTCTTGGTGTAGTACTCCGCGAGCCAGCGGTTGGAGCGGATGTCGCTCGGCTTCAGCTCTCGCACGGTGTCGTGAAGGCTGACCAGAGTCATGAGGTCCCGCACGCGGCGTTTCTCGGGTAGACCGAGGACGGCATTCAAATGCTCCAGGGCCTTCTGGCGATTGCCCCGCTGGCGATGGAGCTGAACCAGCTTCAATCGCACCTCGAGGCTGTCGTTGCCGTCGCAAAACATCTTCTGGTAGGTCTCGAGCGCCAGCTCGACGTCCTTCTTTTCATCCAGGCTCTTGGCGAGTATTTCCCGTTCAGCCCGAGCCATGAGATGGTCACCGCAGGCCTCTGCCAGCTCGATGATCTTTTGCTGAATTTTTTGGTCACGAGGAGACTGCTGGCGAACACGAAGGAGGGCATCAAGTCCCCCCCGAGCGTTTCCTGCATCTGCCTTCTTCGTCGCCAACACCATTGCTTGCTCGAGGGCATCCTGCTCCCGATTACTTTCCAGCAGGACTTCAAGGAGCCGCTCGTGCGCTTCGAGCCGCAAGGGGTTTAGCTTCACGACTCTGCGCAGGCAGCGAATTGCGTCGTCCACCCTGTGCTGGGAGACGCACTTCTCCGCGAATTCAAGGTAACTTTCGATGGCCTCAGCTTGCCGACCCAGCGAGTCCAGCGACTGCGCCAGCTTGAGAATTATGTCGAAGTCATCAAGTCCGCGCTCGTGCGCTCGCCTGAAGAGCTTCGAAGCCTTCTCGTTGCTGCCACTGGAGTGGCATTCCACTGCCAGCTGGTACATCTGGACAGGGTTGATCAGTTCGAGGTCACCCTGGGACTGCAGAGTCCTCACGAGCAGGATCGCCTCGAAGGGGTCGAGACCCGACTCGGCAACGACCTCACTGACATCCTTCGTGCCGTCCACCTTGCTCACAATGGCATGTTCATTCGGGTAGAGCTCATGCTCCCGAAAGTATCGAAAGCTGCTCGGTGTCGCATACATCACATCGTTCAGCATGCCACAGGTCTCGACGACGAAATCCCAGCGGCCAATTTGACTCGCAGCTCCGAGTAGCATTTCCTCGGTTTCGACGCTGACGTCGTAAAGCTCGGCCAGCTCGCTGTGAAACCCTTCGATGCGCTCGTCAGGTCCGTGCTCAAAGAGCTCGAGAGACTCGATCTCCCACCCGAGAACCTCGCAGATTTCTTCAAGAAGTCGGGAGCGGATGGCGCCCGGAATGATGCTTTCGTCGACAGTGCCAAGCTCGAGGATCGCGGCGCCCAAGGACTGGCCAGACTTGCCCGCGTTCTTTCGGGCACGCCGGAGGTCTTTATCCGAGACGGCCCCGGATGCAACCAAGGCTGCCTCGAGCACCGTCTCGTCACGGCCCGTGTGCAGATCGGCGAGGCAGCCTTGCTGGAAAAGGAAAAGCTTCGTGAGACCGCCGGAGCCGGTCACGCGAAGCGTGCCGGTCGATTTCTGGCGGCCGATGGCCAAGAGCTGGTCTGCGAGCTCGTGAAAGTTTTTTTCTGGGTGCGGCATGTAGAATCCCCAAGGAGAATAGCACGGAGATTCGACAAGGGCATTCGCGCCGAGCGGGAAAGGGCTCGAAGCTCCTTTAGGGCCCCTCTACCAGATTCATTTCCGGAACGAAGGATCCGGGTGAGCATTATTTCTGCTTCAGGCGCTCGATCAGCCGCAGGTAGCGCTCATCCGCTCGGATGGAATCCAGGTCCGGGTCTTTTTCAACGTGCTGGTAGTCGTTGAAGCCGGCCTTGACCGAGGCCTCGAGGGCTTCGATCGCCTCGGTCGTCTTGCCGCCGGCAAGCGCGTAGGCGCAGGCGAGGTTGTAGAGTGTCAACTCGTCCTGCGGGTTGATCCTTCGAGCGATCTCGAAGTGGTGGATAGCCTTTGTGTAGTTCTTCACCAGCAAGTATGCGAACGCGATGTGGTAATTTGCCCGAAAGTCGAATGGGGCCTCGTCGAGGATCTTCTGAAAATCCTCGACAGCCTGCTGATAGTCCTTGTCCCGAATGTGCTCGAGCCCCTGGATTACAAGCACTTCCCGTGACACCTCGGGCTTCTTGAGCGTAAGGTCTGGGTGTTTGACGATGAGGAAATTGTAGCCCGACATGTCCCGCAGGCCCGCAAGAGCCTTCGCAGCTGCCAGTTTCACGTTGAAGCTTGGCTCAAGAGCATCGTCCATTACGATGGCTCGCAGGGTGGGAAGCGCGTCCTCCTCGGCTGCTTGAACGTATTCGAAAAGCCGCCGACGCTTTTCGCGGAAGGTGAGGCGAGGATACTCCTGAAGGTCGATTCCAGTCTTCGCGTAAGTTCTCGGGTGAATACGGTAACGGAGCAGGTTTCGCAAGAATGGCTCAGACCCGGGAGCCTCGAGTCCCAGGGCCGTCTGGCCCCTTTCTCCAAGCATGTAAAGCTCGTCAGCCGCACGCACTCGCACGATGGGCTCGGGCGCTCGTAAATCTGAGACCGTCTGCTTCAGGTGCTTTGAAAGCGCGGCGTCTGCACGTTCCTTGAGAGGGCCTCCCTGATCGGCCTCCCAGGCCCACAGGAGCGCCCGATGGTATCGAACCAGCTCCAAACGTTCATCGCCAGGCACCAGGTCGGCGCGCCTGGACTCAAGAAACTTGGCCACGAGCTCCCGGTGGTGCTGGGCGGCTCGTTGCCGCACGGTGGTGGCGCGGGCCAGGAGTCGATTGAAGGCCGGGAACCCGAGGGCCACGAGCCGATTTTCAAGATCGGAGAGCCGGGGGGAACGGTGGGCAATGCGCTCCTCGAGCTCCTTGAGGCGCAGCTCTTCCAGGTCGGAGAGCTTCCCACCTTCGGCGCCGAGACTCTCGAGCCTGGCGCTTCGCAGGAAGGGTCCAAGTTCTTCCTCGAAGCCAGGATTGGAGTGTCGCCACTCAGCGATGAGGTTCCGCAGCCGCTTGAGCTCCTTGTTCCCCTCGTCCGAGAGAGGTGTCGCCTCGCCATTCCTGGCTCTCTTTTCCCGAGTCTCGAGCCTTTCGAGCTCGAGAAGCTGCTCCAACCTTTCCAGGATCCCTGGATCCCGCGCCTTCCATTCCTCCAGCCGCACCTCGAGGGCTTGCCGCTGCCCGGCAAACTCCTTTCGATCCTTCAGGTTCGCCAGCTCGGTTCGGTCCAGGGTCAAGGCTGCGTACTCGGTGTCGAGGTCGGAGAGTACGCCATCGAGGAGACTCGAGAAGATTCGCTCTGCCGTGAATCGATACGATCGACTCTCGCTGTCGAGTTCCCGCACGAGCTGTGGCAGGGCATCGGGCCCTTGCTGAAGGATCTCGACCTCGCCTTGCAATCGCTCGATCGTTGATGGGGACTTGAGTCGGGTCAGGCCCTGATCCAGCGACTGCGCGCTGGCGTACTCTCCCTTGAACCCGAATTCAATTGCCACGCCAAATAGTGGCGCAAGGTAGCACGAAATTCTCATCCCTCACCTCTTCCTCTCGGTAACGAATTCATGGCCGGGCTTCTCCAGCCGATACTTCAATGCTGTTACTTGGCGCCGCCGAAGAGGATTCCGCCGCACTTCGGGAGGGTGCCCGGGGCTTTTTCCTTCAGTTCCTCAGCGCTTTCGGCAAGGAGCGGCGAGATCTCGACAGCTCGGTCGTCTCGAGGCTCATGCCCGCTCACTGCTCTTGCAAGCCAGCGGCCGTACATTCTTGACAGATCAAGCCGTGCTGACTCCAGCGAACCACTTCCCCCCGAGGGGCACTTGATGGGCGAGAACTCCTCCTCGCGCTCGACCCGCACAATCCGTGTTCGTGCTGCGAAGGGGATCGCATCGAAGGCATACGTCACAAACTTGAAGCTGTTTGGGCGTGAAGGGCGAACCACCCGATTCCCGCGGCCCAGGTACGAAGTCTCCTTATCAACACAGTGGAAAGGGAGCTGAGAGCCGTCTTCCCTGAGGCGCCTCAAGAAGCTCAGCGAGAAGAGGTGGATCCCTGTATTGGCCGCTGCGAAAGCCAGGCTGCCATCGGCGGCACGGGCATCTCGATCCTCGACGGCGAGCTCGGTGTGCTCGATCACCTGCAAGGATCCGTTTCGGAGGCAGAAAACACCCACCTTCTCTGCCGGGTTCACCCTCCGCACCACCTTCGAACTCACGTCCAAGTTGTCCTTGATATGCTGCCCGAGAAAGACTGCGTCGGAAAGCTGAGTGAGGGGATTGTCGATGTGGAAATAGAAAATGTAACGGATTCCGGCGCTTTCCAGTGCCTCGATTCGGCCATCTTCCAGCATCCGGTGGAGGACGCCGCCATGTCCCGTGGGGCTCATGGCCATGCGGCCCGGCGCGGAAAGGAGAATCTTTCCCCGGCGATCGACGATGGGAAACAAGTCTTGATCGGTGACGTTGACGTCGGCAGAAGGCAAGCCGAAGTGCCCCTGATCCTTGAGAAACGCCGCAATCACCGCGCGCTCGCCGGGGTGGCAGACAAGGGTCCAGCGAGCCGATCTCCGATAACGCCGATTCGAGGCGTGAATCTTCTCGGCAAAGAGCTGGAGCAAGCTCTTCGAGCTGACCGGTCCAACTGGCAGGAGCCCCAGGGGTTTGTCAAAAAGAGGCTGCGAGCTGCCTCCAGCGGCGGTCACAAAAAGAACTTCGCCATTGCGAAAGGAGTACTCACCCAGCGTCCGGCAGAGCTCAAAGTCCTCACGACTCGTCTCCGGCCGGGGAAGGTTCTCCTCGATCGCAGGCCTCAGAAGACCTGGAGCCGGGAGAGACGTTTCTCTGGTATCAAGGTGCTCGTGGACGAGCCTTTCAAGCAAGCGAAAGTCCACGCTCCCGACTTCTGCGATCAGTGTCCTCTGGGCCTCGGGGGTAAGAGTGTCCCAGCCATTGAAAATATGGCCTTGTCTGGCCTCCTCAGCCTTGGCCACGCAGACTTTCTCAGCCTCGGAAGTGAGCTTGATCATGGTGGGTCGGAAGTAAACTGGGACGAAGTCTCAGGGACTCAGAAGCTGAAGTCCCGGCTTCGCCAAGCTGAGGATGGTATCGGCGAAGGGGTCCAAAGGTCAAGAGTTGTGGGATCCTACTGGCACTGTGAGGTCGATCCCCACGGCCTCCGACAGCGTTCCCTGGCTTACTCAAGATTATATTCTGTAGTGATTTGCGTGATTGCTGACGCCTGGGTTCGTCCACCGTGATGGACTTGCCATAACGATGGACGAGATGCCGTTTCTTGCTACAATACGCCCCGGACCTCTCATGACTTACATCAAAGCCCACTCGAGCTCGGTCGGCTTTACCGGGTGCCTATTCGGGCCGGAGGAGTTGAGCGAAACTCGGTACTTGATCGAGCGTGCAATCCGGGAGGACCTCCCCGGAGGCGATCTCACAACGGCCGCGCTCTTTTCCGGCACGCTGAGCGGCGCAGCCTGCGTGGAGGCTGCCTTCGTGTCACGGAGCCCAGGGGTCCTTTGCGGACTCCCAGTTGTGGAAGAGCTGTTCCACAGGCATGCCCCGCAAGTCGTTCTTGAAAGCGTTCTCACAGACGGCGCCCGGCTTGAGCCTCGAGAGGCATTCTTGACGGCCCGCGGAAAGGCCGGCGAGGTGCTCCCCCTGGAGCGGATCGCCCTCAATTTTCTGCAGCGTTTGAGTGGTATTGCAACCCTCACGCGCCGATTTGTTGATCAGGTTTCTGGCACGGGAGCGGTCTTGCTCGACACCCGGAAGACAACCCCCGGCTGGCGGTGGCTGGAGAAGTACGCGGTCCGCTCGGGCGGAGGCACCAATCACCGCATGAGCCTCTCGGACGCGGTCTTGCTCAAGGACAACCATCTGGGCGTGCTCAGAGCCCTGGGCCTGGGATCGATCCCGGAGTGGATCGACACAGCCCGTCGCTCGGCGCCGGGATCCTTCCTCGAGATCGAAGTGGAAGGTCGGGAGGA
The DNA here is from genome assembly GCA_005772855.1 of Planctomycetia bacterium. Lineage (GTDB taxonomy): Bacteria > Planctomycetota > UBA8108 > UBA8108 > SXIK01 > SXIK01. Next base: position 2,257 of record SXIK01000150.1, on the reverse strand, counting down.
TTTCTTGGTGGCTCTCGGTGCCGGACCGGACGCGATCCTTCTCGACAACTTTGACATCGAAGGAATCCGCTGGGCCGTGGGGAAAAGGAATGAACGAGGATCCACGCCCCTCCTGGAGGCCTCGGGAGGCCTACAACTCGAGCGAGTGTGGGAGGTCGCGCAGTCGGGAGTCGATCGGATTAGCGTGGGGGCGCTCACTCACTCGGCGCCGGCACTGGATATCGGATTGGACTTGGTTCGAGCCTACAGAGAGGAACAATAGAGTTGAAAACGCTTCTCGCTCAAAGACCGAAAAGCCTGGTGGCAATGCTGGCGGGTATTGCCGCCCTTCTGGCCCTGAATAGCTGCTTCCGGGGGCCCCCGGAGCCTCTGGGGCGACCCTGGGACAAGATCCAGCTTGAGGTGAAAGACAAGACCTTGGAAGTGGAGGTGGCAAGCGATAACGCCTCGCGGCAGCTGGGCCTGATGAATCGGAAAGAGCTTCCGAAAAACCACGGGATGCTCTTTCTCTATTCGGCCCCGAGCCGGCAGGGTTTCTGGATGAAAAGCACGTTCATTGATCTCTCCATCGCGTTTCTGAGCGATGATGGGAAGATTCTTGAGATTCGTGACATGAAAGCTCACGATGAAACTCGCACGCAGTCGAATAATTTTGTGAGATACGCCCTTGAAGTGAACAGGGGCTGGTTCCAGGAACATGGGATCGTTGTCGGGGACTCCTTCAAGGACTTCCAAACGAAAATTGGAAAGTTCGTGGTGAGGTGATCGAGGTGGATGGAGTTCCCAGGCAAAGAATTGCTCGCGCCCGGGCAGGATTGCCCATGGCCGAGGCTGAGTCCAGAAGAGAGGGTTTACGGGAAAGCCGCTCAAAGCATGGGTACACGCGCCTGGCTCGTCATACTCGTCATGGGGATTGGAACCCTGGTCGTTCTGGGGATCTTGACCAAGGTAGCTGTCGATGCGAACCCCGAACTCCAGGCCATGATCCGCTTCAAGTCCGCCTTTGCACAGGACTGGAGCTCGGACGGCGTCGAGGAGGTTCAGCTCCGCAAGGCACCCCAGAAGAGAGGCCATCATCTTTTCGTCACGGTGCGGGAGTCGGCCGGCTCGATCGGAGCTGCCTTCGACGACCGGGTGGCGGAGTACTTCGTTTCGCGATTCAAGGGCAAGCCGCAGGGGACACTCGACATCGAGTATCAGGCGCCGGCCTTCCTGGGCTGCTCGGGCCCCAGCTCCTTTCGAAAGGTCCAGGTGAACCTGGGTCCGGTCCGGGTTCGGGTGGCCGACCAGGAGGCCTCGTCAAGGCTCTCCTCGAAGCTGGCGGAGGCCAGCCTCGCCAGGCTACTTCGCCACGAGAGAGGTGCGCGCGAGCTTCTCGTCGAGCTTGCGGCAGAGCGGGGCTTCGATGGAGACTGGGACGATCTGGCCCGCCGGATCGAGCCCGAGGTTCGCGCAGCTTTTCTTGCCAGCCCCTACTTGGCTTTGCGGCTCAGGATCTTCGAAGATTCGGCGGCCCCATCTCCTCGCGTGCCTCGCGTGGAGGTGCAGTTTGACCGAGGCGGTAACGAGCTCGACGCCAGGGGAAAGCCAATCCGGCGAGATCCTGGCGCCCAGAAGCGTTGAGCTCGAGTCAACGGTCAAGAGCACGGCCGCCGGCCAGGAAAGATCGACACGCCCGCTCCAGGAGATTTCGGTCATCCTGGTCGCCCTCCTGGTGGTGATGCTGCCGGGCTGGCTGAGAGGAATTTCGGGGGCGCGTGCCCGGATCGAGATACGTGCTGTGGAGCCCATCCGAATCGAGGTGAATAGCGCTCCGTGGTACCACTGGACGCTGCTCGAGGGGATCGGGGAATCGAGAGCTCGGGTGATCGTTGAATACCGCAGGGCGCATGGACCTTTCCTCTCGATTGACGACCTTCTCAAGGTACCCCGCATGCCCTCCGGCTGGGTGGATCGTGCACGGGAGCAGCTCGTCTGTGAACGAAGATGACGCGGTTTGAGCTCACGAGCTCTTATCAGCCTGCGGGGGATCAACCTGCGGCGATTCAAGCTCTCACCGGGGGTTTCGAGCGGGGAATGCCATTCCAGACGCTCCTGGGCGTGACGGGTTCAGGCAAGACTTTCACCATCGCCAACGTCATCGCCAATCTAAACAAGCCAACGCTCGTTATCTCGCACAACAAGACCCTTGCGGCGCAGCTTTTCAGCGAGCTACGAGAGTACTTTCCTCATAACGCGGTCGAGTATTTCGTCAGCT
>SXIK01000149.1 GCA_005772855.1 Planctomycetia bacterium | reverse complement strand
TTCGAGGGCCTTTTCGGGATCGAGGTGATCCGCCTCGCTCCAGTCCCGGAGAAGGCCGACGCCTTGTTCAACCTCCTTCGGTGTTGCCCTTCGCGCGAGCGCCAGCTCCAGAGCCAGGGCCACCTGCGCCGGAGAGTTACCTGGCGCCTCCTTCCGCAGCCGCGCCGCAAATCTCCTCGCCTCACGTCCGAAAAATTCTCCGTTCAGGCTCGTGAGGGACTGCGTCGGCACGGTTGTCTGAAACCTCGCCGCGCAGCTTGAGTCAGGGTCCGGGAGATCGAAGGTTCCGAGAACGGGCTCGATCAAGGAGCGCTTGATCACAATGTAAACGCTTCGTCTGTCGCGATCGGCGGGTTCCGAGCGGCCCCAGGCCTTGTGTGGCTGCGAGGCTGTACTGAGCACCTCGATGGGCACTTCGGTGTAAACGCTCGGACCTCCCAGGCGCCGGTTTAGACTGCCACTCAGTTCCAGGATCGAGTCTCGAATCTCCTCTGCCATGAGGCGCCGTGGATTGAAACGCGAGAGCAGGTCGTTGGTGGGATCCTTCGCGAGCGCCTCCCGGGATGTCGCGGTCGACATTCGATAGGCGCTCGAGGTCACGATATCACGGTGAATCGCCTTCAGACTCCACTCCCCGGCAATGAGCTTGCTAGCGAGCCAGTCAAGCAACTCGGGGTGTGTGGGGACCTCACCCAGGCGGCCGAAGTCGTTCGGTGTGCGCACCAGGCCGCGGCCGAAATGATGCTGCCAGAGGCGATTGACGATGACCCTGGCGGTCACTGGGTTGTGAGGCGAGGCGATCCAGTCGGCGAGGACGCGCCGGCGACCCGCGGACCGCTCCAGTGGTTGAAAGGACAGGGGTTCGCCAGGTTGGGAGGCGAGTGCGGCGGGAAAGCCGGGCGATACCTCCTGGCCCTCGGCGTTGGGGTTTCCGCGGAGGAGAATATGTGTCTTTGCAGGCGATGGGTTCGAGTGGTTCACGCTGAGGACCAGGTCCCCGAGCACGCTCAGTGCCTTCTCGAGCTCGGCGAGACGCCCGAGCAGAGCATCGTAAGGAGCTCGTTCCTCCACCGAGATGACCAGCGGCAGCTTCTCGGCGATCACCCTGGGTCGTTCAGGCCCCTCCGCTCGCCTCTGGTCTTCCGCGGGCATCCTTCGAATCACCGCATCCTCGATGGCAATTTTCTTGGCCTCGAGCGACGACTTCTCCTCCGATAGTTTCTCGAGCCTGCGGTTCTCATCGCTTGTGCGCAGGAGGCTCGAGATGTCGGTGAGCATGTGGCGATCCGTCCCGTAGCGCTCGATATCAAGGAAGAACGCGAGCAGTCTGTAGTAGTCCGCTTGCGGGATGGGGTCTGCCTTGTGGTCGTGACAGCGAGCACAGTTTATTGTCGTTGCGAGAAACACTTGCGACGTGGTGGAAAGAATGTCATCCAGCTCGTCGAAGCGGGCCTGGAGGCGGTCGGGGGTATCGTCGTCCCACACGCCCAGGCGGTAGAAGCCGGTTGCGATGATCGTCTCTCCCGTCACGGGTTCGGATTCATCACCGGCGAGTTGCTCCCTGAGGAATTGGTCGTAGGGTTTGTCCTTGTTGAAGGAACCGATGATGTAGTCCCGGTAGCGCCAGACGTGTGGCTTCGCACGATCCCGCTCATAGCCGTTGGTTTCGGCGTAACGGACCAGGTCGAGCCAGTGGCGAGCCCATTTCTCGCCAAAGTGCGGGGATCCCAGGAGCCTTTCGACCTCGCGCTCGTGGGCGTCCGGCGCATCGTTGGCCACAAAGCGCTCGATTTCGGAAATCGTTGGCGGAAGACCGGTCAGGTCGTAGCTCAATCGTCTCAGTATTGCGGCGCGTCCCGCAGCCGGGGCAGGCCTCAGGCCCTTCAAGGAGAGCTTCTCGAGAATAAAGTGATCGATCGGGCCGCGAGCCCATGCCGCGTCCTCCACCGGGGGCGGAGCCGGTCGCGTGAGGGGCTGGTAGGCCCACCAGCCCCGGGGCTCCTTGCCGCTCGCCGTGACGTCGCTTGTGAAAGATTTCGTTTCGCGGCCAAGAGGCTGTGCCACGTCCTTCTCGCTCCAGGGCGCGCCCAGCTCGACCCATCGCCTGAGAGCTGCAATGCTGGTCTCCGGCAGCTTCCCCGCAGGGGGCATCCGGTGCCTGGAGTCCCCGTGGCCAATCATTTCAAGGAGCAGGCTCGACTCTGGCTTCTGCGGTGTCACCGCGGGGCCGTGGTTGCCTCCACGGAGCAGCCCTTCCCGGCTCGTCAGATCGAGACCTCCGCGGGGCTTGCCCTCACCGCCATGGCATTTCCAACAGGTCCCCGCGAGAATCGGGCGAATTTCCTTCGCGAAGAAGCGATCGGGTGTCGGCGCAGGATCAGCGGTGAGAAATCCCACGCAAGCAAGAGTCCAGGCGGTCACCATCATGAAAGATCAATTGTGGCCGCGAATGGCCACAAATTCACCGTGAATCCAGTGCCATTGGCAGCCCGCCTACCCCGCAGCGGCCCCGGGAGGCGACTGTGGCAAGTCCCGGGTCTCCTCCTTGGTTTCCTCGCGGGCAAGCGCGCTGAAGCTCGTGAGGCGGCGCCGACGAACGTGGAGGAGGGAGAGGACGGTGCGCTCTGCGTGCAGTCTTCCGAGGTCCTGGATCAGCGGAGGAATGAAGATTGGCATGTGGAGAAGGCCATGCCGAACCGATTCCTTGACGTGGTGGACTTCCGAGAGCGGAAACTTTCCGACAAACAGGAGCGGGAGATCGCCCCCGTGGACCCAATAATTGAAGACGCTCAGAAAACCTGGCTGGTAAATCACATCCTTGGTGTAGCCTCCGCCCCGGTAGCAGCGGAGGCAAATCGAGAACGCTTCCTCCGACGTGAATCCTCCGAAACCCTTTGTCAATGCTGCATAAGTCTCTGCGAAGGAGGCCCCGCGGCAAAGGAGATCCACCGCCAGGACGCGGCTGCCGAGGATTCGGAGCCGATTGGAGGTGATGGCGCCGGCGCGGAACTCCGCGAAGAGGGCGAGGCCCTCCTGCGTCGGATCGTAGCCAGCAAGGCCGCCGCGAAAAATATTCAGCTTCTGATGATCACCGTTTTGCGCGGTCACGAGGTGGACGCCGATCTCGTGATGCTGAAGCATGAGCAGGAAGCGCTGGCTGTAGCTCGACTCCTTGCGAATATTGAGCTGGGCGTCCGAGATCGAGGCCTCGGCGAGGCTTGAGTCTACCCACTTGAGCTTGCACGCGAAGGAGCGATGCTGCTTCCGGTAGGCGCTGATTGTCCCGCGCAGGGCTTTTTCCACCCTGGCCGGATCCATCCCACGCTCCTCTTCGTGCTGCTTCAAGCCTGCCAGCACCTCGGCATCATGCACCATGCGGCGCGTCGGGCGAGGGAAAAGGCGCATGGAAAGTGGCAGGATTTCGGGTGTGCCTCGGGCCGCGACGAGCCCGAGCTTCAAGTCGAGCTCACGGCACTTGGCGCGGAAAATCGAGCGCAGCCACCGGCTCCGGATCTTTGCGGCGCGCGTGAACACACGCCGGATGTGGCCCTGGAGCTCCCTCGGATCATAGGACAGTGGCCGATACTGGAACGTGGGGTCTTCCCGGCCATGGCGCTTGAAGAAGAGCTTCTTCTCCTCTGCCGTGTTTTGGGGGTGAAGCGCGGGGATCAGAAGGACTTGGCGGCCAATGTCGCGCAGGGCATGGTCGACGTCGACCGCGTGGTGGCAAAGTTGATAGTCATCAAGGGTCATTTCTTTTTCAGCATATCCTCTTTTCACCCAAAGTGTCACCCGGGTTGCAAGGGTGGGGCCGGAAAGAATGCTCGTGACCGCATGGACTCGCGCGCTCTCGACGCATCTGGGGGTTTCAGGAGCCGCGTAGGGCCACCTTTATGCTCCAAAATACGGCTCCCTCCCATTATGGTCTAGCCATCATGAAACAGATGATCGCTGTTACTTGCATGCTACTGGGGGCCTCGGTCCCCGGGGCAGCCCAACTCGAAATCCGCAAGGGGGATCACGTCTGCATCCTCGGCAACGCGTTGGCTGAACGAATGCAGCACCACGGCTGGCTCGAGACCTTGCTTCACAGCAGGTTTCCCGGACACGAGCTGGTCGTGCGCAACCTCGCCTTCCCGGGCGACGAGCTGGTGACCCGGCTACGCTCTGCCAACTTTGGGAGCCCCGATGACCACCTCGGAATGAACAAGGCCGATGTGATCCTTGCTTTCTTTGGCTACAACGAGTCGTTTGCCGCAGAGGGCGGGCTTGAGAAGTTTCGTCTGGAGCTCAAGGGCTTACTCGAGCACATGTCCAGCGAGAAGTACAATGGCTTGAGCGCTCCGCGCGTTGTCCTCTTCTCTCCCATCGCGCACGAGAATCTCGGCAGCACCAACTTGCCGGACGGATCGGAGAACAACCGGCGCCTCGGGATTTACACGCGGGCGATGGCGCAGGTGGCGCAGACGGTCGGGGTCGCCTTCGTCAACCTCTTCGATATTTCCCTGGAACTTTATTCACGTGGCGAGGGGCCGCTCACCTTCAATGGTGTCCACTTGAGCGAAGCGGGCGACAAGACCCTCGCCCCCCGGATCGATGGGGCGCTCTTCGAGTCCCCGGGGCCCCGGCGCGATGCTGCCTACCTCGACCGGCTTCGCGCAGCCGTGCTCGACAAGAACTTTTACTGGTTTCAACGCTACCGCACGACCGACGGTTACTCGATCCATGGCGGTCGCGCGGATCTCAAGTTCGTTGATGGCCAGACCAACCGGGTCGTCCTCGAGCGGGAGATGGAGATTCTCGACGCCATGACGGCCCATCGGGATCGGCTCGTCTGGGCCGTCGCGCAGGGCAAACCCTGGAAGGTCGATGACTCGAACACCCCGCCTTTTATCGCCGTCAAGACGAACCGGGCAGGCAAGGGCCCAAACGGTGAGCACCTCTTCCTGGGCGGCGAGGAGGCGATGGCGAGGATGCAGCTACACCCGAAGCTCAAGGTGAATCTCTTTGCCTCGGAGGAGCAGTTTCCGGAGCTCGCCAACCCGGTGCAGATCGCATTTGACACGCGCGGACGCCTCTGGGTCGCGGTCATGCCTTCCTACCCCCACTGGAAGCCGAAGGAGGAGATGAACGACAAGCTCCTCATCCTCGAGGACACGGACGGGGACGGCAAGGCGGACAAGTCGAAGGTCTTTGCCGACCATCTCCATGTGCCCACCGGATTTGAGCTCTGGGGCGGTGGTGTGTTGGTGGCTCAGGTGCCCGACCTCTGGTTTCTTCGTGACACGAACGGCGACGACGTCGCCGACTCGATGGAGCGGGTCTTGAATGGTCTCGATTCCGCCGACACTCACCACGCCGCCAACAGTTTCACCCTGGATCCTGGTGGGGCCCTATACTTTCAGGAGGGCACTTTCCACCACACCCAGGTGGAGTCGCCATGGGGCCCCCCGGAGCGTTGCGCCAACGGCGGGGTCTTCCGCTATGAGCCGCGCACGCACAAGCTCGACGTCTATGTGACTTACGGCTTCGCGAACCCGCACGGTCACGTCTTCGACCGTTGGGGCCAGGATTTCGTCACAGACGGTACCGGGAATGTAAATTACTACGCCACCGCTTTCTCGGGCCGTCTCGACTTTCCGCAGAAGCATTCAGGGTTGAACCCCTTCTTCCCGCAACGGACCCGTCCATGTCCAGGCACCGAGATCCTCTCGAGCCGCCACTTTCCCGACGAGTTTCAAGACAACTACCTGGTCGCCAACGTGATTGGATTTCAAGGCGTCTTGCAGTACCGGATGGAGGAGAAGGACTCGGGCTTCACGGCCGTCGAGACGGAGCCGCTCATTTTCTCCTCGGACCCCAACTTTCGCCCCACAGACATGGAAGTCGGGCCGGACGGTGCGCTCTACCTTTCCGACTGGCAGAATCCTGTGATTGGTCACATGCAGCATAACCTGCGCGATCCAAGCCGTGACCGCACCCACGGACGTGTTTACCGGATCACTTGCCCGGGGCGTCGGCTCCTCGAGCCCGCGAGAATCGCTGGCGAGCCGATCGAGAAACTCCTGGAGCTCCTGAAGGAACCCGAGGACCGCACGCGCTACCGAACCAGGATCGAGCTCGGCGCCCGGGACACGAAGCAAGTCATTGCAGCTGTTTGCAAGTGGGTCGAGAGGCTGACGAGGGACGATCCCGGGTACGAGCACCACTTGACCGAGGCGCTCTGGCTGCACCAATCGCACAACGTGGTCGATGAGGCCCTCCTGAAGCGCATTCTTGGCGCCAAGGACTATCACGCCCGGGCCGCCGCCACGCGGGTCCTTTGCTACTGGCGTGACCGTGTCGCGGACCCCATTGGGCTTCTTGAAGCGCAGGCGAGTGACGCCCATCCCCGAGTTCGCCTGGAGGCCGTGCGCGCTCAAAGTTTCTTTCGTGAGGCCAGGGCCGCCGTGGCGGCGCTCACCGTCATCCGGCATCCGATGGACTACTACCTCTCCTACACCCTGCGCGAGACGCTCCTGCAGCTCGAGCCTCACTGGAAAAGAGCCATCCATGAGGAGAAAAATTTTGCCGCAGGCAATCCGGATGCCATTTCCTACCTTCTCTCGACCGTGAGCACGGCGGAGCTGGTCAAGCTGCCTCGCACACCCCATGTCCATCAGGCGATTCTCTCCCGAGACGATATCGTGCATGCGCACCGTCACGAGGCCTTGATGGGCCTCGCGAAGGTCAACGGCACCGAATTGTTGACCGAGCTGCTTCAGGCGGTCCGACGCCTGGACCGGGCGGAGGGCGAGGTGTCCCGCCGCGCCTTGAACGACCTGGCTCACATGCTGATCTCCGAGTCGCCCTCACGGCTCAAGAAGGAGAGAGACGGAATCGGTGCGATCGCGTCGAGCGCGAGGCACACCTTCACGCGCCAGATGAGTTACTTGGCTCTCGCGACTGGGGATGGATCTATCGGCCCGGCGTGGGAGGATGCTTCGCGGTCCCCGAGCACTCTTCGGGACCTGCTGGAGGCCATCCCATTGTTGCCGGATGCGGCGCTCAGAGCTTCGGCCCATGAGCGGATTCAGCCGCTTGTCTCCGGCGTGCCGGCAGAATTCAAGGCGCGCTGGAAAGGCTACGAAGGCCTTGATCTCCTTGTGCTCGACTCGGGCCGCAACCCTGCCCTGAAGCGCGAGGGAAATGCCGCGCCCGGGGAGCTCGCAAGCAGCGAGGTTGTTGGCGATCCGGAGTCGGCGATCCGGCGCAGCGCCATGAAGGCCCTGGTCTCTACGGGCAAGGATGAGGAGGGCACCTTCAAGATACTAACGAAGTTCGTTGTGGCCGGCGACGAGCGTGCCGCGGCGGTAAGAGCGCTGAGTCGAATCCCCCAGCCGAGAAGGCCTCCGAGCGAGGCTCGAGCGCTCATCGAAGTGCTCTCGAGCCATGTGAAAAAGCTTCCGGCGGCCGAGCGGACGCAGAGCGAGGCTCGCGACGCGTTGCAACTGGCGGATGAACTGGCCGCTCTCCTTCCGGCAAGGGAGGGCCAGGCCGTGCGCCTTGCGTTGAGAGCGCTGGGTGTGCCCGTGATCGTGCTCCGAGCGGTGCCAAATCTCATGATCTACGATCGTCCGCAGATCCACGTCGAGGCTGGAAAGGCGATCGAAATTGTCTTCGAGAACGTCGACATCATGCCGCACAACTTGGTGGTTGCCAGGCCGCACTCGCTCGAGAAAGTCGGTCTCGAGGGCGAGCGCATGGCGGCCGACCCAAACGCCTTCTCGAGGAGCTTCGTTCCCAACGTGCCGGAGGTCTTGCACGCGACAAGGCTCCTGCAGCCAGGCCAGAGCGAACGCCTGAATTTTACGGCACCGACCGAGCTGGGCGACTACCCCTACGTCTGCACCTTCCCGGGCCACTGGCGACGCATGAACGGAGTGATGCGCGTCGTGAAGAGCCTCGATGACGTTTCACCCGAGGCTCTCGTGGCGGCCGCTTCGACTCCCACGGGTCCGGTCCGGCCGTTCGTGCAGGCATGGACCGTCGGTGACTTGAAGGACGGGCTCGAGCACCTGGGCCATGGGCGAAACCGCGAGCGTGGCAAACAGCTCTTCACCGATCTCGCCTGCGGGACGTGCCACCGCGTGAACGGTGTTGGAGGCTTCGTGGGGCCCGATCTCCTCCAGGTGAAGCAGAAGCTATCCGAGAAGAAAACGACACCGCTCGACGTGCTGACGGAGATGATCGAACCCTCGAAGGTGATTGACGAGAAGTTTCGGTCCAGCGTCCTGGTTCTCGTCGATGGCCAGCTCGTCTCGGGCATCGTCATCGAGGAGACCGCCGATGCTTACAAGGTCCGTTCCAGCCCACTCGAGTTGAAGCCGCAGGCGGCCCAGAAGAGTGACGAGCTCCGCACGATCTCGAAGGCCGATGTCCAGGAGAGGGTAACCTCCGAGGTCTCCCTCATGCCAGCCGGACTCCTGAACACGCTGAGCGCTGAAGAGATCCTCGACCTTCTCGACCATGTGCTGAACGCGGGATCCCGGTAGATGCGGTCAGAGCAAGGTCCCGTGGAGGACGACGTAGGCAAACAGGAAGTAGATCCCGCGTCCTGTGATGTCCACCAGTGTGGCCACGAAGGGCGCCGCTGCGTCTCCGGGACTGACTTTAGAGAAGTTTGCGTTGAACCAGCTTGCGCGGGCAGAGCCAGGCCCCACTGGAAGTGGTGCCGAGCCCTCTCCACGTTGCCTGAAAGTCGATTACAATCGGGTCCGGGCAAGGTCCATTCGACAGGCGATCACGATTACTTGAAGAGAACCCATGCAAGATTTTGAAAAGCTCGGCGCGTTTTACCTGGGTCGCCATCTTGACCTGAGCACCGGAAAGCTCTCGGAGGCCCCTCTCCTTTACGACTCCCGAGACCTCGTGACTCATGCGGTCTGCGTGGGCATGACCGGTAGCGGCAAGACCGGGCTGTGTTTGAGCCTTCTCGAGGAAGCCGCCATTGATGGAATCCCGGCCATCGCGATTGATCCGAAGGGAGACCTTTCCAACCTGCTCTTGACGTTCCCGAATCTTCGCGGCGAGGACTTCGCCCCCTGGATCAACGAAGAGGAGGCTCGTCGAAAGGGCCTCGATCCTGCTCAGTTCGCGGCGGCGCAGGCCGACCTCTGGAAGAAAGGCCTGACCGAGTGGGGGCAAGACGGCGCACGCATCCAGCGTCTGCGCGACTCCGTCGACTTCGCCGTCTACACGCCAGGCTCCAGCGCAGGGTTGTCCGTCAGCGTGCTGAAGTCCTTTGCGGCGCCCGGCAAGGCGGTTCTCGCGGATGCAGAGTGCGTGGGTGAACAGGTACGTACCGCCGTTTCGGGCCTCCTGGGCCTTGCTGGAGTTGACGCCGACCCGATGCAAAGCCGGGAGCATATTTTGCTCTCAAACATTGTGCTACGCCTCTGGCAGCAAGGTCGCGATGTCGACCTGGCGAGTCTCATCGGGCTCATCCAGGACCCGCCCCTCGAGAGGGTTGGTGTCTTCGACCTGGAGTCTTTTTATCCGAAGAGCGAGCGTTTCGGGCTTGCCATGCGAATCAACAACCTTCTCGCCTCGCCGGGCTTCGAAAGCTGGATCACGGGTGACCCGCTCGACATTCAGTCGATGCTCTATACGTCTTCAGGAAAGCCCCGGATCTCGATTTTCTCCATCGCGCACCTGGGCGATGCCGAGCGCATGTTCTTTGTGACCCTCCTGTTGAATCAGATCCTCGGCTGGGTCCGCTCCCAGCCCGGGACAACGAGCCTCCGCGCTCTTGTTTACATGGACGAGATCTTCGGCTATTTCCCACCGGTTGCGAACCCGCCGAGCAAACAGCCGCTCCTGACACTGCTGAAGCAGGCGAGGGCCTTTGGTGTCGGCATCGTGCTTGCGACGCAAAATCCTGTCGATCTGGATTACAAGGGTCTCTCGACCGCTGGCACCTGGTTGATCGGTCGACTTCAGACGGAGCGCGACAAGGCCCGTGTGCTTGACGGGCTCGAGGGCGCCTCGGCGACGGCGTCGAGCCCGTTCCATCGGGGCGAGATGGAGAAGCTCCTCTCCAGCCTTGGAAATCGTGTCTTCTTGTTGAATAACGTTCACGAGGACGGTCCCGTTGTTTTTCAGACGCGCTGGGCTCTCTCTTACTTGCGCGGGCCGCTGACCCGGGCGCAGATCAAGTTGCTCATGGACAAGCGCAGGTCCGAGGGTGGCGAGGGCATTGCGGTCGCAGCGACGACGGCAGTGGCTAGCGCGCAGCTTGCGCCCAGACCCGCCACGGGCTCCCCCACCGGATCATCGGCTCCTCCCGCCCTCCCGCCGAAGGTCACGCAGTGTTTCGTTCCGCTTCGGTCGTTGCAGCCGGCGGGAGGCACGCTCCTCTATCGCCCGGCGCTCATTGGAATCGCGAGTGTCCACTTTGACGACGCGAAATCGGACGTGAACGGAGAGGTCGAAAAGTGCCTCCTCGTCCCCATTACCACGGGCCCGCTGCCCGTCGACTGGAATCGCGCGGAGGAAGTCGCGATCTCTGACGGTGACCTCGAACAGGCTCCAGCGCAAGGCGCAGTCTTTGCTGCCCTGCCACCTGCGGCAACGCAGATAACCAACCACGAGGGTTGGAAAGCAGCCTTTCTCGACAGGATCTTTCGCACCGCGAAGCTGGACCTTTTTCGCAGCCCGTCAACACGAACGGTGTCGCGGCCGGAAGAGTCCGAACGCGACTTTCGCGCACGCATTTGTCAAAAATCCAGGGAAGATCGCGATCTGAACGCGGAGAAGCTCCGGCAGAAGTATGCCCCGAAGCTCGCCGCCTACGAGGAACGGATCCGAAGAGCCGAGTCGGCCAAGGACGTTCAGGCAAAGCAAGCGTCAGCCGCCAAGCTCCAGACGGCCATCAGCTTTGGTGCATCGATTCTCGGGGCGTTCCTCGGCCGAAAAACCATCAGCGCGTCGACGATCGGCAGGGCGACGACCGCTGCCAGGGGCGTCGGTCGAACGATCAAGGAGTCGCAGGACGTCGGCCGTGCCGAGGAGAACGTGCAGGCCCTCTGTGACCTGAGGGCCGAGCTGGAAGCCCAGTTTCAGGAGGAGGTCAAGTCGCTCGAGGCGCGATTCGACAGCTCGGCGGAGCCGCTCGAGACGATCTCGATGCGGCCCAAGAAAGCTGACATACGCCTTCGGTTGGTATCCCTGGCTTGGGTTCCCTGGTGGCAGAGCCCCGCGGGCGAGATTCCGGCCTGGCATTGAGGCTCGACGCCACGGGCTATCTGGCTCCAAGAGGATTTGAGGCGCATCTCCGGCGCGAGTTGCGGGGAGTCCTTGCCGAGCATGGACGTCTGTTCATCGCCAGGGGCCAGCGTCAACCGGTTCACTGGACGGAGAATGTCTGGCTGGATCCCGTTGAAATCAAGATCCGCAGCGTCAAGGACGCGGTTCTCAAGCTTCGTGCGATTCAACGGGGCTGGGCTCTCTATGCCTTCAAGCTTTTTCGAAGGGCCGAGCTGATCCAGGGCCAACTTCCGCATGTGAGCGCCAGGCCGCTCGAGTTTCCAGCCCCCCCACCAAGGTCCCCACTGGGCTCCTGGACGCTTCTCGACGAGGACACCGTGATCGCCTCCTCCCACTCCACGAGCCCCTTTCCCAACGGCGAGGTGAGATTTGAGGAGTTCAAGTCGGGACCGCCGAATCGAGCCTACTTGAAGCTGTGGGAGGCGTTGACGTTGCTCGGGCGTCACCCCCGACAGGGTGAGCGCTGCCTCGACGCTGGCGCCTCACCGGGTGGCTGGACATGGGCTGTCTCACGCCTTGGTGCAACTGTGGTGGCCATTGACCGTGCCCCGCTGGATCCCCGGGTGGAGCAGATGCCTGGAGTGGAATACCGGCAGGGCAGCGCGTTTTCGCTCCGACCCGGTGCAGAGAGTTTTGATTGGATCCTCAGCGACGTCGTCTGCTATCCGGAGCGGCTCTGGAATTGGGTCAAGGCATGGCTCGAGACTGGCGCGGTGCGGCACTTTGTCTGTACGCTCAAGTTTCAAGGCGACCAGCATTACGGGGCCATCGAGCATTTCGAGTCCGTCAAGGGCAGCCGCCTCGTCCACTTGCACGCGAACAAACACGAACTCACCTGGATCTTTTCGCGCGACGCCTTGGGGCCACAGGACGCTTGAGGGCAAGAGTCTTCTGGTGCCAGCTCCCCGGACTAATCCCGAGGATGGCCCGTGCGAGGCGTCTTGCAGAGCGTGTCGTCAGTTCAGCGAGGGACGTGCGCAAGAAGGGCTCCACGCCGTGGCCCCGCGCCGCATACTCACGCGCCTGAAGCAAACACTCGAGGCGGTCGGCATCTCTTGCTACACGGGCCTCCAGCGTCTCCTCTTCGCGGGCCTCCGCAAGCAGACCGGCGAGTTTATCAGCGAGGCGCGAGGGCAGGCTCTCGAGCTGGTCCCGCGAAACCTTCTCCTCCACGCCCGCCCAGTCCGCGTAGAGCCGTTGCAGCCGGTGAGAATCGTTCACGCGAGTCTCCGCCGTATCGTGGAAGACGGCGAGCGAGGCCGCACGATCGGCGCTGGCGCCCTCGAGCTCCGCGAGGATGTAGGCTATGGCTGCAGTGCGAAACGTGTGCTCCGCGACACTTTCCGCCTGCCTCACGCCAGCGAGCCACCAGCCCGAGCGCTGAACCCTCTTGAGCTGACCCAGTTCGTGGAGAAACCTGGCGATCTCCTTCCATCGTTCCGCTTCAGCCTTCGACGCGAGCCGGGTGGTCATCCTGGGTGACATCAGGCTTCTCTCGGGGCTGGCCATGAATCGAAATGCAGACGGCTGTCCCCCATCAGGGTTGCAAGAGGAACTCGATGCGGGAGAAGAGGTCGTCGACGCACTCATCGACTTTGCGGCCGAGGGTGTTGAGCTCGAGGAAAGGCTTCTCCGGTGGTTCGTAAGGCGAGGAGATGCCCGTGAAGTCCTCGATCTCCCCCGCCCTGGCCTTCTTGTAGAGGCCCTTGCGGTCGCGGGACTCGCAGACCTCCAGGGGCGTGGAGACGAAGACCTCGATGAAACGCTCGTCGCCGATGATATTTCGGGCGCTATCGCGATCCGCCTTGAAGGGCGAAATCACCGGTACCAGCACGATCGTCCCCGAATCGTTGAAGAGCCGCGCAACCTCGGCGGCGCGGCGAATGTTCTCGGTGCGATCGGGCTTCGAAAAGCTCAAGTCACGATTGAGGCCGAAGCGGAGGTTGTCGCCGTCGAGCACGTAAACATGGCGGCCGGCCTCAAAAAACTTTCGCTCCAGCTCCTGGGCGATCGAGGACTTGCCGGAGCCCGAAAGACCCGTGAACCAGATGGTGACGGACCTCTGGCCCAGAAGCCTTTCTCGTTCCGCCATCGACACCCGTCCGACCTCGCGCCGGATGTTCTCCGAGCGTGGCGCCGCTTCTGCGGTTGCGACCCGGAGCTGATCCTCCGGCACGCGGTCGATCACCATGCCAGCGCCAACTGTGCTGTTCGTGATCGGGTCGACGATGATGAGGCTGCCCGTGATTCGATTGCGTGAGTAAGGGTCGAGAAAAAGTTTGTGTGTGGCCTGGAACGCCACTCGGCCAATCTCGTTGAGCTTGAGAGGCTCGGCCGAGATTCGACTGAGAGTGTTCACGTCGACACGGTAGTCGATTTTTTGGATCGTCGCCTTC
Source organism: Planctomycetia bacterium (assembly GCA_005772855.1). Classification (GTDB taxonomy): domain Bacteria; phylum Planctomycetota; class UBA8108; order UBA8108; family SXIK01; genus SXIK01. The sequence goes on along the minus strand of SXIK01000149.1, from coordinate 738 downwards.
GTGAGGCGCGTGGTGTGCTTCACAAAGTAGGTCCCGTCCGGCCGCATTGGCTCCTCGGACATCCAGACCACCATCGCTTCGAAGCTCGACTGGACCCGCGGGAGGTTCTTCGGGTGGACCAGGAGGTCGCCCCGTGATATGTCGATTTCGTCCTCGAGCGTGATGGTGACGGACATGGGTGCGTAGGCGTTTTCATGCTCGCCTGCGTAGCTCAGGATCGATTTCACACGGCTCGTTCTGAGGCTTGGGAGCGCCAAGACCGAGTCCCCCACCTTCACGATGCCCGAGGCAATTTGCCCGCAGAAGCCCCGAAAGTTGAGGTTGGGACGGAGGACGTACTGAATCGGCATGCGGAAGTCGATCAGGTTGCGGTCGCTGCCAATGTAAACGTCCTCCAGGTACTCGAGCACGCTCTCGCCGTTGTACCAGGGCATTGTCTTCGAGCGAGCCACCACATTGTGCCCCTTCAGCGCGCTCATTGGGATGAACTTGAGGTCGAGGACGCCGAGACGCGTCGCGAAGTCGCGGTAATCCGCCACTATGCGGTCGTAAACCTCCTGTGAGTAATCCACCAGGTCCATCTTGTTGATCCCGATCAGGAGGCGTGGGATTCCGAGGAGGCTCGCGATGAAGGAGTGTCGCTTCGTCTGTGTGAGGATCCCAAGCCGGGCGTCTATGAGGATGATCGCAACGTTCGCGGTCGAGGCGCCAGTGGCCATGTTCCGGGTGTACTGCTCG
>SXIK01000003.1 GCA_005772855.1 Planctomycetia bacterium | reverse complement strand
TCGACTCACCCGCCAGAGTCCCTTGAGTTCGTGGAGTCGGGCCACAGGGATCTCGCGCAATGCGATCCGCGCGAATGCCACCGCGGAAAGCGGGGTGTAGCCGCCCACGTCAAGAGCGGAGCACTCGAAGGTCTCCGCCCCGGTGAGAATTGAGTACTCGACCAGGCACGCCCAGTCAAGGAGCGGGCAGACGGCTCACACGACGTCAGCGATGCGGTGAGGCTGCTCATCTGGCTCTTCGCCGGCGCGCAACGTGAGCCTCCTGGACGCAACGGGGACTGCCTCGGCTTGACATGCCGCCGTCGTGTGCCTACCGTGGTACAGTTTCTATCCGGGTTCCAAAATCACTCCACGACATAAATAGCTCGGCGCGATTATGAGTGGACTGGATGGCCGAGGATTTTCGAGGCGATGGCGCGAAGCGAAGCCCGACAACGACCCTGGAGGCGTCGCCGAGGGCGAGTGACAAAGCTTTCGCCCAAAAAGACCGGTCAACCGACTCCAAGAATCGTGCCGAGGTATATAGGTGCACACATGGTCCGCATGACGATCGTCGCCGCCTTTCTCGCGTTTGCCGGGAGCATCGTCCGCGCCGAGGGGCCGGAGTACGGCGAATGGCAGAGCCTCTTCGACGGCAAGGGCACGACGGGCTGGGTGAAGGCCAAGGCGGGCCAGCCGGACCGGCCATGGACCGTCGAAGACGCGGCGCTGACGAACTCCGGCGCGGTCGGGATGGACCTCGCGACGGAGCGCGAGTTCGACAACTACGAGCTGGAGATCGAGTACCGGCTCGATCCGAAGTCAAATCACAAGAACAGCGGCGTGTACCTTCGCGGCCAGATCGAAGTCCAGATCGACGACTCGAGCGGCCGCAAGGAAGTCGGCCCGAACGGCTGCGGCGCGATTTACTCGCGGGTCGCTCCGACCGAAAACGCCGGGAAGCCGGCCGGGCAATGGAACGCGTATCGGATCCGCCACCTCGGCAACCGCATCTCCGTCCTCCACAACGGCGTCCTCATCCACGATGCGGTCTTCATCGATTCCGCCACGGGCGGCTCGATGGACGGGCTCGACTTGATCCGGGGCCCGATCATGCTCCAGGGCGACCACGGGCCGGTCTGGTACCGCAACGCGCGCATCCGGACCGTGTGCGGCCGGGCAGAAGGGTGGGAGCCGATTTGGAACGACAGGGACCTCTCCGAACTCGACGCCCGCGGCGCGAGCATGGCGGAAGTCTGGGAGGTGTCCGCGGCCCCGCGCGCGATCACGAACAAGAAGTGGTACGACGGGCCGGCGCCGGGCGATCGCGGCCGAGATCTGTGGACGAAGCGCGCCTTCCGCGACTTCCTGGTCCACTGGGAGTACCGCTCCGATCCCGGCCAGCAGGGCGGCAACAGCGGCTTCTACCTTCGCGATCAGTGGGAAGTCCAGATCCTGGGCGCGCAGTCCCTCGACGAGAAGCACTGCGACGGGTCGCTCTACGACCGCTACCCACCCCGGATCATCGCCTGGAACGGGCCGGGGAAGTGGAATGAAATGTCGGCAAGGGTCCTGGGCAGGAAGATCTCCGTCTGGCAGAACGGGAAAGCACTCCACGAGGACGTGGAACTGGCCACACGGACCGACAGTCCGGCCCCCGCGGTCGACGAGGCGAGGCCCTTCAAGCTCCAGGGCGATCACGGCCGCGTGTGGTTCCGAAACCTCTGGATCAAGCCGATCGCCGCCGACGCCGGTTTCGTGCCCCTCTTCGACGGGAAGTCGCTCAACGGCTGGGAGCAGAAGGGGGGCAAGGCCCTCTACCGGGTCGAGGACGGATCGATCGTGGGGCAGTCCGTGCCCGATACGCCGAACAGCTTCCTGTGCACGAAGCGCGAGTACGGCGACTTCATCCTTGAGTACGAGTTCCGGTGCGACCCCGCGCTCAACGCGGGCGTGCAGGTCCGATCCTCCGCCCCGGGCGAGGAGACCACGTACTCGGCGGACCAGAAGACGATCGAGGTGCCGGCCGGGCGGGTGCACGGCTACCAGGTGGAGATCGACCCGAACAAGCCCGAGCGCATGTGGACCGCCGGAATCTACGACGAGGGCCGGCGTGGCTGGCTCTATCCCGGCTCGCGCGGGGGCGACGCCGCAAAGTTCAGCGAGCAGGGGAAGCGCCTCTACCGCAAGGGCGACTGGAACGTGGTCCGGGTGGAGGCGATCGGTCCGTCCATCAAGACGTGGCTCAACGGGGAGGCGCGCGCCAATTTGACGGATGACATGACGCCGCGCGGCTTCATCGCTCTCCAGGTGCACGGGGTCGGCGGCCGGAAGGAGCGCATCGAGGTTCGCTGGCGAAATCTGCGGATCCGGCCGCTGGACAACTAGGTCCTGATGCGCGCATGGGACTGCTCGTGGCCTCGGACGTCTTCCTCGGCATCCATGACCTCCTGGCCGGGCGCACGCACCTCGACGATCCGCTCCAGGTGCTCGACTTCCGCCTGTCCATGGGGCCGGCCGCCAGGGAGGCCGGCCGTCGCGACTCGGTCCTCGCGCTCGGGGTTCGCCTCCCGGCTCCGGTGCGGGGATGAGGCCCCTCGGCCGGTGCGCGTCGGCCGCCAGCGTTGCCCGCCAATTTCCTCCGAGGAGGACCCGCGCAGTGGTGTGATCGAGAACAAGCAAGCCCTGGGCTGTGATCAAATTCTACCGCACGCTGCCAGTGATGAGACGTTTTGCAGCCTGCGAAAGGTTGCGGCTACTCGCGCCAGAGGCGCCCGGCGCCCATCAGGCGCCGAGGAGAGGGGGGTTGCGGCGGGGGAGGGTCCGCCCCCCACCAGCAGAAACGAGCAGCAGACTCGGGGGGGTCCTCCTCTGCCCATTCGGAATGTCTCACGTGTGGGCGAGCGAGGTATATCTAAGCGGGGTTTACCAACGTGGGCTCTGAAAACACTTGACTACACCAGGCGAGAACGTGCCATTTTCCTCCAATTAAGCCTTTGGCCAGCCAGAGCGGAATCCGATAGACTCAAACAATAGTTTGGTTTCCTCAGCCATTTACGGTGCTTGCAATGAACATTCTAGGGATTTGTGGCGGAATTCGCCTCGGCAATTGGGATTCTGCTGCCGCGTTGATCATCGACGGAAACGTCATCGCTGCAGTCGAGGAGGAGCGATTTACCCGGGTCAAGCATGCACCTGGCAACCTTCCCACGTACGCCATCCAATACTGCCTTGAGGAAGGCGGTCTGGATATCCAAGACATTGACGTTGTGGTCTTTCCGGGTCGTACCTACAAGAACATGAAGGAGCGGCTCTCCGAGTATTTCCGCTTCTGCTTTGGTCACGCACCCAAGATCGAGCTTTGTGATCACCATGAGGCTCATGCAGCCTCGGCATACTTCACCAGCGGCTACTCCGAGGCACTGGTGATCACGTTTGATTTCAGCGGCGATGGTCGCGCCACCACAATTTCTCACGGCAAGGGCAATCGGCTTGAGCTACTGAAGCACTGGGACTTTCCACAATCCCTTGGCCTCTTCTACGCGATGATCACGCAGCACCTGGGATTCGACTTCGGTGAGGATGAGTACAAGGTGATGGGCCTCGCTTCGTACGGTCGGCCATCCATCGATTTGTCCTGGCTCTTGCGTTCTGACGGCGGTGATTACTCCCTGGCTCCCGGGATCTTGCGTACCACGGGAGCAGGTGAGCCTCCCCTGTCTCCACAGGAGAGGTTCTACGGGTCAGAGCTCGAGGCGCGCGTCGGACCCGCCCGCAAGAAGAAAGGTGAGCTGCAGGCAATTCAGCAAGATCTCGCCGCCAGTGCGCAGCGTCAACTGGAGTTGACAGTCCTGAGCATGGTGAAGGCTTACATGGGGCGCAGCGGCACCCGAAACCTTTGCCTGGCCGGTGGAGTGGCGATGAATTGTGTAATGAATCAGAAGATCGCCGAGAGCGGCCATGTTGACTCCATTTATCTGCCTCCGGCTGCTGGCGATGCGGGCCTGGCACTGGGGGCCGCACTACTGGCGGCACTGCCGGAGTCGAGTACCCCGCGAGAACGGCTGCCCACAGCCGCGCTGGGACCGGGCTACCCCGCAGACGAGATCAAGAAGGCTCTCGATGAAGTCGGCGCCAAGTATCGCGAGGCAAGTGATTGTGCCGCGGTCGCGGCCGAGGCCATCGCTGCGGGGCGAATCGTCGGGTGGTATCAGGGACGGATGGAATACGGAGCCAGGGCGTTGGGTCACCGTTCCATACTTGCTGATCCACGACGTGCAGAAATGAAGGATCGCGTGAACGCCGTGGTCAAGTTTCGCGAGGGATTTCGACCATTCGCGCCCTCTGTCATTGTGACGGAGGCCAAGTCCTACTTCGAAAAGGTGTACGCGACGCCTTTCATGAACTCCACGTTCACTGTGCGCCCTGAGGCTCGGGAACAGATCCCCGCAGTCACCCATGCGGATGGAACCGCTCGCGTGCAGACCGTGGATTCCAAGGCGGAGCCCCTCTACCACCAGCTAATCTCCGAAGTGGGGAAGCGGACTGGAATTCCCGTGGTGCTCAACACCAGCTTCAACATCAAGGGGCAGCCGATAGTTGAAAATCCCTACCAGGCGATTTCTACTTTCTTTGGGTCCGGACTTGAGCTTCTGGTGGCTGGACCCTATGTAATTGAGAAGCATCGATAGCCTCGAATTCTATTCCAGCAGGCTCCTGGATTTGATTGGCTGCAAGCCTGCGATGCTTCGTCGCACGCTTCCTGGTCGTATTCTCCGCCGCAGCGCTTGGCTGCCCTGTGCGCCCGTGGCGTCGGCGCTCGGCTTCACGCCCCTGCCGCTGCTTTACTGGCCGATCCTCCTCGAGACTCTCCTCTGCCATGTTGTCCTGACGCAGGCGGTGAAGATGTGGCCGATCCGCAAGGCGTGGGTGTAGCTTCCCGCCTGGGTTCCCCGAGCGGCTGCCACTCAAAGGAGCCTGGCGAGTCGCACTGTCCCCTCGCCACTTCCCCGTCCGTTCAAACAAGCTAACCTCCCTCTTCATACGCATGGCAAAGGCAACCTCTTCAACTGCGTTCACAACGGCGCGGGTGGAAGGGACTTGTCGCGCTCGTCAACCAGGGAGAGAACGCGGCCTTGCAAGCTGTGCTTGACCTGGCCAGAAACGGGGATCCCGAAGCCCGGCTCACAGCCGGCAGCCCTCCTGGCGCTCGACGCCGTTTCGGATCTCACGAGCAGCCCTGACGAGAAGCTGCGCGCGTCTGCGCTCCGGGAGCTCAGCGAGTGGAAGACCGAGGATGCCTCAGCGCGGCGCTCGGGGAGGATCCCTGCGCAGGTGAGAGACGCCATGAAGCAAGCGGTCAAGGCGGCAGCAGGCAAGGATGCCACCGACCGAGCGAGGAAGCTCCTCGAGTCCCCAGGAACCCAGCCCCAGTGAGACGGCAGAGCCCCCCCAAGTTTTCAGATGCAAGGCGCCCTTTGCACCCGAAAATGGGGACTGCCCACTTTCCATGCTGATCACTGCGCTGACAATCTTGCTGGGGCAGGCCTCCGCGCCTGAACCCCGAGTTAACTTCAATTTTCAGGTCCGGCCGCTCCTGTCCGACCGCTGCTTCAAGTGCCATGGCCCGGACGCGAAAACGAGGAAGGCAGGCCTGCGCCTTGACCTGCCGGGCGACTGGAAGCTGAAATCAGGTCGACCGTTCGAGGCCGAGCTTCTCGCGAGGATCACCTCCAGCGATCCCGACAGGGTCATGCCCCCGCCAGACAACCTCCTCACCCTGTCGGCCCGCGAGAAGCAGCTTATCCGCGACTGGATTGCCGGCGGAGCGGAATACAGCGCGCTCTGGTCCCTCATCCCCGTGGGAGATCCCCCCGCGCCCGTGCCACGGGACAGTACCGGGCTGCGGAATCCCGTTGACGCCTTCGTGCGCGCACGCCTCGAGAGCGAGAATATCTCCCCTGCGCCAGAGGCCTCACCGGAGTCTCTCATCCGCAGACTCTGCCTTGACCTGACAGGCTTGCCTCCAGACCTCGAGGAGATCGACCGCTTTGTTAGCGATGACTCTCCAGGAGCCTACGAAAGCCTCGTCGATCGACTCCTTGCTTCTGCGACCTACGGCGAACGCCGGGCCAACGAGTGGCTCGACCTGGCTCGCTACGCCGACACCTACGGCTATCAGTCTGACGTCGAGCGTGACATGTCCCCCTGGCGGGACTGGGTGATCCGGGCCTTCAACGAGAATCTGAGCTTTGACCAGTTTGTGACCTGGCAAGTGGCGGGCGATCTGCTCCCGGCTCCAACTCGAGATCAGGTCCTGGCCACCGCGTTCCATCGACTGCATCGCCAGACCAATGAGGGGGGAAGCATCGACGAGGAGTTCCGGGTCGAGTACGTGGCGGACCGCGTTCAAACCTTCGGCACCGCGTTTCTCGGGCTCACCCTCGAATGTGCCCGCTGCCATGATCACAAGTACGATCCGCTTACCCAGAAGGACTACTACCAGCTGTCGGCGTTCTTCGCAAACATCGACGAGTCGGGCCTCTACTCACACTTCACACAGGCAACACCGACGCCAACGTTGTTCCTCTATCCAGAGGGACTCGAGGCGAAGCATACTTCCCTGAAGGCAGAAATCGCAGCCAGGGAGGCCGCACTCAACTCGGAAGAAGTGCGCGCACGAGCACGGTTCGAGGCGTGGGCCGCATCGGGCGGGCACGCCACCGCACCGGCGCCCTCGACACGCTTTTCTCTCGATGAGGTGATCAACGGCCAGACGCCGAACGAGTCGGATGCCTCGAAGCCAGGCATCTTCGTCGAGACTCCGGAGCTCTGCGAGGGCAAGAAGGGGAAAGCACTCCGCTTCAGCGGCGACAACTCTGTCGTCCTCGGGGGTACCGGGGACTTCAACCGGACAACCCCCTTCACACTCGCATTTTGGATCCGGCCGTCAGAACGACAGGAGCGGGCGGTCGTGTTGCACCGATCCAGGGCGTGGAGCGACTCCGGAAGCCGCGGCTACGAGGTTGTGCTCGAGCAGGGGCACCCGAGCTTTGCTCTCGTCCATTTCTGGCCAGGCAACGCCATCAAGATTCGAGCCACGGAGGAGCTTCCGCTCGGCCAGTGGACTCACCTCGCAGTGACTTATGACGGCTCCAGCCGTGCAGCAGGCCTTGCCATTCACAGAAATGGTCAGGATAGCCGCTGTGAGATCATCCGCGACAACCTCTACAAGGACATACTTCACCGCAGAGAATGGGGCGACGCCGACGTGGGGGGCGTCGAATTAACTCTGGCTGCGCGATTCCGCGACAATGGATTTCGGGGCGGCGCGCTGGACGAGCTCGTGGTGTTTCCCGTCTGCCTTTCCGCGTTGGAAGCGAGCGCCCTTGCGGGCCGCTCCCCCGTGGCCGCGGATCGGGAAGCGTATCTCGATCACTTCGTCCGGAGAGTGGACGTCAATTGCCTGAAGATCAGAGAAGAACTCCTGGCGCTGCGAACCTCCGAGAACAACCTCGTGAACGATGTCCGCGAGATCATGGTGATGCGGGAAATGTCGCCTCCGCGACAGAGCTTCATCCTCCGGCGCGGCGCCTACCAATCCCCCACTGACCCGGTTGACCCTGGTACACCGGAGCGCATTCTCCCGTTCTCGAACGACTTGCCGCGCAATCGCCTCGGGCTTGCACGCTGGCTCACTGACGCAAGAAACCCGTTGACTGTCCGGGTCGTCGTGAACCGGGCATGGACGTCCCTCTTCGGACGGGGTCTTGTCGGAACGGCGGAGGACTTTGGTAGTCAGGGTGAGCTTCCAACCCACCCGGAGCTCCTCGAGTGGCTGTCGAGGCGCTTCATGGACAGCGGATGGGAACTGAAGGCGCTCTTCAAGCTCCTGGCCATGTCTGCAACCTATCGTCAGTCGTCGCGCGCCCCCGCGGAGCTCCTGACCAGGGACCCGGAGAATCGACTCCTCGCCCGGGGTCCCAGGGCCAGACTCGAGGCGGAGCAGATCCGCGACAGCGCTCTCTTCGTGAGCGGACTCCTGTCACGGAAGATCGGCGGGCGCAGCGTGAAACCCTACCAGCCCGCTGGCCTGTGGGAGGAGGCGGGAACGGGCAAGACCTACGTGCAGGACAGTGGGGACAAGCTGTACCGTCGCAGCCTGTACACGTTCTGGCGACGCACGGCCCCTCCCCCCACCATGCTGACGTTTGACGCCACCTCCCGGGAAGTCTGCGTTGCAAGAAGAGAGAGCACGTCAACGCCTCTCCAGTCTCTGGCGCTCTTGAACGACCCCCAGTTCGTTGAGGCTGCCAGAGCTCTTGCGGAAAAGCTGGTGCGCGAGTCCCACGGATGCGTTGACGAGCGGATCCTGAAGGCGTTTCGGCTCACCACGGGTCGCAGGCCGGACAACTCGGAGCTGGAAATTCTGCGCCGTCTTCATTCCGAACAGCTGGATCATTTCCGCTCGTCGCCCGGCGACACTGCGAAGTACTTGAAGACGGGCGATCGCCCCACGGACGCCACGCTGCCGGCAGATCAGGTGGCCGCGACCGCGGTGATGGCAAGCACGCTCATGAACCTGGACGAATTTGTGACCAAGCGATGAAGAATTCCCCCTGTACAGGATCCATTCCTGCATTTGGCCTCAGCCGGCGTCAGTTTCTGGACCGCTTCGGATTTGGCCTGGGCAGTTTGGCGCTGGCGCATCTGCTAGGGCAAACTTCCGTCCCGGCGGCCGATGACAAACTGCCCCACGCACCTCACTTCGCGCCCCGGGCAAGGCGAGTGATCTACCTCTTCATGAGCGGCGGCCCGTCGCAACTCGAGACGTTCGACTACAAACCGCTCCTGAATGAGCTCACAGGGAAGAACCTGCCCGACTCCGTGCGCATGGGTCAGCGGCTCACGGGAATGTCGGGCCATCAGGCGACGCTGCCGCTCGCGGGCTCCCTTTACAAGTTCAACCGTCACGGGGCCAATGGCACGTGGATCAGCGAGCTCCTCCCGCACACGGCGAGCCTCGTGGATGAGTTGTGTATCGTCCGCTCCGTGTACACCGAGGCCATCAACCACGACCCCGCCATCACGTTCCTGCAGACTGGTTCGGAACAGTCGGGTCGCCCCAGCATCGGGGCGTGGCTCTCGTATGGCCTCGGCAGCGACAACCAGAACCTGCCAGCCTTTGTGGTCCTGATTACCCGTGGCAAGACAGACCAGCCTCTCTATTCGCGCCTCTGGGGAAGCGGGTTCTTGCCGTCGAGGTACCAGGGAGTTCAGTTCCGCGCGAGCAAGGACCCAGTGCTCCATCTGACAAACCCTGAAGGGGTTTCCGTCGAGGGGCGAAGGCAAATGCTCGATCGCCTCAGGGAGCTCACGGAGCATCAGCAGGCCGTGCTCGCGGATCCCGAGCTCGAGACGCGCATTGCACAGTACGAGATGGCGTTCCGCATGCAGCGCTCGGTACCGGACGTGGTGGACACTTCGAAGGAGCCGGCACAAGTGCTCGACATGTACGGTCCTGACGCGAGAAAGCCGGGGACCTTCGCGTACAACTGCGTGCTCGCACGTCGGATGGCAGAGCAGGGCGTGAAGTTCATACAACTTTATCACCAGGGCTGGGACCAGCACGGCAACCTGCCCCGGGGCATCGCAACGCAGTGCCGTGAGACCGATCAACCCGCGGCTGCGCTCGTGCGAGATCTGCAGCAACGAGGGCTGCTCGAGGACACGCTGGTGATCTGGGGAGGAGAGTTCGGGCGGACCAATTATTCCCAGGGCAAATTGACGGCAACAGACTACGGCCGCGATCACCACCCGCGATGCTTCAGCATGTGGATGGCAGGCGGAGGAGCCAGGCCGGGCTTGGTTCACGGAGAGACTTGCGAGTTTGGATACAACGTCGTGAAGAACCCGGTGCACGTGCGTGATTTCCATGCCACTTTGCTCCACCTGCTGGGGATCGATCACGAGCGTCTGACCTTCAAGCATCAGGGGCGTCGCTTCCGACTCACGGACATCAGCGGAAATGTAGTCCGGGAGGTCCTCGCGTGATGAGGAAGACCGGGACGTAATCTCCGTGGGTAGTCCCGGCCCCCCATGGGGTAAAAAAACTCATCCAGCACCCCGATCGTAGTACTTCAAGATGCCTCCGAGCCTTTCGCGACAACGGATCGGCCCAACTCTGGCCGTCTTCGCCAGTGGGCTCGGGGAAGAGGATCACGTTGCCCTTCCCCTGGTGCGGCCTTTCCGCGTGATAATGGGCGCCAAGCTATCTGAGCGCCCGGCGCAACGATGCCTCTGCGAAGAGGATCACGTTGGACAGGCACTCACTTTTTACGCTGAGAACCCAGCGCTCGGCGAAGGCGTTCAGGTTCGGGCTTCGTGCCGGAAGCTTCATGGGCTTCACGCCGCCGGCTTTCAGGATTTCGTCAAACTGCTCGGTGAACTTGGAATCCCGATCGTGCAGGAGGCACTGACCCGGCTCCAGGAATCCGTCATCGGCCGTCGACACGTTCCTGGCTATCTGCGCCATCCATGCGGCGTCGAGGTTCGGTCGCCAGGAGAATTCGACTCTTGCTGGGAGGCAGGCGGATCCTGCCCGGGTGATCTCTCGCGTCGCGCAGGGCCGCGGCATTGATCATGTCCAGGACGGCTTGCGAAGTCGGTGACGGCGATTTGCCCTGACTCGGAAGCGTTGCGCCAGCTTGCCGTTCGAGTATCTTGACCACCCCGGAGCTGGGCACGCTCTTGGGCTTGGATCGCATTCCCGAGGTGCGTTGCCTGCGCAAGAAGCTTGGACAGCTCATCGAGAACCGCGACAACACGTTCACTCTCTCGGCGGGGGGCTTGACGTTTCAGGGGACGATGGACAGCGGTATGCCACAAGCCCGGTCATTTCGGCATCGCGTAACAATGGCAACGGGGGCACGCCGCTCGGATGGAGCACGTACGAAGTCACCATCGTTGGAGGCGCCTGCACGTTCCAGATCCAGGGAACGACGGTCGCCGGGCCCACAAATTGCCCGTGACGGCGGCGGCGAAAGAAATAAATAGGGACAATCCCCATTACGGGTGTCGGGGCCTTTTACAGTTTCCTCGGAGACGGTCCTCAAGACCAGTGCTACTTTCGCACGGCTCCCAGGGTGTCGACCCTGGCCGACTCGCGCTTCACCTTGCGAATGAAGTGCCAGAAGGCCATGTTCCAGAGCACATCGTCGCTCATCAACAGGCCCCCCACGCGGATGCTCGGCCAGGCCATCGAGTACTCAAAGAGCTGGTGGTCGTAGGTATGCAGGCTGTCGTGAACGAAGATGTCGATCTGCAGAAACTCCTTCAACGCAGCGGGCAGGAGCTCACGGCTGTCGCCCAGCCGAAGGTCGTAACGCAAGCGTAGGTCATCGGGAACGAGCCAGCCCGGCTTTTGACCACGGGGCAGCGATGAATCCTTCATCTCCGAGGTTGAAAGGGAAATCGCTTCGACGGCAGGCAAATCGATCGAGACCAGGGTCCCGTACGCATTGCGCTGCATTGCCCGCAACATCATGGCATCGGCTGCGCCGTCAAATACTCCAGTGAGCACGACCACACGAGGCCGCATGACGCGCACAATCACATAGAGTAGTTCCGTCCATCGTTCAAAGCTCATCCGTCGGCCGCGCATGTTGACGAAGCGCTCGTTGACTTCGTCGTGGAACGTGTGATCGAGCTGGATCTCCCGCAGCAGCACCGTCAATTCGCCTGTCGAGGGAGCATCCGGAAGCAAGAATCGAACGGCCTCTTCGATGGCAAGATTTCGAGGAGGCCGGGCGCGGATCCTTTCCAGCCCAGGATCTCGCACCATTCGAGCCATGTCGAGGAGCCCCATGTTCAGAATCCGGTGGAATCGACTTGAAGGGCTCACGGCGAATCATGCTCAAAAAAGTACGGCCCGATGGTTTGACAAGCAAATTTGAGCATCGAGACGAAGTCTCGCCCAGGCTTCCCCTGAAGTCAAGAAGGTTGATCCTGACACAGGGCGCCAAAGAGCTGGAGCGGGTCTGGCCTGCTTCGTTTGCGCGGGTGAGCTGCGGAATGATCTGTTGCCAGGCGGCTTCGTGGCGCTCCGGGCGTGCAGGGACCGTCTGCGCCTACAATCTCGGCGCCAACTGTTGGCTCCTTACGCCGACCGTCGATCATTCCTCTCCGATCCCAAGGTCCCACGAGTCGTCGTCCTGGGGCGGCGGGGCAATCGATCCGGCTTCAGTCGTCGTCTTGTAATTTTCGCACTCCGGGGGCTCGCGAGCGTGGCGGGCTTCCAGCCAAGGGGGATCCCATTCACCCCCGAGCGCCAGATCTTCTCGATCACGTCGTCTTGAGCCGGGGCTGTGATCGCCGAGAGGATTTTCATCTCCGTGCCGCAGCCTGTGGAAAGGCTCTGGTCCTCGTGCCAAGTGCGGGCGATGAGCCTCGCCCAGCTCCGACGGCGCGCCTTCTGAAACTCGCTCTCGCTCTCCACGAAGGTCATCTGAGCCGGGGAGCTCGAGTCTTTCTTGATCCAGCCGAAGCGTTGTCGGATCGTCGTGGACACCTGGATCCGCGGACCCACGACTGGGACGCAGTCGAGGCGCTCCGAGCGCCATGGGCGATCGAAGGCAATGCGGCCAAGGTCCTGCAGACCCTGCGGCGATGCAACATCAAAGCGATGGGCAGGAGCGAAACCGAAGGCGGTGACCTTGCACCCTGGGGAGCCCGAGTCGTCGAATCCATCGGGTCGAAAGCCAAGGGCGCCGTGCCTGCTCACGGCTCTGCGCCAGACGTGGCCGGGAGTATGGAGTCCATTCGACCTTCCCGAGGCGAAATCCTGGGAAAGCCTTGACGCGGGCATCGTCCCCAGCCTTGCGCTTGCTCGCTTGCCGAGCGAGACCTCCGCCTTCGTCTCCGCGCGCTGGAAGCGTTGAAGTTTCTCGGCCCCAAGGCCGTGAGCGCGCTTCCAGCGGTGGAAAGCTGTCTTGCCGGTCAGCTGGAGGCGGTCCGCCTCGAGGCGCACGCGGTGATCGCGAGCGTTACTCGGGAGAGTCGGTAGAAGACTTCGTCAAGGCCTCATCCTCCATGCCGGCTGGCCGATCTGCTCTCCAATCTCCCCGTCATTTCGTTCCATTACGAGGCGGCTCCGCGGGCAGCGTCGCGACCCATGCGCAAGTTGGCGGCCAGTTCCGGATCGGCTGGGGCCTGCGCCGCGACTTCGGTCTCAATGCCAGCGCGCCCGACTTGAGCTTGCGGGATGTCCTGAAGCAGCAGGTAGACGCAGGCGTGCTCGAGGCCGAAGTTGCCAGGGATATCAAGCGGCAGCTCGGGCAAGACATCTCTGTTTTCGCCTTCTTCGACGTCGACGGGCGAGCGGTCATCCGCGACACCTTCTCGACGGCAACACGTTTCGCTCCGGGCCGAGCGTCAAGAAGGAGTACTTCGTCGCCGACTTCGAGGTCGGGGTCGCGGTGCAGTTTGACCGCATCGAGATCAGCTATCGGCAGGTGATCCGCACTCCCGAGTTTCGGCGCGACAGCGATCCGCAGATCTTCGGTTCGGTACAGTTTGCGGCGCGATTCTAGTTTGGAATCCACACCGCCTCAGCGCTCAAACACCACCCACCTCGACCTTGACGTCCACTCTTGAGCCCGCGTCGAGCCGAACCTTGACGGGCTCGCCGTCGCGCTGGCGTATTGTCGTCGCATCGTTTAGCCCAGCGAAGTAAGGCGACAGGCTCAGGCAGCGGGGGTTGTAGACCCTGAGTAGGGCACGCTCCTGAATCCGGGGATTGACGCGCAAGCAGGCGTCGACGTCACGGCCGGTGGCACGTTTCAAGTGGACGATGTCGGAGTCGAGAATCGCCCGGTGGCGCATGTAGAAGTCCACCCAGCGCTTGACGACGGCCTTTGTCGCCTCGGTGTCGAAGAGCCTCGGGCCTCGATAAATCGATAGCCATCATGGCTGGACCAGCGCTTCACGTTTTGCGTGGGTTACATTCCGCAGATCGTAGAGGATCTGGCGAACTGAAGGGGCACGAGGGGAGGCCAGTCCATGAGGAGCAGATGCGCCACATCGGTTTGGACGTCCACAAGGACAAGATCGCGATCGCGCAGGCCATCGGGGCTGGAGCACCGCAGCCTGTCGGGACTGTTCCGAGCGGCTGGATGGCTCTCGATCGAGAGCTGAAGCGGCTGGGTCCGCCTGAGTTCTTGCGGTGCGCGTACGAGGCTGGGCCCACTGGGTATGAGCTCCATCGAAGGCTGCGATCGGCGGGGATCGATTGCCTCGTCGCCGCGCCGTCTCTCGTCCCGGAAAGGGCGGGCGATCGGGTCAAGACGGACCGGCGGGACGCGCCAAAGCTCGCGCGTTACTTGCGCTCCGGGCATCTGACGGCAGTTCACGTTCCCGACGAGATCAGCGAGGCGATGAGAGGCCTGGTTCGGGCCCGCGTGGGGATTGCCCTTCTCAACCCATCCATCAGCCCATCGGGCTCAACTCACCAGCTTCGGGTCCTGACTCCCCTTTTGCCGAACCACCAAGACAGGACAGGACGAGCGGTGGATAATTCTGTCCGCGACGCTTCCCAGCCGCAAGCGCTCGACAACCGAGAGTCCGCGGCTTGCCATGACGATCAAGTCAGAGTGGCAGCTGCTGGCCTCCTTCAAAATCTCTGCCGCTGGTTGTCCCACACGTGCTTCGGTCTTGATCGGGATCGATTCCCAGTCCGTTTCGCTAACAAGCAAATCCAGGCGACGTAATCCCTCCGCGCGCACCCTCTCAAGGTAGTCGGAGACCGAATCGCCCCGACCGGCTGCTCTTTCTTCCAGGCCATCAACAGGCTCCACAACATACAGCAATTTGACCGATGCTTCGAATGCTCTGGCCCACGCGCGAGCGATCTCGAGGCCGTGATGAGATGCGCGCGAGAAATCGTGCGGAACCAGAAAGTGCTTCGGGCGGAAGCCATGCTCGTAACTCATCGGGCTAGACTGGTCGATCCGAATAACCAGCACGGGACAGGAGACAACTTGCAAGACCTTGGTCGCAAAGCTGCCGAGAGCGAAGTGTTGTACGCCGCTTGATCCGTGGGACGCGATCACAATCAAGTCCAGCTCCTCGTGCTCCTGAAAGCGCCGAACGGCGTCTGCAGATTCGCCCTGCAGCACCCTAGGCTCCACTCGAACACCTTGAAGAACCCGCTCGGAGCTCACCATGTCCCGAAGCCTTTGCTCCGCTGACTCGTGACGTTTCTGGAATTGCCCCGGAGTCTCAACCGGAGCATTCCATGGGGTGTGAACTTGACCTCCCTGGGCGACGTGCAGCAGATGCAATCGACCGCCAAGCTTCTCCACCAGGGAGCGTGCAGCACCAAAGGCCTGCTTTGAGGTAGATGAAAAATCGGTCGTGACCGCAATGGAGTAAAGCATGGCATCTTCCTTTCTTGAATCTGCGTGGAAAGCTAAGGCGCCCCCGAAAGCATTGACTGACCTGGGAGTGATCCCCCCTGAGCCCTCAAGCAATCTTCATTCCATGAAACCCTCGCTACTCAAAGTGACCCCGCGGGCTTTCAAGGACAGAGAAGGAAAAATGGTGTGGATCAACCGGAGCACTGAAAAATCACCCTGATGGCGTGAATTTCACGCTCATCATGGCGTCACCATCGCACTCCTTCCGGGCGGCAGGCCTCGGCGCGAAGCCTGATTTCGTTAACAGAGCGCCCCAAACCAGGACAGGGGTGATGCTACCTCCATGGGCGCACCTACTGAAGGGGCAAAAGGTCTGATGATCCGATGAGTCATCGTGCAATCCTTGTCCAGGGCCGTGTTCTTTCGGTGAGCGTGCAGGGGAGCTTGCGCGAAACCCCATACCCCCCAGTGTCAGGATAGTTGCCGCCTCATTGAATGTCACGCGAGTTGTCGTGGGTGAGAATCAAGATACCGCCGGTTACCGCGGTCTCTGCCTGGAGCCGACCGACTTGGCAGTGAGCAAGCTGGCTGCGGCAGATCCGAAAGACTTTGAGTTTGTCGCTGTGCTCCTCCGCGAGAATTTGCTCACCCGGGAGGCACTCACAGAGCGCATCCAGTCAGTCCCGACTTTGTCGCACGAGCAGTCGGCCAAGATTCAGCGGCAGTTTCAGCGGCCAGGAATCTCCAGTAGATTTCCGATCAACCGCTGCCGGCTGCATGACTCCGAATGCCGGCGATGGTCGCGTCGGCAACCACGTGGGCAAGAACGGGAAGCAGGGGGCCTTGCGTTGACACCCAGAAACACAATCGTCCCGGGAGTCGCACGGCCGTCTCGCTGCGGCCCGGTGGCGCCCCCCGGGGTGTTTCCACTTCCCGGGGATCAGGGAAGGAGGAGGGTCGGCTGCGCCAGAGCCTGGCTCACCGTGAGGTTGGCGAGGATCCAGCCGCTCGTCGTCCCGTAGATGTAAGAGCCGCCGCTTGTCGAGAACGAGTTGGCCGAGTCGAAATGGAACTGGATCTCGTCACCGACTTTCGAGATCTCCATGTAGACCACGTCGACCGAGGGGAGGTTCGAGTCGTAGAAGTAGATCCTCGAGGGCAGGTCATCTTCCGGGTCATCGTAGACCACCATGAAGGGCGCGAGCACGTGGCTGTCGCCGAGCTGGGTCACAAGCTCTGCAAAGGTCGGCGAATAGCCGCCCCCGTTGATCAGGT
Organism: Planctomycetia bacterium; assembly: GCA_005772855.1. Lineage (GTDB taxonomy): Bacteria > Planctomycetota > UBA8108 > UBA8108 > SXIK01 > SXIK01. The sequence goes on along the minus strand of SXIK01000003.1, from coordinate 3,839 downwards.
CGATCGTCATGCTACCCAACTCGAGGAGCCCGCAAGTGGCCAGCGCCCCGAGGGTGATGGAAGGACTCGGGCCCGGGACCAGCAGCGTCGTGAGGAGGCACAACGTGCCGCCCGACTCGTAAGCCTGGCGGTTGGGCACCATGGCGAGGAGGGGAGCGCCGTTCCCTTCGGAGTTGCTGCCGTCCTCAAAGAAGTCCAACACGGCATCGACCGTCGAGGCCGTGGTGCCGTTCCCGAGGGAATCGACGACCGTCTCCCCCAGGATCTGCCCGAGGATCTCCTTCGAGAGAAGACCCGACTGCGTCTCCATGATCACTTCGGCCACGTCGCGCCGCTTGAGCGAGGGCAGACCCTCAACTTCGTTGAAGAAATCGTTCATGGAGTTGGCAGACAGCGCCATGCAGCAGGCAGAAGACCCCGTTTCCCACCACAAGCGCCAGATGAGATAGCTCGTCAAGGTGAGGGGCGTGGAAAGCAGCAGCGCTGCGTCGACGGTGGCAGGGTTGTAGATCTCCCGGAACTTCCCCCAGCCAGCGCCCTTCATGATGTTGGTCTTGATGAAGCTCGAGACGGCGCCGTTGGTGAAGGAGTAAGAGTGTTGCGAGGGGCGGTAGATGAGCCCTCGCGTCTTCTTGAGCGTGAATCCTAGCTGGCGCGTGTCGTCGAGCGGATAGGGAGGCCGCAGCCAGAGCTTTTGCTCGGTGACCCCGTCCGTGGAGGAGAAGAGAGACCGGCCGGTCTCGCTCGGAACCGGCACCACGAAGGAGATCGCGTCGTAAAGCTCTCCGTCCTCGTCGGTCCAGGGGGCCAGGGTCCCTGGACCGAGATTGACCTCGTCGATGATGATATCGCAGTCGGGGCGGAGCCCGTGGCCGTAAAGCAGTGCCGTTGCGCCCGGGATCGCCAGGTCCTCCGTGCCCAGGATCCCTGCAAACCAGATCCCCATGATCTTCGGCTGCACCTCGATCGAATATTCGTTCGACACGAGGTAGTCATGGTCGCGGATCAGGGTCAAGATGAGCCGGCTCGATACGAACCCGACCTCCGGGATCGTCCACTCGAAGACGTTGGGCTCGACCTCGTGGATCGTCTCGGCCTCCACCTCGCCGGTGAAGAAGTCCTTGTAGTTGAGCGTCACTTCCCCGGTCAAGTTGTAGGTCTCGAGGCGGATCGTCGTGCCGACCTTCGGCGCCCGATCCGACACGGTGACAAGGTAGGGCTGCGTGAACGCCTGCTCCCATTCCTCGTAGGAGATCAGCGACTGGTCCAGGGTTCCCTTCGTGCCGTCGGAGCCGTCGTCTTCGTCCCTTCCGTCTTGGCCTTCGACGCCGTCGTCGCCCCCTCGATTCCAGTGAGCGAAACACAAGATCCCATCCGGGTCGCCCGCTTCTCCGCCCTCTCCGGCAGCGCCCCCGTTGCCGCCGTCTCCCCCTTCCCCGCCCTGGCCCCTGGCCAGGCTCTTCGTGCCAATGAGCGTCCCCGCGGCGGCTTCGACGTACTGGACAAGGAGGTTGCCGCCGTCTCCGCCGGCGCCTCCGTTCCCGCCATCTCCACCCCTGCCGCCGTTCCCCCCGTCGCCCCCGTACCCGACTTGTTGTTCACACCAGGCAAGTCCAGGTTCCGAGGGCGAACCCTTGGCCCCGTTCCCGCCGCTCTGTCCATTCTGCCCCTCTTGCCCCTCGCCGCCCTCCTGGCCGCGGAGGTTGAAATCGGGCAGCGCGTTGCAGCTCGCGCAGGGTTCGAAGCGGCGGGCAATGACGTAGACGTCCGGTGCGTCGAGTCCGGAATTGCCACCTGTACCGCCGTCCCCCGGCTCGCCATTTTCGCCGTCCTGTGCGTGTTCAGCAGTTCCCGAGGAGATCTGGGTGGGGCTGAAGCTCTTACGGCCGCTCGACGCCGTGCCGAGGGACGGCCGGCCGGGAGCAGCGGTGTCTGCGTGCTCCCAGGTGATCTCGCTCGGCCCCTCGACGACGATCGTCTCGGCCACGAGGTAGAACTCGGTGATGTTGTCCACCAGGGTCAAGTGTGCGCTGTCGAAGACGATTCGATTCGCGAGGAACACGGCGCGATCGATGAGCTCCGTGCCCTCGAAGCGGACCACAGTGATGTCCTCGAGTACTTGCGCCGAGGCGAGGCTTCCCAGCGCGGCCTGATTGAACTGGCCACCTCCGCCGAGAGCCGCGGCGTTGACGCGGCCGCCCACCGGGACATGCTGCACCGGTACGGCTGGCTCGATCGCGACCTTCACGCTCGCCTTGATCTGGGTCGAGTGTCTGACCCAGCCCGCCGGGGCCTGGAACGCCGCGCTGTCGGCAAGGAGCGATGACTTCGTCTCCAGGTCGAGCACGTAGAGGCCCGGCTCGATCGGCATCTCGGTGAAACCCGAGGGCATGCTGAACCGCACGGTCCCGAGCTCGTGGAGGGACTTGACGCCGAGGGAATCTATGTAGGACTTCACCTCGTTGAGGACCTCCTGGGGAATCGGGTCGAAGGTCCCCCCCAAGGGGATGCCGCCCTCGAACGGGACTGGCCCCGCTTCGACATGCACTCCGCCGATGCGCTGGTTGCCCTCGGGGTCATCCGGACCGTCCGCCGGGCAGGGTGCGAAGGAGTCGCAGCCCAGATGGCCGCGGTTCGGGTCGGGGCCGCAGGCGTCGAAGGGCGCCGGCGGCTTCAACCCGTCGAGGAATAGGTACTGGAGGAGGGAGAGCGCGTCCGCAATCGCGACGCCCCCGTCCCCGTTCACGTCGAGGGCCGCAAGGCAGCCCCCGTCGCGCCCTCCGGCGAAGAGGTAGCTCAAGATGCCGATCGCGTCGCCGAGGCTCGAGCGACCGTCCTGATCCGCGTCTCCGCGGCGGAAGGAACGGGAGGCTGCGTCGAGGATCGGGGCGCCGGCAAGACCGAGGATGAGCACGGCGAGGGCCAACACAGCCCTGAGGCTCGAGCGACACTCTTGTTTGCGAGAGAAACGACCATGGGAGGGTCTCCTTTCCGGGGTTCACGCGGGGAGCCGGCCGGCCACTCTGGCCTGGCCGGGGCTCACCCGACCCTTCTGGAAACACCTCCTGCCGCTCCCTGTGACAGGGGAGCGCCCGTGCTGCCGTATACCTGGCCGCGAAGCGCGGCGGCAGCCAGGAACCGCCCCGGCGACCGGGCCAGTACAACTTGTCAGCCCTGGAACCGCGGGATCCCGGACCAACGACGGCTGCTGCCCGAAGCAGAGGCCCCCGTTCACGTGGACGACCTCACCTGTGATGTAGCTCGCGTTGGGCGAGGCGAGGAAGGCCGCGGCCCCGGTGTCGCCGGTCATGGAGCCTACCCTTCACCAGGGTATTCTCCCCGCGGCGCGGAGGTCTTCTCCAGTAGCTCTGTCGGGGCCACATCCGCGTTCACTCTCGTTGAGGCCCGATGACTCGCTCCCTGTCCTTGACGTCGGCTTTGTCGACAGGTTTCAGGTCATTCGGCTTCCCTCATATCCGCTCTCCAGACTACGGGGAACTGGCTTTTCCCCCGGTGGGTTTGATTCCCACTGAACACACCAGCCCTTGCTGAGCACACAGTCTTTTTGACCGGACGAGGTACCGCCGGAGTCTCGGCGTTCCACTGGACAGGCCGGACCGCCGGTTCTCGCGGCGAGAAGAGACTTGCATCCGGAAGGAAGAGAAGGCGAATATTCATCCACGTCCCGAATAAGTGAGAAGGAGAGTCCCATGTCACTGGCAAACCAAGCAGTGGCCGAGTTGAATTCGGCCGAGGAGTTCTTCAACCGTTCCACTCGCGTACTCGAGGAGTCGATGTCCACGTTCGCGCCCGCCGCAGGCATGATGACGACAGCCCAG
>SXIK01000148.1 GCA_005772855.1 Planctomycetia bacterium | reverse complement strand
GATCCGTCGCAGGGCCTCCCGTGCCGCAGGCAGTGGGTTCACGGGCTCGAAAGTACCAGTGAAGCGAGCGGGGTCAAGGCGTCTTGCGATGTGCTTGGCGCACGTACTTGGCATCCCCCGGGATCCCCGGCGGCGGTTCACTCCACCCTGGGGGCATGCCCGCTGGAGCGGTAGCGAGGGCCTTCACGGCACACCTGAGGACAGCGGCAAGTTTGTGGACTGGCAAGGTGGTAGTGCTCATGGGTGGCCATGATAACGCTGGAGCCCGAACAATACCCACATTGTGGGCGTTGTGGACTAAGCGTTGGACTAAGTCGGCGGATTTGGCCTCATCTGGCAAAAAAGAACCCCTCCAGAAGTTCTTATTCTGAAGGGGTTTAAGCTGGTGGGCGTGACAGGATTCGAACCTGTAACCTCCACCTTGTAAGGGTGGCACTCTAGCCGTTGAGTTACACGCCCAGAAGGTCGCTATTCTCGCGATTTGGATGCTGAGCGCAAGAGGCAGTAGTCCCTTGGCCGTGCCCGGGTCCGCCCCGGGCCACTGGCCGAAATCGCCCTGCCCCAACTTTTGTCATTGCGAACGAACGATTGTATGGGTATACAAACATAGAGTTGAGGAGGCATACAGCCACGACACCATGAACCAGCGCACGCAAAAAACAACATCGTCACCCGATCGCCGCGTTGATGTGCTCGTCACTGAAGACCCGGATGGTCGGCGCCAGGTCCTTGTTCGTGACCTGAGCCTTGGGCAGGGAATCGGGTGGTACGTGCAGAAGAGTATCCGGCTGGATCCCGACCAGGTCGACGCGCTGATGGGCGCCCTGTGTTGTGCCAAGCAGGGCTGCGGAAACACGCAGCCCCGCCACCCGGCTCGCATCCTTCAGATGGATGCCCGGAAATGGGCATAGGAACATCACGAAGCGGCAAGATCAATGGTCTTGGTCTTCACAGAGAGCTTGTGCATCGCCAGAAACTTCTCGATCTCCCAGACATCCTGCTGCTCGAGCATGATTTGTTCCTCGAGGAGGTACTTGATCGGCGATTCTCCCTTCACCGCCGCGTGAGCGTCCTTGTAAGCTTGTAGTGCTTCCATTTCTGTCTTTAGATCCTGCCGCAGCATTTCGGTGACTTCAGTCGACTGCAGGATTCTCGCAGCCTCGATCGTGGGCACCCCACCGAGCGACACAATCCAGTCCGAGACTTTCTTGGCGTGGGAGCGAGCTTCCAGGCTCGCCTCATCAAAAAATTTCTCGTAAACCATGCGGTCGGTTCCCTCGACCAGCGCACTGTGTTGGCAGTACTGAATCACAGCGGAGTACTCGATACTGAGCGCACGGTTCAAGTGTTCGATGACCTTTGCGTATTCCATTCGTCGTCTCCTTCTTGGGTTGTTTTCTTCTTCAGTTGTCGCCCGGCATTGTCACCCGGGCAAGGGCTTATCCTAACGGTTGGATCCGGGCACACAAGGCCCGGACCGTCCGCACAACTGTGATCTCGGTGGTGCCGGGCGAACGTGTGAGCACACTGGCGCAAGTGCCCGCGAGGCAGTCCGGCGCTCGACTGTCTATCGACGTTGATCCCCGCCATCGTGGCGGCAAGGCTCGAACTCGATCAGACACTGCTCAACACAGGACTTGCACTCCTCCAGGGTCGGACAGCTGAATTGAAAGGTCTTGAAACGCCGGAGCAGCTTTGTCGCGTCGGGGTCGTCACTCTGGAGAAGCTGGACGAAGCCAAGGAGCTTGCTGGACGTCTCGTGGCTCAGGAGATGTTCCATCTTGCAAGCTTCAACTTCTGCGAGCTCGGGACGAATGCCCAGGACGTCCTTGATGAACTGGATCAGGACTCCCCGGCTGTAGGTTACTTCCTGAGCAACGGACTCCCCTAGCGAAGTCAGCGTGAGGAACCGGTTCTGGTCCTCGGTGACAAACCCCTTCTCCTTCAAATGCTTGATCTGGACGCTGACCGAGCCCTTGGTGACATCCAGGTCCTTGGCCACGTCAGAGACTCGGGCGTAGCCGCGAGACTCCCTGAGATCCTGGATTGTGGTCAGGTAGTGTGCCATCGAGTGGCTCACCTCATTGGCTGCGAACGATTTCCAGACTTCGTGGTTCATCGGTGGACTTGGAACAACAGACTCAGACTCGGCTTCACTCAAAAAGTATACTCGCCGTGTGAGGCAGCACAATCGGCGAATGTTTGGGCCTACCTCTTCGCGGGGCCCTTTACCCACAGGCGCAACACTGCCACGTCCTTCGCTCTGGCCTCCAGGGCGCCGTCTGGAGCGAAGTCGATTCTGGGAAGGTCGGGATACTTCCCGAGTGCCTCCCACGCCAGGGTGCGAATGGCCAGGTCTGGATCGGTCAGGGAATCGACCAGGAACTCCCTGCGTTGCCGATGGCTGCTGCCAATGAAAGTCACGAGAAATATGCCCCGTACCTCGCGGTCGGGCTCCACCTTCCGGCGAGCCAGGAACAGATCGGGGACCCTGGGGCTCGGCATTCTTTTCAGGATCTCCGCCGCGATACGGCGATCTCTCTCTGCCGGTCTTGACAGCATCTCTTCAAGAGCTGACTGTACCTGCAGGTTGTCGCCAAATGCGATGAGTCCCTCGGAGGCGATTCGCACCGCTCCTTCGTCGGGTAGATTGAGATTCTTGAGAAGATGCCCTATGGCCCTTGGCTGTTTCCAGTCAGCCAGGATTCGCGCCAGCACAACCTCCACTCGGTATTCGTTGAAGCTCGGGTCGTCCAGGATAAAGAAGGCCACAGCGCTTCCCTGGTCCCGTCCGAGTCTTCGGATTCGAGCTATTCCCTCCCGCTGCTCGGAGTCCACAAAGCTGCCCAGCTGTTGAAGGAGATTTGAGTTTTCCCGAACGAACTGAGCCGGTGATTTTCTCTCGTCGGGAGTCGAACAACCTGCTGACGGTAGCAGCAAGCCGGCCAAAAACGCCCATGTGAAACGATTCAAGGCCTTCATGGGCTTCCCACTTCCGTCGCTCCCAACGTGTCAGGTGAAGTGCTGATCTTCGTCCACTTGTCGTCGAGCTCCATGAGCCGCTTCCCCCTCTGTGTCAGGCTGATCGAAGCTTCCAGGAACACTTTCAGGTCCACCTCAAGTGCTCCGGTATCAGGGGCGCCGATCGTGCGATAGCGGTTGGCAAGGTTTTCTTGAAAGTATGTTGCAAGGCTCATGAAATCGTAATTCGCCTTTCCCAGTTGCCGAAATACCTGTGGGTAGGAAATGTTCTCGATGGAACCGTCCGATCCACCCTGGCCCGAGTAAAGACGCTTCAACTCGGTGAGGAGTTCACCGTGATCCTCTGCCTTTCGCTTCCGAGCTTCGAGAAAATCGGCGAAATCCCGCAAGCTGCGTCCGGACGCACCCCGCAGGAGCAAGATCGTCTGCTCCGTGAGCTCAACGCGCTCGCCGCGAAGCACAAGCGCTGTACCCAGGGCCTGGAGTGTTTTCACCTTGTCGTAGGAGAGGGATATCCTGTACGGCGTGGTCGGCAGGATGATCTCCCGGCGAGGCGTCCGGATTTCGTTGTAGCTCAAGTCGTTATTAAGTTCCTTGACGTTCTCAATAACGATTGCCGCCGCCCGGAAAAATATTTCCTGATCCCTGGGCGACCAACTTCTTGCTGTGGACTCCGGGTACTTGCGCTGAATCCAGCTCAAGCTCCTGGCGGCGTCTACAAGGTAGTTGTCGAAGATGTTGAGCTTCGAAACCAGCTCCCTTTCCCGAACGATGTTGAGGAGTGTGAGGTCGATCACCTCATCTTCTGTGAAGACTCTGCCCTCGGGGGATTGCGCAGGGTTGCCGGTGATGGGGTCGATTCCAATTACGTCACGGCCCTTGATGACGTGCTTGTCGTTGAAGAGCACGCTGTCGAAGGTGTCAAAGTGAACGCTCTCCTTTGGCGTCGCGATCCGATCGACACCCTTGTCCCCCAAGATGTGCGGCGTCAGGACAAGGATGATTTCCGCTCGCGACTGCGTCTTCAATGTTCGGCGGAAAAGGTACCCCAACAGCGGGATATCGGCGAGGAGCGGAATCTTGTTGACCGACTCGACCTCCTTCTCCTGGATGAGTCCACCCAGGATAATGGGTCGGTGGTTCTTCACCCGATTCTGGCCGATATACTGCCGCTTGATGACGGTCGGGATACCCAGGAGGTCCTGCTCGAAGACCCTCTGGCGCTCGCCAAGCTCATTGACGATGACTTCCACCTGTAGCGAAACCTCATCCTCGGAGCCACCCGAGACTCTCGGGCGCAAATTGAGGGTGAAGCCAACGTACTGCGTTGACACCTGGTTCACTTCGCTCACGAGGTTTCCGTTGGTGGCATCGCGAGTCACACCGGTCGAGCGGAAGACTGGCACCTCCTTGCCCAGGTGAAGCACGCTAACACGGTCGTCGAGCGTAAGAATCTTGGGGCGGGCTTTCACGGTCGCATCGCCCTCGCGCACGAGCGCATGCAAGGTGGTGAGGAACCGTCCAGAAAGATCGATGCTCGAGTCGTCGAAAATGATGCCGAGGCCTTCCTGTGCCACGTCTGGCACCTCGACGCCGGGGCGGCGGAGCGCGCCTGGAACTCCGGGTTGCACGATTGGATCACCCGGGAGCGGGAAGGCCCCTGTCCCGAGCGTGTGCCTCTGTCCCACCTGGAACGAGTCAAAGCCGACGTCCAGGAGCTTGTTGGCCTCAAGCTCGATCACCTGCACCTCGATCATGATCTGGCGGGCGGGGACATCGATCGAGTCCACGAAGGCCTGAACCTGCTCGATATCTTCGCTCGTGCCCACCGCTATGAAGCTGCCGCGTTCCTCCGTGGACGACATCTTGTTGAAATCGACGATCACCATGTCTGCGGTGCCAGTCGTGGTGTTGGTCTTGGGTATTTCGAACGGGTCGGAGATCGGCACCTCGTAGACGTAGGGTACCTTGGGCGGTGCTGCTATTGGCATTTCCTGGCCCGAGACGATCCCTGACTGAGTGAACGCGGTTTGCTTGTTCGTGCCCACGATCGTGGTCTTGCCGTCAGGCTGCAGTCGGCTCGTCGTTTTCGTCTCCTCGGTGAGCTGCCAGATATTGGCAAGGCCTCGCAGGACGAGCGCGTCCATGGCGATGTGGATATCGACGAAGCGCGGTCGGATGACGCGTGATTCGAGCCTCAGCTCCAGATCATCAAAGCTGTCTATGACGCTGGAAATCTTCCTGGTGAGGGGGTCCTTCTCGTCCGCGGTCTCGCCGAAAACTACAACCGAGCGGGACTTCGACTCGACCTTGGCGACGTGCCCCTTCGCAATCCACTCAGGGAACTGCTCCCTCAGAAAACGAATCAGCTCGTCCGCCGTCTTGTGGTACATTTCCTTGATGATGACGACGCCCTTCGGCATCTCGCGAGGAGGGGCAGTGGGCGCGGCCTGGACGACAAGGGGTGCAGGAAGAGCGTCCGGGGCGGCTCCACGGGTCACCCTGTCCTCCTCCTGCGTGCTCGATGGGTCCGGGTTCAAGGCGTCGGGCACGAGCTCGTCGGCCCTTGCAAGGTCCCGCTGTTGACCTCTGGATCGGATCTCGTTCAGCACCTTCTCAACTCGCACCGGGTGAGGGGACAGAGTTGCCCCCTCCCTGCCCCGAGCCGTCTCCCCTGTTGCCTTCGCGAGGCGCGTCTCGGCAAGGACGGAGCGCAGGGCTTCCTCTCGTCTTGCGGAAGCCTCGCTTGAGGATTCTGGCCTGGCTCTGTCTTCGGACAGGGGGGCAGCTGGGGGTAATTCCTCCTCTACCCTCGATGGAGGGGAGGGAGCGCCGAGACTGACAGTGCCTTGAGACTTGATGTCTTCGGGTGCATGGCAACCCCACAGTAGCGCGCACGAGAGGCCGACCGGGATGACACAATGGAGGTGCCAGAACATGAAGATCTCCGAAAATAGAGGCCTGTACCCGAGTGGACAGTTCACGTCATGAGCCTCCCACGAGAACGAAAGCGCCCCACTGCCGCGGGTGCGCGTAGCCACGCGCCAGGAGCTCCAGCTTTGACTCGCGCAAGGCAAGACGCTTCTCTTTTCCGCCACGAATCCAGTGGTTGTAAAACGATTTCATCAACTCGGCGGTCGCCTCGTCTTCCACTTTCCAGAGGCTTACCAGGAGCGACGGTGTGCCCGCGTGGAGGAATGCAGTGCCGATCGAGACCGTATCGTCGCCAGGCCTTACCTGGCTGCGCCCGGTCTCGCAACCGGAGAGCACCACGAGGCGGCTCTTTCGCAGGTCGAGCGCGTAGACTTCCGAGGCGCGAAGGCGGCCGTCGTCTCGTACTCCATCCACAATGCCGGGAGAGAGAAAGAGCGTCGATTCCCAGGGCCTCGTTGGATAGAACTCCCCGTGGCAGGCGTAGTGAATCACGTCAAAGGCTTCGGCCTCCCGTTGGCAAACGAGCTTGAGCGCCCCGGGGCCTTCCAGCACTCTGCGCGCTTCAAAGTAGGACGAGAACCCGGCGACCTCGTCGCGCGTCCGGGGGAGAGGCGGCATGTCAGGCTTGCCGTCGCGATTGTAATCCGTGTCCGGATCGACTATCGCGAGCAGCCTGCCACCGCCCGGCGCCGCTGGCCTCTTCAGCACATGCCGGAGCATGCTGGCTGACGGAAGGTAACTGAATGCAAAACGTCTGATGAGATACCCCCGGTCGTCCCGCAGGGTCTCGAACGGAAGCTGATGCAGGGATCCAAAGGGAACAATGATCACATTTCCGCCCCGAATTCGCGCCTCGATGGGCTCAAGGAGGAGTGAGTAAAGTCGTTTCGCAACCTGAGCATCTCCGGCATTCGCGCGGAAGTACCGGGAGACCAGGGTGTCAACTTCGCTAGACTCGGCCGGGAGCTTGACCGCCTCGAGGGCTCCTTCGGCCCCGATGATGACGACCATGTTGGTCTCGAGCGCGAAATATTGGATGAGGGTCGCCCCTTGAGGAATACTGGTAATAATTGCGGGCACATCGGACGGATCGCCGTCGATGAGAGCGCGCAGGGCAGGCCCGAATTCCTTGTTGCCTGTGATCTGCCTGCGGAGCGTCACAAGACGTGCACGCAGATCGTCAAAGCTCCTTGCTTTCGCGTCGAGGCCAGGGAGCCGCTCTGTCTTCCCCTCGCGAGCCCGCTCGGAGCGGGAGAGGAGGCTCACATACTCACGGTAAAGTGAGCTCTCCTGCGGATCGGCAAGCGCTACAAACCGCCAACCGAGGGAGTCGACCAGCGCTCGGGCCTTCGCGCGCTCGCAGGCAGCAAGAGCCAGGTGGGGTCTTCCTTGATGGATCTCGCGGCCGACGCAGTCGCGATAGAAGTCCATCTTGTCCGTAAGAAAGCCGCTCTTTTGCTCGGCATCGAGAATCCGCGAGCGGTAGGACTCGATCACCGCGCTTGCCTCGGCGTACGCCGAGTCGGCCCTGGCGGTCTGTCCCCGGGCCTGGGCGATTCGGCCCCTGTACCAGCTGGCGCGCCATTGCGTCTCGAAGAGCCGATGCTCGAGCGCCCTGGCAAGCGCCCACTCAACGAAGCCTTCCGCCGTTGGGAGGTCGCCAGATTCCAGGTGCAGCTCTCCCAGGTTGGCGCTTGCCACGGCAGCCAGCGGCCAGAGCCTTGCAGCCTCGGCGGAACGAAGCGCTCTTTCTTCAAGAGCGATGGCTTCCTTGCGGCGCTTCGTGGCCTTATCGCCAGTAAGTGCCAGCGACTGTCTTCGAGCCACGTTGCCCAGGTTGATGGCGACGATCGCCTCCAGCTCCTCTGTCCAATCGAGCTCCTTGTCTTTTTTTCTGGCAAGCTCCAGTTCCCTCTGAGCTGCTTGAAACGCCGCCTGGGCATCCGGGAGCTTCTCGGGCTGATCTCTGGACGCCTCATAGAGCGCATTTGCCGACAGGACCCGGGCACGAACACGCAGCTCGGCGCTCAGGTCCTTCAGCTCCAGTAGCTCGATGGCCTCTCTCTGGGCTCGCTCGAACTGACCGAGGCCCAGGAGCGATCGAGCGAGGTTGATGCCCACGCGGGCCCGGAAGTCAGCAAGGCCAGGGAGGTTGTTGGTCAGAGTCCTTGCCTCCTCGAGCGCGACGGTCGCCGCCTCGTAATCCCCGAGGAGCGTACGCGCGAGGCCGAGTCTTCCGGCAACTTCTGCTCGAAGCCAGGAATCCTCTCCAGCGTCGAGGTCCTGAAGTGATTCGTCGGCCAGAGCGTTCTCCCCCACCGCCAGGGCCGCATCGCCCAGGAGGAAGGAGAAGACGGCCCGAGGTCGGGAAGGCAAGCGACGAGGCGTGATGAGAGAGTAGAGCGTCTGGAGGGCCTCGGTGAGGTCCACGCTCGAGCCTGGCAGCAGGCTCTGGAACCGTGCGACCGGGCGCGCGGGTTCCTCCGCCGTGCTCGAACGTGCACGGATTTCCCCGGCGAGACTCCGTGCCGCTGCCAAGTCGCCCTCGAGAAGGCTGATCTCGCGCAGGCGGCCCAGGGCTTCCAGCTCCTCTTCCTTCGAGAGTCCTTGCCCGGATTCGAGTGCAGTGCGAAGGGTTGTCTTCGCGGCGGCCAGGCTTCTGAGCTTGTACTGAAGGCGACCTCGTCGAAAAGCGTGGAGAGCGTCCTGCCTGGGCGCTCCGAGCGCGGACAACGCCCTCTCGTAGGCGGCGTCGGCGAGTCGATGGTGAATCTCACCACGCAGCCTCTGGGACCAGGCCTCGGCCTCGTACAGGAGAGACACTTCTCGCTCGGGGCGCCCCGGGAGTCGTCCCGGGGGGCGTTGCAGGCTCGCAAGGAAGCGAAGCAGACGATCGAGTGAGTCGCGTGAGGGTTCCACGGCGTCGCCCCACAGGAGAGTCGGCGCGGGCACGGTCACCTCCGGCTTGAGGCGTGAGCCGGAACCTGTTCTCAGAAGCTCGAGCAGCCGGGCGTCCCGGAGAAGTAGCGCCACCCCGGCACGTTCAACGAAGGAGCGTTCCTCCACCGGGCGATTGTGGTCCCGCGTCAGAGTTCGCTCCCACGCCTGGATGCACAGGCGATAGAAGGGGACCCCGAGGGCCCAGGCAGCATCGCCTTCTCTTTCGATCGCCAGTGATTCAGCCGCGCTCTGCTCGGCCCTCACCGCCGAACAAAGCACCAATGTAAAGATAGTCAAAAATCTGCCGGGTTCGCTCTTCATTCGAAATTCATGTGATTGTATCTCTGCCCCCTCACCGCAAGCTTTGCAAAAAATAGCCCTCTTGCTGTTCCTGGCTGTGCGCTGGAACCTCGAGTGGAAATCCTTCCAATTTTGGTACAATTTATATTTTATTAGTTTCACGTTCCTGTCGGAACGTGCAGTCTCGCAGACAGGGAGTCTCCCCTGTCTCGCGGAAATGGTCTGACAACAAGAAGCATGCCTCTCGAGCCGATCTCAACCCGCTCCGGGACCCTTCCAGCCACGCTGGCCGGGGAGTTGGCGTCGATTTACCAGGATTTGGACCGGGAAGTTCGCACTCTCGGTGTGGCATGCTGGGCCCGTGGGGATTGTTGCGACTTTGAGCGTTGTGACCACAGGCTCTACGCAAGCTCGGTGGAAATTGAGTTTGTGATGGAAAAGCGGGGCGCCAGCCACCCCGGGGAGAGCAGCCTTTGCCCGTTTTGGCTCGAGGGCATGTGCACCGAGCGTGAGCGCCGGCCCCTGGGGTGTCGGACTTACTTCTGCGACCGCCGCTACAAGGATCCCCTCGAGAGCCTCCACGAAAAGTACCTCGGGCGGATTCAGAGAGCCGCGCAGGCTCACGGTTATGCGTGGAGCTACAGGCCGTTTGTCACGGCGATGCGCGCTCAAGATGGATCTCCGGGCGAGGGCCCCTTGTGATCGGTCGGGGCCGGGATCTATCCGAGAAGCGAGACGTGCTATGCCTTGAGGTTCGCTCCGTCAAGGCGCAGCGACTGGACCTGTTCGTCCTTTACAACTTGAACTGGAAATCGAGGGCGAGGATCCAATCCCTCATCCGGGACGGGAAAATTTTGCTGAACGGGGAGGTCTCCAAGCCGTCGCGCAAGGTGCGCAGCGGGGAAAAGGTCACTGTCCATCTCTCGCAGGGAACGGGTTTGCCGGAGGACTACGGCAACCGCGAGATCGATGTCCTCTACGAGGATTCGTGGCTTCTCGCCGTCAACAAGCCCGCCGGGCTGCTCGTCCATCCGGTCGGCCGCCACGTCTATGACACACTCATCAACTACCTCCACCATCGCTATCGGGGTGTGACCGGCGAGGATGGCCTCCCGGTGCGCCCGAGGCTCTGCCACCGGATCGACCGGGACACCACAGGACTTCTTGTGGCCGCCAAGGACTCCCATGTGCACCGCGACGTTCAGTGCCAGTTCGAGGATCGGCACGTCTCCAAGGAGTACGTTGCCCTCGTCACAGGTACGTATCCTCGCGACGAGGACTTGCTCGAGGTTCCCATCGGCGAGGGGCGGACGCTCGAGACATGTCTCGAGCACAAGGTGCTGAAGGACTCGCGCACTCGGGTGCGCGTGCTCAGGCGCTATCGAGGCCATACGCTCCTTGTTTGCCTGCCCCACACGGGCCGCCAGAACCAGATCCGGGTTCACCTTGCCGCACAGGGATTCCCAATCCACGGGGACGTTCAGTATGGCGCTCCGGAACCCCTGGCGGAGCTGCCACAGCGCTATCTCCTCCACTCATCACGCCTCAGGTTTTATCACCCCCGCGAAAAGGTCTGGGTGGATTTACGTGCCCCACTACCAGAGGATTTCCAGAACGTGATCGACCGTCTCGAGTAGGACCGCCCTGACACCTGACGCCCCCTCGTGGTCAGTGTATGCTCCGGGAGAAGTCCAACCATGCCAGGAACCTCGAGCACAACCTCGTCAGTCAAGAAATCAGTCCCTTTAACCCCATCGGCGCCCGGTCTTACTGGCAAGATTCTCATCGTCGAGGACAATCGCGACATCCTGTGCGCCACCCGGAGGATTCTGACTGCCCAGCACCATGATGTCAGCGTTGCCATGGATGGCGAGGAGGCCCTGGCGAAGGCCCATGAAGTGATGCCGGACTTGGTCCTCCTGGACGTCATGATTCCCAAGATGGATGGCCTCGAGGTCTGTCGCCGACTCAAGTCCGATCCCCGGACGTCGGGGATCATGGTGATCCACGTCACGGGAAGAGGTTCGGCGGAGCACTGCGTCGAGGGCTTTGATGCGGGTGCCGATGACTACATATCCAAGCCATTTCACGTTCCCGAGCTTCTCGCTCGAATCCGTTCGGCCCTTCGGCTGAAGCGCCTGACCGATGACCTTGCGGCGCGGAACCGCCAGCTAGAGAAGAGTCAGACCGACCTCATTCGGGCGGAGAAGATGGCCATGATCGGTCTCCTCGCAAGCGGTATCGCTCATGAGTTCAACAACATCATGGCGGGCGTATCCGGGTATGCGCAGCTTGCGAAAAAGAACCCAAAGTTTCGTGAGGAGCTGGTAGATGTCACCCTCCTACAGACGGAGCGTGCCCTCGAGCTGACCCGGAGCCTGTCGTCCTATAACAGGAAGAACGACGGGAAGTCCTCCTGCGACGCAGTCAGCGTCATTGACAGCACCCTCTGCCTGGTCGTCAAGGAGCTTGAGAGCGCCGGCGTCAGGCTCGAGCGGGATTTCCAGGAGAAGCCGGAGCTGAAGATCCCTGCGGGGCAGCTTCAGGAAGTCGTCCTCAACCTGGTCTTGAATGCGATCCAGGCCATTGAAGGTCCAGGGGGTCGTATCGAAATCCGCATCCTCCCTGCCGAGATCGAAGGACGCACGACCATCGAGATCGCTGACAACGGTCCGGGCATCGCACCGGAGAACCTGACTCGAATCTTTGATCCATTCTTCACGACAAAGGGGGCGCTCGGTGGCGGTAAACAACCCGGCACTGGCCTTGGCCTCACGGTCTCCTATAACATTGTGCAAGGCTGCTCGGGCAGGATGGACGTCTCGAGCACACTTGGCAAGGGGACGACGTTTCGGTTCACGCTTCCGAAGGCATCGCCCATCCCTTTGCGAGGGATGGCAGGGCCTGTGGTCTCGTGCACAGGAGCAGAGTACGCAGCCCATCGTCCCCGGATTCTTCTCGTTGACGCCGAGGGGGCCGTGCACGATCTCTTGAGGGATTATCTCCGCGGGCACGATGTGGACGTCGTTTACCACCCATCCGCGGAGGCGGCGATCGCGGAATTTACAAGGCAGTCCTTCGACTTCGTCATCCTCGACGTCTGCGACGCTGACAACGCCGACGGCTTTGACCTCTTCGATAAATTCCTCGAGTGCAGACCCGCCCCTCGCGTCATTCTCTCCTCGCGTCGTTTCCCGGATCCACGTTACAGGTCCCGCCTCGATCGGGCTCATGGCCATCTGCTCAAGCCGTTCAAACTGGATAGTCTGGCGGCCCTCCTGGGGCTCCAGCCGCTCAGGGACTCCGGGTCGGAGGCGACCTGTAACGACAATAAACTCACCCTCGAGTAGCATTCGCCGCGCTCGGCTGAGTACCATGACTTCCCTGTAAAGATTCGCGTCGAAGGACGCAGGAGGCCCAGAGTATGAAGATCCATGTATGCCTGAAACGCGTCCCCCACACGGCGACGAAGATCCGTCTGAGCGCGGCCGAGGGTGGGGCTCCCTCGAAGTCGATCCAGACGCAAGGGGTCGAGTTCGCAATCAGCCCCCATGACGAGATCGCACTGGCGGAGGCACTGAAGCTGAAGGAAAAGGCTGGCCAGGGCGAGGTCATAGCTGTTTCGTTGGGCCCTGATGAGGCGCAAACGATCCTCAGAACCGCACTCGCGATCGGGGCTGACTCCGCTATCCACGTGAAGGCGAATATGCCCACTGGCCTCGAACTCGACGGGTTCCAGGTAGCTACTGTGCTGGCGGGGGTTTTCAGGACGCGACCCTTCGACCTGCTTCTCTTTGGTCGCCTTGCAGCGGACGACCAGAGCGCTCAGGTGGGAGTGCTCACGGCGCGCCTTCTGGGCATCCCTGTCGTTGCCGACGTCACGAAGGCGGAGATCGTTGCGGGTTCCCTGCATCTTCACCACCCTGTCGACGGCCGCGTGGAGGTCGTCGAATGCAGGCTCCCAGCCGCGTTCACGGCGCAGAAGGGGCTCGCCGAGGCTCCGTATCCTTCCATCAAGCAGATCATGGCTGCAAAGAAGAAAACGATTGAAGTGTTGTCGGTGGATCCGCCCGAGCCGGTGCTCGAGGTCCTGGGGTTGGAGCCCCCTCCGTCGAGGAAGCCCGGGCGAATCGTGGGTGAAGGCCCGTCCGCGGTGCCGGAGTTGATCCGTCTCTTGAGAGAGGAAGCGAAGGTTTTATGAGTCCCTGCGCCGTGATGGTGTACTTCGAGTGTCGAGATGGCCGGGTGAAGGGCCCGTCCCTGGAGACCCTCGGCGAGGCGAGGCGTCTGTCGGAGGCCCTGGGTGGCGGAGTGGGCGTTGTGGCGCTTGGACCTGGCGCACGCGCCGTGGGGGCATTGGCCAGTGGAGCTGCCCAGCTGTTTGTCGACGAGAGTGAAATACACCAGTCCTTTCACTTGATCGAGGCCGCCCGCGCGATCACGGCCGCCAGAAGGGCCTCGGAGGCCAAGGTCGTGCTCCTGGCGGCCACCTCTGTGGGGCGTGAATTGGCCGCCGCGGTTGCCGCCGATTTGGGAACTTGCGTGGCCGCAGATGTTACCGAGCTGTGGGTGAAGGACGGATCCCTCAATGTCCGGCGTCCTGTTCATGCAGGAAAGGCATTCCTGACAGCCCGTTTTCGCCGATTTCCGGCCGTGGTCACCTTGAGGCCGAACGTGTTCATGAAGGATTCAAGCGGTGATCCACCGAGGCACGTGGAAAAGCTTGATTTCCCGGGCGGCGAAACAGGGGCCCGTGTGGTGAAAACTTTGGAGCCCGAGATTGCGAAGGTGGACCTTGTGGAAGCGGATGTGATCGTCTCGGGTGGGCGCGGCTTGAAGGGCCCGGAGAATTTTTCGATTCTCGAGAGCCTCGCGAGGGCGCTGGGTGGAGCCGTGGGTGCCTCTCGCGCCGTCTGCGATGCAGGCTGGCGACCGCACTCCGATCAGGTCGGGCAGACTGGCAAGACGGTCTCGCCCCGGCTTTACATTGCCTGCGGGATCTCCGGGGCGATTCAACACCTGGCGGGGATGTCCAGTTCGAAAAACATCGTCGCGATCAACAAGGACTCAAACGCCCCGATCTTCCAGGTGGCTGACTATGGTATCGTGGGCGATCTTTTCGAGGTCGTACCGGCTCTGGAATCTGCCATCAGGAAGCTCAAGTAGCTTTCCGTGGAACCCCACCACCGTCGTCAGCACGCCCGAATTACAAGGCGCTCGGTTCCACACAATCCGCAGGTGAACTGGCCCTTCTTGAGAACGCCGTTGGTGAGTACGTAGACCTGGGTGGGGAGCGCCATGGACTCGTCAGACTCCTTGGCGAAAATGATCTGGAGGTCCTTGAAAATCTCCTCCGATTCACAACTCAGACACCGGACTCGGGTCCGTTCGCCGGACGTGCGGCTGCTGGTCTCGAGCACCAAGGAGTCCGGGCCCATGGATTTCTCGAGGCTTCGGATGAGGGCCTCAAGATTCCGTGTGTAATCCTCCATCTTGCGATTGAACTCCTCCCGCTTGGCCACCAGGATTGCGATGTTCAAGCGCAGCTTGAGCACCTGCTGCTTCTTGAGCTCCCTCTGAGCTGCCGGGGGGATTTGTTGGCTTCGCAAGAGGCTTGGATCATTGAGCTCATGAAGGAATTCTGCCGCGCAGGTTGAGAGCTCCTGGAACTGAATCTTGGTTGGGACGAGCATGAGGTGGTTTCGGTTGAGTGGGCGTAAGGTAATGTGCCGCGAGGTCTGTATCCGCAATGGCTCCGGTGAGCGGCGTGTCTCTGTGCTCTTTGCAATGAACGCGCCTGCGGCCAGGCTCTTCCCGGCCCGGACATTGGAAAGTGTTGTCGCAACTGGGTTCTCGGCCCGGCTTGAAGCTCCGACTCCTCTGACGCGGAGTTCGAGGCTCGAAACCTCCATGTTCGCCACCGCCCAGAAATTGGACAGAACTCAGGTGGTTCGTCCGGAATCACGGCCCGGGTGACGAAGGTTGAGGTGTGGGATAGATTTGGTGAGGCAAACTTGCCCTATCCCCCATGCCTATTTCACTGTCAGAGTTCCTCAACCCCGAGAAACCGAGCGACCCGAGGCTTCAACGGCCTCCGACCGCGAGTCCCGCGATACCGACTCGTGAGTCTCAGGCGACGCCACAGGCGTCGGTGATGCAACTCAAGACGCTACTTGAAGAGCTGTCCAGCGAGTGGAAAGGAATCGTGGACGCGGTCGGGAAGCTCAAGAAGGATATCACCGAGGAGAAGGGAGCCCCACCCTGCTCCAGGGAGTCTGCGCCTCGAGAGAGCCAGTCGCCTCCAATTGCAGCCACGACGGCTTCTGTCCCCGGGCTGACCGCAAAGACCGTGGCTGCCGCGAAGCCTGAAGCCAGGGCGAAGCCTGAAACCGATAAAGCGGCTCAGTGCAAAGCCAGGACGGCGATGCCCGCGGCCGAGCCGCCGGTCCCTGGCCTTACCGTGTCGCCGGATCTTGAGAAGAAGCTCGGAGAGCTTCTCCGGCTCCTCAAGGAGAGCGTGGCGGCGCGAGGTGGTGGCCAAGCAGTTCAAGCCATCGAGATCCCCAGAGACATGACACTGGAAATCGCGAGAGAAGTGGCGGGGCGAGTTCGCGAATCCATGCTCGAAGGCCAGCACGCCGTCAGTAACCACGCTTTGAACGCGAGCATGGGCCAGACGCGACCTGCCGTCTCGGGGCCGAAGAGGATACCGTTCGACGACCTCAACGCGATGATCAATCAGATCACAGGCCAGGACCCGTAGGGCTCATGACGAAGCAGGGTATAGATGTCAACAAGGAGACGCGGCCCACGATTTTTGTCGTGGATGACGAGGCCGTGATCCGCAATGCCTTCCGCATTTATTTTGAGACGCTAGGTTATCGGGTCTTTACGGCAGATGGAGGCGAGGAGGCCATCGACACGTTTCGAGGGTCGATGGGGAAGCTGGACGTCGTGATCCTTGACCTTGTCATGCCGGGAATGCACGGGATCGATCTCCTGCGCCAAATGAAAAGCCTCGACAGCACGGTGGAAGTCATCATCGCCACCGGCTGCGGTAGCATGAGCACTGCCGTGGAGGCCATGCGCCACGGTGCATTCGACTACATCACAAAGCCCGTGATCGATCTTGACCACGACCTCCTTTCCGTGGTCAAGGGAGCCATCATTCGTCGAACCACCCAAAGAAGGATCGAGACGGCCCTAAACGTTGACCCTCTCGACCTTGAACCGAAAAAAGCTCAGGTGCCGCAGTCTGGTGATGACCGGGCGCTCAAGTTCTACCTTGCAATGGAGGCTCTTGCGCAAGCGCTCCTCACGGGAGCCGCCCGAATGCGGCCGATGGCGGCTCTCTCCGAGATCCTCAGGCAGTATCTGATGGCAACGGCTGTTTTTCTCGTGTCGCGGAAAAAGGGTGTAGGCGCAGCGATGGGGTTTGACTGGGAAGAGAGGTTTGGACCCTCAAGCGAGTTCCTTGATCCGGAACGCGGGGGTACGTTGACCACCGGCGCTCTTGAGGGTGCCATCGCAAGGCCGTTTGTTTGGCAGCGGATCGGTGATCTCTCGCAAGTGGTTGTCGGGCATCAAGCGGAAGCTGCGGCAATGGAAGCCCTGTGTGTGCCCGTGGGGCATGAAGTCTCCGGGCGATTCCTGCTCGTATTCCGACAAGTTCAGGACTGGCGATTGGAGCCCGAGCCGGAAGGAGCCCTGGTTGGGCTGATGGCCGACCTGGCACTGGCCAGCGTCCCCACAAAGGGATGCTACACTCGGCCGTGACTGGGGGATCCCGACCAACGCTCAACAGCAATTCGGGACCGGAGGCGCCCGGTCGACGGGTAGAAATTCCCCCCCCTCAGCGAGGAATTGGGAACATGGCGCGGGAGGGGACCCCGGAGTTCGAAACAGCATTTTCAAAAATCTTTGGTCGCAAGGCCTTCCCATCCCAAACTTCACCGACTATAATACTTGCTGTTACGCGAACGAAATCCTTTTCCTGCGTGGGTTGAGGAGGTTCGTTCTCAGACCTGCGGATAGGAAATCGTTACGACCCGCCTGCCTCTTCTCTCTGGTGGACCTCGCGATCCAAGCGAGGCGGCTTGCCCTGTGGGCATTGGCCGCCTTGCGTTGTCGCCTTCCTCCCAGGGCATTGTGTGCAGCTACTCTGTTGCTGAACCGTTCAATTTGGCGCCAGAGGTTTGGGCCTTGCTGAGCTTCCACTCCGCCCTGTTAGGGAGGTTTTAACCTCATGAACATTTACGTCGGCAACCTATCCTTCAACATGACCGAGTCGGAGCTCCAGGCGGAGTTCGAGGCTTACGGGACCGTGTCCCGCGTAAGCATCGTCTCGGACCGGGAGACCGGCCGTCCCCGAGGCTTCGGCTTCGTGGAGATGGACAACGATTCCGAAGCCCGTGCGGCGATCGAGGCCTTGAATGGCAAGGAGATCGGTGGCCGCAACGTTACTGTCAACGAAGCTCGTCCCAAGACGGGTGGCGGTGGCGGTGGCGGCGGCGGCGGTCGCTCCGGTGGCG
>SXIK01000147.1 GCA_005772855.1 Planctomycetia bacterium | reverse complement strand
GTTGAACCACTGCGGCGAGTTCGGCGCAGCCATCTGGTGAAGCATCATGTAGGCGAGCTCATCCTCGAATACCGAAGCATCCTCTTGCGTGCGGAAGTAGCCGTACTTCTCGCCCCAATGGCGCCAACAACCCGCCAGGCGACCGATCACCTGTCGAGCACTTCGCTCGCCCGTGAGCACGGGCCGGCCCTCGGCATCGTGGACGGCTTTGCCCGACTCATCGCGGAGCGGTACTCCTGCCTTGCGCATGTACTTCGAGGCCATGATGTCCCCTGCCACGGTGGACCAGGACGACGGGAGCTCGACGTCATCCATCTCAAAGAAAACAGTCCCATCAGACCCGCGTATTGAGGAGGATCTTTTTTCCCATTGAATCGTGTCGTAGGGATTCATCCTTCTACCAAGGGCATCCGACGTGAACCGCCGCTCCAACGTCAGTCCGGCGGGGTGAAAATCCCGGCAATTGCCAGCGGGGCCCGGCCCAGCCGCCCCTTCACCATCTCGATTCGCGCAACTGCCCCCCAAATTGGATGCCAAGCCTCTTCCAATCATGTCCTTTGCCAATGTTTTCGTCGGGTAATGATCTGAAACGATCTACCCGCCTCCTCTTTTCGCATTCTTTTCGCCCAAGCTTCCATCGGGGTTGGCTCATGAACAAAAGAGCCAACCCAACCCCACGACATCCTAATCCATTGCGGTCTTGTTGAGTTCCCAGCCCTGTCCCGACGAGCAACCTCCGCCGGGAAGCAGGAACAACTCCAGAGGCTCACCCTGAACCCGAGATCCAAAGCTTCTCCTTCTGGAATTGTTGCACTCTCTCCACCAGATACGCCGTTAGCAAGCTGCTAGCGCCGAGCAGCGCTTCTCGAATCGCTTCCCGGCCGAAAGAGGCTTGACTCAAGGGGCTCCACCCCAGAGGCTTCCGGGATGGACACAAAAATCCAGAGACAAGAGCACCCCATGGGGCACCATGCTCCACGTCACCCAGGAGTCCCTATGCCATTTCGGAAACCAGGCTGTTCACCAACCGAAGGGACAAACCTTCAACGAAACTCGGGCTCTCCCTTGAGGCCCGCCTTGGTTACACACCACTATATATCCCTCAGGTTCGGGTAAGGTACTACAAGATATAGTTGGGTCAAGGGTCCATTTTGAAGATTGCGGCGAGTTCATGCGGGGAAAGAAGTTAAGAGCGGTTGATCCAGGCCGCTCCCTTGGGACCCAGCCCAAACGCAGAGGAGCAAGACGGGAGCCTGGTACGAAGCCGGTGACGAGAAAACGTCCACAGTTGTGTTCCTGGAGACCGCCGGATAACATGGCAACCCATTAAGAGTAACGGACTTCCTCCACAATTATCAACTCACGAGCTCACCGTGAGTGCAACCCCGACGAGCCACCTCCAGGACGACCAGATGCGGGAGCCCCTCATCCTGACCCGGGCCCAACATCCGATCTCCCGCAAGGATATCGACGAGCACGCGCTGAGAGTGCTCTATCGCCTCTCGTCGTTCGGGTGCCTCGCCTATCTTGTCGGCGGAAGCGTTCGCGATCTGTTCCTCCAGCGACGACCCAAAGATTTCGATATCGCCACCGACGCTCGCCCGTCCCGTTTGAAGAAGATCTTCAAGAACTGCAGAATCATCGGTCGGCGCTTCCGCATCGCTCACATTTACTTCCCGTCGGGAAAGATCGTGGAGGTCTCAACCTTTCGCCGGGGCTCTCATACGCTGGTCAAGACCCCGAAGGGGACAATGCTGAGCGACAACGAATACGGATCGCCGCAAGAGGATGCGCTCCGTCGCGATCTGACGATCAACGGGCTCTTTTACGACATCGAGTCGTTCTCTGTCATCGACTACGTGGGCGGCGTTAGAGACCTGCACGAGCGAACTGTACGCACGATCAGCGAGCCTGCTCAAAGCTTCCTAGAAGACCCCGTCCGCATGATCCGCGTGCTTCGCCATGCGTCAAGAACAGGGTTTCATATTGAAAAAAGAACGCTTCAAGCCATCCGGGAAAATACTGCCCAGATCCGTCAAGCCAACACCGCCCGGCTGCTGGAAGAAAACCTTAGGGACCTCCGCGGCGGCGCCGCGGAGCCCTACTACAAGCTTCTTTTCGAGACTCAACTCCTTGACTGCCTCGTGCCATCTCTTGCCGCACAACTTCGCGAATACGGCGACCAACATCCCTTTTGGTCAAGAATGCATGCGCTGGACCGTCTTGTCGATCGCGGCGCGACGTTTACCAATTCACTCCTTCTCAGCGTCCAGCTCCACACGTTGCTTTTTCGTTCGCAGGACACATGGTTCGGCACCAGGAACAACCCCACCGATGTCTGGAGTTGCCTGAGCGCCAGCTGGCGAGAGATCTCGAAAACCTTGAGGATCTCCCGGCGTGATGTGGAGCGCACCACGCAGATCCTGATTAGCTTGCGGAAGCTCATGCAAAGCCTGGAGCGGAAACAGCTCGTCTCGGGCCTCCACAAGAAGCCATATCTCGCCGAGGCTCTGGACTTCCTCGAAATTGTGCTGCTCGCTCAGGGGAAGCCGACTGACTTCATGGCCGAGTGGCGAAGGCACGCTCCTCCACCCCCGCTCCCCGAGCCACGATACCGCGTCGTGGACCCAGATTCGGGCGAGCCGCTTGCCGAGGAGCCTCCTGTCGACTTGGCCCCCGAGGGTCAAGAAACCGAGGTTCCCCAACTCGAGAGCGCCGAAGGCTCCGAAGAAGCCAGCAAGAAGGCTCTACCTTCTGGTCAGGGCAGGCGACGCCGGCACCGCGGCGGCCGCAGACGCAACAAGAAGCCCGGCTCCGGAAAGTAGCCCCGTGGTGTTGGTCTTTCTTCCGTTCCCGAAGCTCTGATCGATCGCCGAATTGGGCAAGCTACAGCGATCTCGTAACGATTATGCTGCTCGATGAGCGCCGGGCGCCCCCGGCGCAGATGGTGGGGTGAGCCTTGGCCAGGATGTCCCAGTCATGGCCCCAAGGATTATGGCCTCTGCTGTGGCCTACCCTTTGCACTTGGTCCTTTCGCGCCAGCCCAAGAGGCCTCGCCAATAAGGCTTTTTCTACTGAAACCGGCACGCAAACCAGCCCAGAAAACGGAAAAAAAACACGCTGGTGTGTAATTTTTCGTGGTCGGGGCATACATTGGAAGCACGTACAACTCATTTGGGAAGTGGCACCATGGAAGGGAAGCCGATTCAACGCGGAAGCATCTTGGTCGTCGACGACGAAAAACTGATTCGCTGGTCGCTCAAGGAGGCGCTCGGTCAGGAAGGCTACAAGGTCACGCTTGCCGAGGATGGAAAGTCGGCTCTGGAGGCACTGGAGAGCGAACCCTTCGACGCCGTTCTCCTCGACTTCAAGCTCCCCGATCTGAATGGACTCGAGCTGCTCACGAAGCTGAGAGAACGAGACAAGGAGCTGCCGGTCGTCATGATCACATCTCACTCATCCGTTGAACACGCGGTTCAGGCCATGAGGGCCGGCGCGAACGATTACGTTGCCAAGCCTTTTCGCACCGAGGACATCGCACTCAGAGTGGAGCGAGTGCTTGAGACCGGCCGCCTGCGCAAGGAGATCCAGCATCTCCGTCAGGAGCAGATCGCCCGTTTCGGCTTCGGGAGAGTGATTGGCAAGTCGGAGTCCATGCAAGCGATCTTCAAGCTCGTTGAACGGGTTCTGCCCCTCGGGGACGCGACGATCCTGATTCAAGGCGAAAGCGGCACTGGCAAGGACGTGCTCGCCAAGGCGATCCACTATGGTGGCCCTCGCGCTTCGGGGCCTTACATGAATATCACCTGCACGGCCCTCCCGGAGACTCTCCTGGAATCCGAGCTGTTCGGGCATGAAAAGGGTTCCTTTACCGACGCCAAGACCCAGAAAAAAGGCCTCTTCGAGGTGGCGAATGGCGGCTCGATCTTCCTCGACGAAATCGGTGACATGTCACTCTATCTCCAGTCGAAGCTGCTCAGATTCCTCGAGGACAAGACCTTCCGGAGGGTCGGCGGTCAAAAGGACAACGTTGTCGACGCTCGAGTGATCGCCGCCACAAACCGCGACCTGAAGAAACTCGTCGAGAAGGGCCAGTTCCGGGAAGACCTCTATTTCCGTCTGAAGGTCATTCCGATCGTCCTTCCACCTCTTCGTGACCGCATTGATGACGTGCCACTCTTGGTGGATTACTTCATTGGCGAGTACAACAAGGAATTCAAGAAGAACGTCAAGGGCGTCGCCCCAGCCCTCATGAAGAGGCTCATGGAGTACCACTGGCCGGGGAACGTCCGGGAACTTCGGAACACCATTGAGCGAGTCATGATTCTCACGAGCTGCGACATCCTGGGTCAGGAAGACCTGCCCCTCGAGCTTCTCGACGAGGTCAACCACACCGCTGCAGAGGGCCAGGTGTTGAAGCTAACTGCCAAGGGTGTGCGTATCGAAGCCCTCGAGCGAGACCTCGTCGTCCAGGCCCTGAAGCTCTCGCACGGCAACCAGACCCGAGCGGGACGCCTCCTCGGGCTCAACCGGGACCAGATCCGTTACAGGATTGAGAAGTTCAACCTCAAGACCCTGGACCCCGTCGCTTCGTCAGACGCGAATTCGGAATGACGAAAGTCACCTCCCCGCCGCCACGCTCGTGGTTCCGGAGCAGGACTTTCCCCTGATGGACCTCGAGAATTTTCGCCGTGATCGGCAGGCCCAGTCCACTCCCACCAGGTTTCGTGGTATAAAATGGCTCGAACAGGCGCGAGGCGTTGGGCGGGAAACCGGGACCGGAGTCCACGATCACAATCCGACTCTCCTTTTCATTTGAGAACGTCAGAATCTGGATCACGCCTCGCCCGCCCATCGCATGGCCTGCATTGATCAGGACGTTGATGAAGGCTTGTCTGAGCAGAAAGGGGTCGATCATCGAGATCGGGTCGCCCCCCTTATTTTCAACTTGAATCAAGATACTCTTGAAATTCGGGTCATCCCTCAGGAAGCTCACGGCGGAGTCGAGGAAATCGCTCAGGAGCACTTCGGTAAGCTTCGGCGCCATGGGCCTGGAAAGCACCAGGAGATCCTCGATCGTGTTGTTGAGGCGGTCCACCTGATGCATCACCTTGTCACAGATCTCGCGGCCCGTGTCGGTCGAGGGCAGCCTTTTCTTCAGGATCTGGATCGCGCCGCTAATACCGCTCAGCGAGTTTCGAACCTCATGAGCGATCGTCGCGGCAAGCTCGCCAACAGCAGCAAGGCGGCTTTTTTTCTCCATCTCGCCCTCCATTCGCACCTCCTGCGTCACGTCTTCCACGAGGACGAGGAGTCGAGCCAGGGAGTGGAAAAGCGGCACGAAGCGGATATCAAAATACGTTGACTCTCCGTCAGGACCCGACACGCTCTGGCGAGAGAGCACCCTGGGCTTGGTGGCGCTGATCATGTCTCTGGAATGCTCGATGACCAGATCACAGAATAGCGAATCGCGCCCAAGGACCTCCTCGATCTGTCGACCCGACCAACTCTCAAGAACACAAGCTGGGCCACGCGTCTCTTCGGGGGCGTCTTGTTCCATGTTGGCGAGAACGACGTGTCCCTCTGCATCGAGGATCAACATTCGCCCCGGGAAGTTGCTCAGGACAGCAGCATTGATCTCCCGAATTTGGCGGAGTTGGACGGAGTTCGAGTTTGCCTTGATCGCGTTGCGCAGCACGGCACGGAACTCATCGACCTCCCCCCCCTTGGCCAGATAGGCGAAGGCGCCATGGTTGAGCGCGTCGACGGCATTGCGGAGGGTGGCATTCCCCGTGAAGACAATGCAGGCGCAATCGGGCTGCTCCTCCTTGATTCGAGCGATGACCCGGGTCCCGGACACGTCCGGGAGCTGAATATCGACCACAGCCACCTGATAACTCCTGGCCTGGATCCTGGCAAAGGCCTCCTGCCCGCGCGAGACGGCATCCACTTCGAAGCCAAGTTGCTCCACAACCTCGGCAATGTTCTCGGCGAAGTCCCGATTGTCATCTACAATCAAGACGCAAGGCGAACGACCGGAGCCGCTCAGCCGCTGAGTACCTTCGCCCTCGTTAGCTTGCATAAGTTCGTCTCAACGGAAAACAGCATGCCGGAAGCCCAGGAACCGATCAAGTGAACGCCGAAGTTTTTGAGGCCATCAAAGACTACGTCGGGTTCGATTCGGCCGACTCGGCAGAGCTCAATCGTCTTCGCGTCAAGCTCGAGCCGAGGCTTGAAGAGCTTGCGGATGTCTTCTACAGCTCACTCTCCAAGCATCCTGAGGCGAAGAGGATCTTCAAGGACCAACAGCAAGTGGATCGCCTCCGCCAGACTCTGAAGCAGTGGGCGGTGAAGCTCTGCACAGGTCCATTCGATGCCACTTACGCCACGCTGCGGTCCCGCATTGGAAGGATTCACGTCCAGGTTGGCCTGCCCCAGCGGTACATGATCACCGCCATGAGCGTGATCCGGCAGTTTCTGAGCCGCCTTGCGCAGACGGGCGGGGGTTCGTTCGATGAGACCCTCGCAATGCGCCTGGCTCTCGACAAGATCCTCGACTGCGAGCTGGCCATCATGCTCGAATCTTACAGCGAGGACCTTCTCGGAAAGCTGCGACGTCACGAACGCCTGGCCGCGCTCGGGACGGTCGCCGTGGCGGTGAATCACGAGCTCAAGAACCCGATCGGCGTCTTGCGAACCTCCGTGGATGCCTTGCGGCGCCAGTGGGAACATACTCCGCCGGAAGACCTGGCCGTAGGAGCGCGCGTGAAGCGCCACATCGAAAAGCTCGACCGCAACATCGACAAGATGTTCCGAGACATCTCCTCACTGCTGGAGTTCGCACGCTACTCGGACCTGAATCTGGAGGAATGCGATCTCCACAAGGTGATCGATGATGCTCTCGAGGAGTCGGCCGTCGCCGAAAGGGTGCAAGTTTCACGCAAGTACGATCCTTCCATTGGCAGGATCCACGTCGACCCCATCCAGATGGCCCGGGTTTTCGTCAACCTCGCTCGCAACGCCAGCGAAGTCATGGCTCACGGGGGGACCTTGACCATCGAGACCCGGGCTCTCCCGGGCGGCACACGAATCATTTTCGGCGACACCGGCCCGGGAATCCCGGCGGAGATCAGGGAGCAGATCTTCCAGCCTCTCTGGACGACCAAACAAGGAGGCACGGGCATGGGGCTGGCGATCTGCCGCAACCTCATCGAGGCGCATCGCGGCAAGATCTGGGTCGAATCGGCCGATCAAGGAGCCTCATTCCACATCGACTTGCCCCTGGGGGGCGAGCGTGTGTAAGATCGCCGACACCCGTTCAGTCAAGGAAGGTCAATCCACCGGGGGCTCGGGAGCAGAACTTGAAAGCCCTCCCCGCCCCGCAGAAATGAGCAACATGCCTTGGACCGCCAGCCGGTGAGCCAAGGTCCCAGGAGATCCAATCCACTTGCTTGGAACGCTGTCACAACTTCTTTTCACCCGACTCGAGAAATGACAAGCCGCAATTTGAGCGTGGCCGTCGACATCGGCGGAACATTCACCGACATCGTGGTCGCCGACGGAGCCCAATTCCTCGATCAGGAAAAGATTCTCTCGACGCCCGACGACTACAGCCGGGCGATCCAGGAGGGCCTCGAGCGGCTTTTTGCCCGGGCCAGGATTTTGCCGTCGGAGATTGGTTTGGTTGTTCATGGAACAACCATCGCGACCAACGCGATCATCGAAGGACGCGGCGCCACGACGGCCTTGCTGACAACCGAGGGCTTCGCCGATGTTCTGGAACTCCGCCGCATGCGCGTCCCGGAGCTCTACAACTTCAATTACGAAAAGCCTTCTCCGCTTGTCCCGCGACGTCGTCGCCACGAGGCGCGCGAGCGCCTTTCGGCCGACGGCGCCGTGATCACTCCGCTCGACATGGTCAGACTCCGGGCCACCCTCCAGGAGGTGGCCGCTCAGAGCGTCGATGCGCTGGCCATCTGCTTTCTTCATGCCTATGCGAATGGGATCCACGAGCAGCGTGCGCAGGAGGAAGCAGAGCGGATCCTCGGGGACAAGGTGTACATCACCTCGTCCCACCGGATTCTGCCGGAGATTCGAGAATACGAAAGAACCAGCACCACGGTGCTCAACGCCTATGTTGCGCCGGTCGTGCGGGCGTATCTCCTGCGCATTGTCGGAGTACTGAGCGAGCTTGGAGTCACGGCGCCCTTGCGTATCATGCAGTCCAATGGCGGCGTTCTCGGCGTGGAGGCTGTCCTTCGAATTCCAGCGACCATTGTCGAGTCCGGACCGGCAGCCGGAGTCGTGGGCGGCGCGATGATCACGAGAAGACTGACCCCGTCGAACGCCATCACCATCGATATGGGTGGCACGACGGCCAAGGCATCGCTCATCGAGAACGGCCACGTGATCAAGACCAGTGAGTATGAGGTCGGTTCCGGCATCAACGTCAGTAGTCAGCTGGTCAAGGGCCGCGGTCACGCGCTGAGATTGCCGGTGATCGATGTCTCCGAGATCGGAGCCGGAGGCGGCAGCCTCGCAAGGATCGACACCACGGGGCGCCTCAGGGTCGGCCCCGAGAGCGCCGGCGCCGCGCCGGGCCCGGCCTGCTACGGGCGGGGCGGCAAGGTGGCGACCTTGACCGATGCGATGGTGATCCTCGGCTACATCAGCGATGTCGGTATTGCCGGAGGAACGGTGCCCGTCGATCGACGCCTGGCTGAACAGGTGATTTCGGAGCAGATCGCCCAACCGTTGAAAACCGATGTCCTGGCTGCCGCGCACGGAATTTATCTAGTCGCCGCCGCAGTCATGACCCGAGCGGTCAAGGCCGTGACGACGTATCGCGGGCGGGACCCTCGCGACTTTGCCCTGGTGGCATTCGGCGGGAACGGCGCCTTGATGGCACCGCAAATCGCGGAGAGTCTGCAGGTCCGGCGGATCGTTGTGCCGCCACTTCCCGGCGTATTCAGCGCGTGCGGATTGCTGGTCGCTCCGACCGAGCGAGAGCTGGCGCGGACCATCTTCGAGCGGCTGGCAAAGATTTCAGAGCATCAACTCAAGAGCTGGCTCACGGACCTCGCTGACAAGGCGATCCAACAACTGTTGGCCGATGGTTGCAGCCGGAAGTTGATCACCGTGCGCTACATGGCCGACCTGCGGTACGCCGGCCAGGCGTACGAGCTCACCATCAACGTCACACCGGCCCCATCCGGAGCCTTCAGCCTCGATGAGCTGGCGCGAGCCTTCCACGAGGAGCACAACCGGACCTACGGCCATTCGGCGGCTGGTGAACCGGTCGTCCTCGTGAGCGTCAGGGTTGTCGCTCAGGAGCCAGCTCCGATCGCGGAAATGCCGAGGATCTCGCTGCGCCACGAATCGGCGTACCCCTCTTCCCCTACCCGCGAGCTCTATTTCGGCCGGGACCACGGCCTTCGGCAGGCACCCGTTCTCGGGCGGGGGGCATTGCGATCGGCGGGAGTCCTGTCCGGACCGCTGGTTGTCGAGGAGTATGACGCAACGACGCTGATTCCCCCTGGCTGGCGGGCAAGGGTCGACGCCGATGTGAATATTGTTCTGGATCGAATGGAGGGCCAAGATGGCAGCGCGTGACCCGATCACTCTCGAAGTCGTCAAGAATGCGCTCGATTCAATCGCGGATCAGATCGCCCTCGTGCTGATGCGAAGCGCATATTCACCCGTTGTGCGGGATTCCATGGACTATTCCACGGCGGTCTGCGATCGGGACGGCCGCTTCGTGGCGCAAGGACTGACCACCGCCCTCCACCTCGGATCCTTCCCCACCGCCATGCGCAGCACGATCGCGAAGGCCGGCGGGAACATGCGGCCAGGCGACATCTTCATTTTCAACGATCCGTACGGCAGCGGCGGCATGCACCTGCCGGACATCTACCTGATCAAGCCGGTCTTCCTTCGCGGCTCGATCGAGGGCTACGCAACAGCGTTGGTTCATCACGCCGACCTCGGCGGTATCGCCCCGGGATCGATGGCAGTCCACGCCACGGAGATCTATCAGGAAGGAATCTGCATCCCGTTTCTGAAGCTTTCCGACGAGGGCAAGCTGAACCAGACGCTTCTGGACATGATCGCGGCCAATGTCCGCATCCCGCGACAGGTAATCGGGGATCTTCGCGCGCAAATGGCAGGGGTGACGCGCGGCGAGCAGGGACTCCTCGAACTGCTTCAGCGCCATGGTGCCAACGATTTTTACGATTACTGCCTTGCGTTGCACGAGAACGCGGAGGTGGCGATGCGGCGTGTGATCGCCTCGATCCCGGACGGCTGCTACGAACACGAGGACTTCATCGACGGACTGGGTGAGGACCCGAAACCCGTCCGTTTTCATGTGGCGGTTACCGTGAAGGGTGACTCTGTTGCGCTCGACTGGACCGGAACCTCACCTCAGGTAAAGGCCGCGATCAATGCACCGGGGCCCTTCCTTGCCTCCGCCAGTTATCTCGCATTCCGATGCCTCGCCGGCCACGAAATTCCCAATACCGAGGGCTACACGGCTCCGATCAACGTGTTCGCGCCCAGGGGAACGATCGTCAATCCAAAGCCGCCCGCTGCCGCCAACGCCCGCGGCATTGTCGGATTTCGCGTTTTCGACACAGTGCTCGGGGCTCTCAGGCAAGCGATCCCAGATCGCATCCCCGCGGGCAACGAAGGCGGAGCGATCAACTTTTCAGTCGGCGGGCAATGGCGGGATCAGGTCTACGTCTTCAACGAGACTGTGATGGGCGCGTGGGGTGGACGACCCACGCTCGACGGCATCGACGGCGCGTCCAATCTCGCCGCAAATCAATCCAATCAGCCCGTGGAGCTGATTGAAGCCGAGAACCCGCTTCTGGTCGAGCGATACAGCTTCGTTCCCGACTCGGGTGGGCCTGGAGAGCATCGAGGGGGGCTGGGGATCCTCCGGCAATACCGTTTCCTCGCGCCCGAGAGCGTGATGACTTTCCGGTCGGACCGCCGGGAGCAACTGCCGCCCGCTGGCCTCGAGGGTAATCTCGGCACTCCAAACTTGAACGTGCTCAAGAGGAAGGGTGGGAAACTCCGGCTACTTCCAGTCCTCCCGATGGAAGCCTATACCGTCGAGGAAGGAGACGTCTTCTTCCAGGTCCTTCCCGGCGCCGGTGGTTACGGTCATCCATTCGACCGCCCGGCAGAGCTTGTACTGGCGGACGTCGCCGATCGCAAGATCACCCCCGAATATGCAAGAGCGCTTCATGGCGTCGTGATTCAGCCAGACGGCACGCTCGACACCGGAGCCACCTTGAACCTTCGTGCGGCGCGGTCCGTGACAAATTCAAGGGCGCATCTGGCATTCTTTTTCCGCGCCATGGGTGAGCTCATTGCCGGCTTTACCCCGCCCAAGACCTCCGATACCTCGGGTGTGTCATGAGCGTTCAGCGACCGGCGTGGATTGAAATTGATCTTTCCGCCTTGCGCCACAATGCCCAACTCCTGCGACAGATCGCCGGGGACAACACAACCTTGTATGCCGTCGTCAAGGGCGATGCCTATGGCGTCGGCATCCCCGCCGTGGTGGAGGCTCTCAGGGACTCGAAGATCCACGCCTTCGCCGCCGGAGATTTCGACGAGGCGATCGAGGTGCGACGGTGTTCGACCGATGCCACTATCCTCCTGTACGGCTCTTATGTACCCGAGCAGATCGCCGAGCTTGCGACCCATGAAATTGTGTTGACGGTCTATTCGCCGGAATGCCTCGGCGCACTGGCGAAGGTCGACCGGCCGTTGGCCATCCTGGTCAAGGTGGATTGCGGTTTTGGGCGGCTGGGCTTTCGGGAGGACGAAATGGAGCCGGTGCTGCGGACAATTCAAGGCTTGCCCAGGATCCAACTGAAAGGCCTCTATACCCACGTGGGCGCCGTTGACGACCCGGCCGCGGTTTCCATTCAGGCGAACCGTTTCACAGACGCGCAGCGCTGCGCCGAAAGGCTTGGCTTCAGCGGGCTCGAATACATGATCGCCAGCAGCCGCATTCTGCTCGGCTACCCTGGCTTGCGATCGAACGCCGTGAATCCGGGCCGCCTTCTCTATGGCCTCCTCGAGTCGCCCTGGCGCGACCGCACTGACGTCCGCCCGGTTTTCAAGGCCGTCAAGTCGCGCCTGCTACAGATCAAGCGCCTGGTGGAAGGCCGACGTTACGGTTACGGACCGAGCGTTGAGGAGGCGCCGTCCGGTGCGCGTGTGGGTATTGCAGCGATCGGGTTCGCCTCGGGGCTTCCTCGCAGCATGGGTGGCGCGGAGGTTCTCGTCCTCGGGCGGCGTGCAAGAGTCATCGGACTCGCCGCAATGGAGCATCTTCTGCTCGACCTCACCGGCATCGACAGCGCCGCGGTGGGTGACGAGGTTGTTCTCATCGGAAAGCAAGGAAACGACGCAATCAGCGGCGAGGCCTTCTCACAACAGCTCGGGATGACGGAACTTGAGCTGCTGCCGCGACTGGGACGCGGCCTGCGGCGTTGCTACTCGTAGTCGGCCTTGCTGCAGCCCATCGAACTGATTGCCGAGGGGAGTCCCTCTCTGCACGGCAAGTCACGGGTTCAACATTCTTTCGAGAACCGTGATGGCCTGCTCGTAGACGGCCAGGACGTGCTCCTTCTCGTGCTCGTCGGCGAAATCGGCAGACTTGAGGATGACCTCGCGGGCACGCTGAACGTCTGCGAGGAGCTCTCGCGCGACCTCGGCCTGGAAGACGTGGCGCCCCTGGACCTCAATGTAGACCGGGCTTGTGTGAGCGAAGAGCGGACCGCCCAGCTCATTCTCGGGGGACCCCTGGACAGCCGGCGGGATCCGAAGTGCCAGCCAGCAGGGGGTCACGACGTCAAGATCGAAGAGCAGCTCGGAGGCGAAATGATCCCCGGCGGGGCGACTATCTGCCGACTGCACAACCTCGCCGTTACGCACGAGCTCGACGCGGCGAAAATCCACGCGGCCGAGCGCCTGGCCCCGGATTTGAACCCGCCCCGGCTCCGCGAGCCGCAGGGTATCGCCCGGGGTGAGACCGTCCGCCGTCAGATGAAGAAAGGGCCCATTGGTGATGTACGTGCGGCCCTTCTCGAGCGCCGAGAGCCAGTCGCGTGGGGTCTTCAGCGAAGGGACCTGCGCGTAGACGCGGGAAAAATCATAGATGAACCAGTCGGTGCCAGTCGAGAACGGGACGCGAAGCCCCAC
Organism: Planctomycetia bacterium; assembly: GCA_005772855.1. Classification (GTDB taxonomy): domain Bacteria; phylum Planctomycetota; class UBA8108; order UBA8108; family SXIK01; genus SXIK01. The sequence goes on along the minus strand of SXIK01000147.1, from coordinate 18,300 downwards.
GTTCAGATACCGATAGAACGTGTCCTTGTAGCGACCCTTGTAGTTACCGTCGGTCGGGGCATCGCCATCAAAGATGTTCTGCGCGTGGGGGCGACCCGTGACCCAGTTCGGGATATCCTCGAGACCAAACGTGTTGTGGCACCACAGGACTGTAGCGCCGTCCTTCCTCGCCTCGTCAATCCCGCGCTGCAGGGGGACGCCGTCAGTCCCCGTCCCTGTGATGCCCCTGCCGATGCTCACGGGCTGAATCAGTTTCAGGATGTTGAGGAACATGACGTGGCCGTACCCCTCGCCCTCGAAGGACTTCCCCGGCTCCTCCCCGGGATTGAGGAAATTGTGCCGGTGCTCCTCACCATTTCCAAAGAGGACGCCTGACTTCTCGGAGAGGGCCTTGAGATCAAGGGCAGTATATCGGTTCGTGATGTATTCGCGGTCGGCCTCCACCCGCTCGAGGTGGGAGACAAAGAGCACGTCGAGGCCGTCGGCCGCGGCAACCTCGCAGAGGTACCGGTCCGCCTCGTCACGGGACAGCTTCTGGAGATGGAGATGGGTGTTGGCACTTCGCCACTCGTTCGCCCCGGCGTTGTGGAAACGCCGCAAGGCGATGCGGGTTTCCGCGGTGCTCCTCCCCGCGAGGTCCAGCTCCACCCGTTCCAGTCGCGTGTCTATCCCGCGCAGCGCCTCGATCACGAGGCGCTTTCGGGGCAAATCCACCGTGGTGCTCCCGGGAAGTACCCACCATCGCCGCGCCTTGTGTTTTTCTTCAAGACCTTCGCCCCGGCTCAGAAGCCCCTCCAGTGGAATCAGGTCTCCCTGAGAATCGAGGACGCGCACCAGGCCCGCCAGCGTCTTGCCGCTCTCCGCGTCGGTGAGCTCCAAACGAACCGCGCAGCGAACATCCGGTTCGGTGAGCGCGCAAGAAGAGAGGCCGACGGCGACGAGACAGCCGGCACCAAAAAGCACCCGAGCAAGAAAATGGGGCACGTAGAAACTCCAGGACTCCGGGGTTGAGGAAGGGCTCAGTCCGAGCCTTTCGCCTTGGGCAGCTGTTTGATCCATCGATCGATGAGCCGGACACCGACCTCGTCGACGACGCTGGAGGCCACGTGCGGCATGCGCCCGAGACCCAGGAGAGTCATGCGATGGTGGAGTACCGAGCGCTCCGGAGCGCCGGGGACAACAATCCGCGCCCCGGCAATGCCGAAGTCTCCGTGCATCGGCGGTGCCTCAAGCGTACCGGTCTCGGTGAGCGGAAGCGCCGCGAGAAGCTGGAAGCCCGAATTGCCTCCGCCCCACTTGCGGTGGCAGTGGGAGCAGTTTGAGTGGAGGTAAGATCGGGCTCGCAAGTCGAGCGCCTCGCTCTCATCCTCGTGGTCCACCAGCCGTTTGAGTTCCTCGGGTGGCGCGGGCAAAGGTTTCGTGAAGACTCCCAGGTGCTCGAGAGTACGAAGCTGATTGGCGACGACCCCGCCATAGTTGTGGTCGCGGTTCATCTGCGGAGTGTTGACACCGAGGATGAACTTGGCCGACATGGTGTGGCAGAGGGTGCACTCGGCGCGGCTTGGGAAGTGCCATTTCTGCCGCCGCTGGCCACCCTCGGCCCGGGAGTCCTTGATGGCGTATTCGCGATCCAGGCCCGGCGCCTCCACCAGCACGGCGTCGGTCTGCTCGTCGTTCCAGATGTAAGAGTATCCTAGCCAGTTCTGGTTGCCGAACTCCTCCGTGCCGGTGACTTCCTCGGAATGAAGCAGCCGCGTTTCGATGAGGCGGCGGCTGGCGGGGTTGCCGCCCTCCATCTCGAGTGAGAAGGTCTTCACAAACACGGTGCCGCTGGGAAAACGCCAGCCGAACGGAGCGCCAGGCGCGGGCTGCGGGTAAGTGACGGCATCAAATCCGATCTGCGACTCACCGGGGAGGGCGATAAAGCGTTCCTTGAAGGCCCCGTCGGACCAAAGCGCTGAGTTGACCGAGTAGGGGATCAGCCCCGGCGCGGGCAAGTTCTTGCTGGCAGAGGCGAAGAGGCCCGTCTCGCTCAGTTTGCGGGGAAACTCCGTGAGCTGCGCCGGGCGCTGGTTGAGCACTATACGGTAAATACCACCGACAAAGTCGAGAAGGTAGAGCTCGCCCTCCCGGTCCTCGGCGAAGGCAACGATCCGGAGAGCCGTGTCGGCAAGCTCTTTGTGCCAGGTCACTTTGCCGCCCTGACGGCGGAGCGCCCACACTCGCCCGGTGTCAAAATCGCCGTAAATGTAGGCTCCCTGGAGGTCCGCGAGCCTGTGGCCGCGGTAAACAAAGCCACCCGTGATGGAGCGGAAATCTGTGTGCGGGTGCTCGACAAGAGGTGGAAGGATCGGCGTCGGGCCGAGCTTGCGTGTCGGGTGGAATGGGTGACTCCCCTCCTGTACGCTCCAGCCGTAGTTCCCGCCCTTCTGGATCACATGTACCGTCTCCCAGAGGTCCTGACCGATCTCGCCCGCCCAGAGCTCGCCGGTGACGCGGTCGAAGTTGATCCTCCAGGCTTGTCGCAGGCCATAGGCCCAAATCTCCGGTCGTGCCCCAGCGACGCCGACGAAGGGATTGTCGCGGGGGATGCCGTAGGCGCGGCCTGCCTCGGACCGGTCGACATCGAGGCGAAGGATCGAGCCCAGTACGTCGCTCAGGTCCTGTCCAGTGCCCAACTCGTCGCCGAAGCCGCTTCCATCGCCCGCGGAGAGGTAGAGATAGCCGTCCGGCCCGAAGCGCAGACAGCCCCCGTTGTGTCCGCCGCTGGGCCACTCAAAGATGATCTTCTCGGTAGCCAGATCACAGCGCAGGGGGTTCGCGGGGTCGACCTGGAAGCGGGCAATCCGTGAGCCGAGGGGAAGGACCGCCACCGGATCGAGGACATAGACGACATAGAGATAGCCGTTCTCCTTGAAGCGCGGGTGCAGGGCAAAACCGTACGCCGTCTTTCCCAGATCCATCAGGAGATCGGCCTTCTCGGTCACGGGGTCGGCGGCGAAACTGTAGATCTTGCCGTAACGCTCGAGTACGAAAAAACGGTCGCCTGCCGGCGAGGTGACGATCTCAAGCGGCTCCTGAAAGCGAAGCTTTGGGAAGGCCAGCTCGACCCGGTAGGGAGAGGGCGGATCGGGCGTGCCCATAACGCGCGAAGTTGTCCAGGGGACGCGCTTCTCGACGCCGTGGGCCTTTCGGACCGGGGGGCCTTCGGGTTTGGCCGGTGCGTCTGCACCTGGCGTGAGTCCCAGTGCGAGGCAGACCACAGCGTTGGTTACAAGAAAGCTAATTGGGGTCAGAACACGCATATTCGGGGATCTCCCTGTAGATCATGGACAGCGGTCATCTTGGAAACCCGGAGCCCAAAATGGGAAGTGTAACCGACGCCAAGACCTTCCTCAACAAAGACGGGGGATACTCTCCCGGGACGAATCACGCAAGTCACGGGACAAGTGGAAACGAAGGTGTGAAGGCGTACTCGAAAGGCTTCTGAAGCTCAACTGGATTGGGTCAGAAAATTCATTGTCTTGACAGATACCGGGTGTTGAATATCCCAGCATGAAGCTCAACCGGATTCGGAAGGGTGTTGTGGGCCCGGCTTTCCTCATCTCTCTCGCTGGAAGTGTCCGCGCGGAGACCATCCCGCCGCCCGTCACACAGCCCGGATTCGCGGGCCTCATCGGCGTGGCACGTGAGGATATCACGCCGCCGGTCGGGATCTTCTCCCGGAACTGGGGCGCCGCGAAACATGACGTGGCTGAGACCATCCACCGCCCCTTCACGGCGACGGTGCTCTCCATCCAGGCGCGGAAGGAAGACCCGCCCTTGCTTCTCGCAGCGCTTGATCTGGGCTGGTGGCGCACGAAGGAGGACGAGGAATTCGTACGGCTCCCGCTTGTACGGGAGCTTGCCAGGGACTCCTCCCGAGTCATCGTAAACCTCTCGCACACTCACGCCGGCCCTTCAATCTGCCGCGAAGACCGCGAAAAACCCGGTGGACACCTCATCGACGCCTATCTGACGAAAGTCCGCGACGTGTTGATTTCGGCTGCGCGGAAAGCCGTGGCAGGCGCCGTTCCGGCGACCCTGGAGTGGCGTTACGGCTGCTGCGATCTGGCCACAAACCGTGACCTTCCCGACCCTCACCGAGAGCGCATCGTGACGGGTTATAACCCTTCACGACCTGCGGACGACACGCTCCTGGTGGGTCGGGTGACCGACACATCGGGGAAAGTCCTCGCCACGGTTGTGAACTACGCCTGCCATCCGACGATCGTCGCCTGGGATTGCAAGGTGCTCTCGCCCGACTACGTGAGCGCCATGCGCTCGGTGGTCGAGCTCGCAACAGAGGCCGCGCCCTGCCTCTTCCTCCAGGGAAACTCGGGTGAGCTCGCCCCACGCGACACCTACGCCAACGATCCCGAAGTGGCCGACCGAAACGGTACCATCCTCGGCTACTCGGCGCTGTCAACGCTGGCGGCCATGCTTCCGCCACGGTCGCGACTCGAGTATGCCGGCGTGGTCGAATCCGGAGCCCCGCTAGGCACATGGAAGCGCGTCCCCGATATCCGCTCGACAGTCCTCGAGGTTGTCCAGGTGGACGTGGATTTCAAGCTCAAGCCCCTTCCCTCCTCGGTGGAAATCGAGCGCCAGATGAACATTGAGCAGGATCGCGTGAAGAAGGAACGTCTCCTCCGCAACGCCCGGGTGCGTCGCATTGTGGGCGAAGGGGCGAGCGCCAGTATTCCCCTCTGGGCCTGGCGCGTGGGCGACGCGATCATTCTTGCACAGCCCAGCGAGGCCTACTCGGATCTCCAGCTAGCCCTCCGCCAAGCTCACCCCGGCCGTCCTGTCGTCTCGACGAACCTCTCCAATGGGTCGATCGGGTATCTGTGCCCCATGGAGCGCCACGCGCTGGATATTTACCAGGTCTGGCAGAGCCCGTTTGAGAGCGGGACCCTCGAGTGCTTGATCGAATCGGCGAAGACGGCGACGCTACGCCTGCTACGCTGAGGAGCACGGGGGAGCCTCATTCGACATCATCGATCACACCCCACAGGTAGGAAACCTTGTCCAGAGGAAAATCGAGTGTCCGTCTTCATTTCCCCCGAACTTGCCAGCGCCCATGTGGGCGCGCAGGGAGTCGCAGCCACGAGCGAAAGCGCCGCGAGCGACGCGAAATTCGCCACACAGTTGCTGGGACGGCCCTTCGACGAGGCCACGCTCCTCGCACTGGGTCACCCCTATCAAGGCGCCACGGATTTTCACAAACGAGCACCCGCGCTGTAATCAAAGGCAGGTCGCAGCGATCAGATGCAGGTGATTTTCCCTGAAACGGAGGATAGAGTCCTCGCCTGCGATCCCCCAGAGCAGAAATCCACTCCTGAAGCCCAGGGATAGAAAATGTCCAGGAAACACCGCCCCCCCTTGCAACCCCACCGCCGCGCGGTGGCCCTTCCGCCCATCACCGGCCAGGAGCCCACGGCCGATCTGCTCCACCAGGCATTTCCGGCGTTTGCGGGGCGCAACATGCGCGAAGCTTTCCGACTCATGCAGAAGTCCGTGGAAGAGGGCTTCACCATCTTTCTGACTCTCTCCGGGGCCATGACTCCCGCCGGCTTGCACCACTCCTGCATCATCCCCCTCATCGAGAAGGGGCTAGTCCACGCACTGACGACGACGGGCGCCAACCTCTACCACGACATCCATCGCTCGATTGGCTACCAGGTTCACGAGATCGATCCGCACGGCTCCGACCTGGCCTACCGGCAAGAAGACACGGTAAGGATCTACGACCTCGCCATCTCAAACGACATCCTCCTCGGCACCGACCAGTTCATCGGCGGGTGCCTCAAGTCACCCGCATTCCAGAAGCCCATGACGACGGCCGAGCTCCACCATGAGCTGGGGCGCGCTCTCTCGCAGTACGAGGATAAGCACAAGGTCCCCGCGCCGTCGCTTCTGGCCACTTGCTTTCGCCATGACGTGCCGATCTTCTGCGGCGCACCGCAGGATGGCAGCCTCTTTCTCGAGAGCGTGCTCCTCTCCATCATCGAGGACAGCTTCAAGTTTCGCCTCGAGCCCGAACGCGACGTCCTCCAGATGGCAGCCCTCCAGCTCGTCACGCAGCGCGAGAGCCAGACTGCTGTCTGGATTGTTGGCGGTGGCGTGCCGAAAAACTTTACTCTCCAGGGAGAGCCGACCCTATCGCAGATCTTCGGGCTTGAGGCCCGCGGCTTCGACCTCGATCTCCAGATCTGTGTCGACGTCGCCGACAACGGCGCGCTGTCGAGCTGCAACGCCGGGGAGGCTCACACCTGGGGCAAGACCAGCGCCGAGTGCGTGCAGACGAGCAGCGTCTACCTGCGCTCGGATGTAACCATTGCCCTTCCAGTGCTCTCGCACGCGCTACTGGGCTGGTTGAAGCAGCCGCTCGTGCCAAGGAGACTGATGACGCGTCTGGCGGAAGCTGAAAGGCTCGTGCGCGCTGAAGTCCGTGAACGCCACCGCCTCCGATGAAGGCGTGACGGGTTGAACGGCGGTGGAACCACCAAGTCGCCCGGGGCTCACGGATCCCTGGGCAAGTCCTCCTCTTTTTCTGCGTCCCCACGTGCTCGCTTGAAAACCAGGCATGCGCCCCGCAGAATCAGCTTCCTTCACACAAGGCAACTCTGGCACTCCCCAAGGACCCCGACCCGTTTGGCCGATCTCAAGGATCAGCTCGCCTCTCTTCGAATTGACCGAAAGGCCGTCCCTCGGCGCCGTTACGGCTGGCCGCTCCTTCTGCTTGCGCTCCCCGGAATCGGAGGCGCCGGCTACTACGCGTGGCGCAATTACCACACTGCCGATGTCCTGGAAGTCGAGATCATTCGGCCCTTCGTGATGCGGCCCGGCGAGGCACCTCGAAGGATGCCGGTCCTCACCGCCTCGGGCTACGTCGTGGCCCGCAAGAAGGCTGTCGTCTCGGCCAAGATCCAGGGACGTCTGAGCGAACTCCGAGTCGAGGAGGGCACCCGAGTCAAGGAGGGCGACATCCTCGCCCGCCTCGAGAGCGCCGATCAGGAGGCGCAGGTGGAGAGAGCCAAGGCTGCCGTTGAGCGGGCTGAGGTGGAGCTTGCGGAGAACCAGCGACAACTGAAAAACTCCGAGAGCCTGGCGAAGGACGGCATTGCCATGCAGGACGATACCGACCAGGCACGCAGCCGTGTTCGCATCAACGAGGCCGCACTCAAGCTGGCGAAGGCCGACCTTGGCGTCTTTCGCGCCTACCTTGACAACACGGTCATCAAGGCTCCCTTCAGCGGCATCGTGATCAAGAAGATGGCCGAGGTGGGCGAGAGCGTTGCCCCGATCCCACCGGGCGTGAATGTCTCGACAAGCTCGGGGGCGATCGTCGCGATGGCTGATTTCGCCACGCTTGAGGTCGAGGTCGACGTGAACGAGTCGAACATCTCAAAGCTACGCGATCAACATCCCGCCGAGATCTCAATCGACGCCATCCCCGAGCGGCGGTTCAAGGCCATGCTCCGACAGATCATCCCCAGCGCTGACCGCACCAAGGCCACCGTGCTCGTGAAGGTCTCCTTCCTCGAGAAGGACGATCTCCTGCGGCCCGAATTGAGCGCCCGCGTCACCTTCTTCGACGAGGACGCCACCCTGGCGCTTCCTCCAGATCCCGGAGCCTCTCCGACTCCGGTCATCACCGTCCCGCGACAGGCATTGACGAAGCGAGCCGGTGGCGACGTGGTCTTCGAGTCCGCCCGCGGCAAAGCCGTGGTGCGCAAGGTCGTGCTCGGCGAGGTGAAGGGAGACCGCGCCATCGTGAAAGATGGCATCGGAGGCACTGAACAGCTTATCTTGAACCCGGCGGAAACACTTCAAGAGGGGCAAGAGATCAAGACAAGGCCGTAGGAGCTGCAATTTGGCCACCATCGAAGTTGAAAACGTCCGCAAGGTCTACCACCGCGACGCGGAGGAGCTCGTCGTTCTCGACGGGATTACAGTCGAAGTTCCTGACGGCGACTACGTCGCCCTCATGGGGCCGTCGGGCTCGGGCAAGACGACACTCCTCAACTTGATCGCCGGAATCGACCGGCCCACGTCGGGCACCGTCACCGTGGCAGGCACGGAGCTCACGGCGCTGAGCGAGCGGGACCTTGCCCAGTGGCGAAGCCGCAATGTCGGGTTCATTTTCCAATTTTACAATTTAATTCCCGTCCTCAACGCAGAGGAAAACGTGGCGCTACCTCTTCTTCTCACCAACCTCTCCAGGTCCGAGCGGAAGAAAAGAGCGCTCATGACGCTCGAGCTCGTCGGCCTTGCCGATCGATCGAACCATTTCCCGCGTCAGCTTTCCGGCGGTCAGGAGCAACGCGTCGCGATCGCCCAGGCGATCGTGACCGACCCCTCAGTGCTTCTTGCCGACGAGCCCACGGGCGACCTCGACGCCAGGAGCGCCGAGGAGATCCTTCGACTTCTCGAGACGCTAAACCGGGATCTCAAAAAGACGATCGTCATGGTGACGCATGATCCCAGAGCCGCGCAGCGCGCCCGGACGCAAAAGCACCTCGAGAAGGGAGTGCTCGTGTCGTGAAGTTTCTCCCACTGGTTCTACGCCACCTCCGCCATAACTGGCTCCGCACGTTGAGTACTGTGGTTGCCATGGCTGTCTGCATCTTCCTTTTTTGCACGCTCGAGACGTTCGTGGAGGCCACGAAATACAACCTGAAGAGCGCAAATGACTCTCGACTCGTGACACGGCACAACGTGAGCCTCGTATTCCCCATGCCCGTCAGCTACCGAGAGCGGATCAAGAGCCTGCCGGGTGTGAAGCGGGTGAGCGTCTCCAACTGGTTCGGCGGAAAGTACAAGGATGACATGAAACTCTTCTTCCCGAGCTTCGCGGTCGACGGCGAGGAGTACCTGGCCATGTACCCGGAGTACCTCCTCGACGACGCTGCAAGAAGCGCATTTTTCAAGGATCAACGGGCCTGTATTGTCGGACAGGAGACGGCCGACAGGTTCGGCTGGAAAGTCGGAGACTCCTTCCAGCTCGAAAGCTTCATTCCGCGTTACAGGAAGGAGTCGCCCTTTGAGTTCATGATCGCTGGAATCTACAAGACGGATACTGTCAGGCACCCCGGCACGAATGGCACGATCATGATCTTCCACTACAAGTACCTCTACGAGGCCACCAGTCAGAAGGCGCAAGTGGGAAGCTTCGTGACGCAGATCGAAGACCCTGCAATGGCAGTCACGATCTCGAGGCAGATCGACGAGCTATTCGAGAACAGCGACTCGGCCACAAAAACAGAGACCGAGGCCGCTTTCCGGGCGAGCTTCGTCTCGCTCGGTGGAAACCTGGCGCTGCTTCTCCGGTCGATCGGTGTCGCAGTGACGTTCACGATTCTTCTTGTGACAGCAAACACCATGAGCATGGCAATTCGCGAGCGCCGCACAGAGATCGGCATTCTGAAGACATTGGGATTCTCGGACGGACGCGTGCTCGGAATCGTGCTCAGCGAGTCCACGCTTCTCGGAATTCTCGGGGGCACGGTCGGAATCGTCCTCGCTCACAACATGATCCAGGTGTTGCCCAGACTGCCCTTCATAGGCGATGCGGTGCGAGGCTTCCCGCGGCTTGGGCTCTCACTGCCGACGGCGGCGTTCGGCTTTGGCACCGCGGTGCTGCTCGGCTTCGTGGCAGGGTTAATCCCCGCCTTCCTTTCCTACCGGGCTCGCATCACGAGCCTCCTGCGCCACGTGTAATCCGGGAGGAGACGATCTTCATGGCCTTGCCGCTCTCGTACAACTTTCGGAACGTCATCGTCCGCTGGAAATCCAGCCTGCTTGCGATCTTTGGCATCGCACTGGTCGTGAGCGTCTTCATCGCCCTGGCGGGCATGTCCAACGGGTTCCGGCACGCGCTACGCTCAACAGGTAGAACCGACAACGCGATCGTCTACCAGCGAGGCTCGGCATCGGAGCTGACCTCGTCAATCCCGAAGGACCAGGAGAATTTTCTCAAGGTTGACGCGAGAATCCAGCGCGACGCAAACGGCAGACCGCTCGCCTCGCCCGAGATGGTCGTCGTCGCCAACCTCCTCCACCGAAAAGACCTGACGCCGACCAACGTCACCATCCGCGGCGTGACACCGTTGGCATTTGACGTGCGGGGCGGAATCTCGATCCGGGAAGGCCGCAGACTTACGTTCGGCCTGGGAGAGATTATCGTCGGGCAGCGGATTGCCGAGCGAATTGAGGGCCTCGACCTGAACGGCTCGATCAAGATTCAAAAGCTGAACTGGAAGGTCGTCGGAATTTTCACGTCGGAGGGGAGCGGCTTTGAGAGTGAGATCTGGATGGACTCGAAGGTGCTAAGCCAAGCCTTCAATCGGCGTGAGATGGCGCAGTCGATCTCAATGCGGCTGACGAGCGCATCGGTAATTCCAGAGTTCGCAGAGGAGCTCAAGGCGGACCCGAAGGTGCAAGTGGAGCTGAAGGAGGAGCGGCAGTACTACGAGGATCAAGCGGGCCCCATCGCCAATAGCCTGCTGGCCCTGGCGGGCTTCGTCTCGATCGTCATGGGCATCGGAGCAGTCTTCGGCGGCATGAACACCATGTATGCGATCGTGTCACAGCGGACACGGGAGATTGGCACGCTGCGGGCGCTGGGGTTCTCAAGAGCTAGCATTCTCTTTTCGTTCATGGTCGAGAGTGTGCTCCTGGCCTTGATCGGCGGTGCGGTCGGCTGCGTGCTCGCGATGCCGGCCAGCACCTTGACCGCAGCGACGGGCGGCCCCGGCTTCAGCGAGGTGGCTTTCGCATTCCGGATCACGCCGGCGACCCACGCCTGTGGCCTTGGCTTCGCAGCCCTCATGGGGATTCTGGGTGGCCTGTTTCCAGCGTTTCGGGCTGCGAGGGTCCCGATCGCGGCTGCGCTGAAGGACAGCTAGGCTGCCAGGAATCCTTGCCTTCCGGGGGGGACTGCCCCCATTCCACGTTCACGGTCGTGGGACAGAACAGCTCCAGCTCAACCTCCTGGCTCGTGACGACAGGAAATCCGTAGGGCCGGTTCCTGTGCTTGAGGCTCTTGCCCGCCTTCTCGCGCTCCGCGACGAAGCACCGGTGAGCTTCGAGTCTTAGAGCAACGCGCCGCTCGCCGATGCTCGGGGCCGCAAGCACTGCCTCGCCGGAGGCCCTTGCAAGCACAGGATCGATCTCGATCCCGATCGAGTTTCGCCCCGAGGCCACTGCCGCGGCCATCGTTGTGCCCGTCCCGAGGAAGGGGTCAAGCACGGTGTCCCCCGCGAGCGTATACATTTGAATCAAGCGATAGGGCAACTCGAAGGGAAACGCCGCGCTGCGCTTGCGCGTTTCGGGCTCGCCAAGTTCCTGTGTCGTGCCCCGCAAGTCGGTCCAGACATCCGAGAACCAGACGTTGCGCTCCTCCCAGAAGAACGCGCTACGGAATCTCGCAGCTCTTGCGTCCGCATTCTTGAACTCCCGCTTCTTGCCCTTGCGGAAGATGAGAATGTACTCGTGCTCATAGGTCACGTAGGCCCCCGCGGGAAGCATGCCAGAGCCCATGAACTTGTTCGGGGCATTCGTGGGCTTGCGCCAGATGATATCGGGCAGGGGTGTAAAGCCCAGGCGGCGCAGGGAATCAACGATCCTCGCATGATTGGGGTAGAGGCAGAACTCGTCCCCCAGGGTCCGCGTGGCATCACCCACATTGATGCACACAAAACCGCCGGAGGAGAGGACGCGGAAGCACTGCTGCCAGACTCTGTCGAGCTCGGCGTGCATGAGCTCAAAAGCTGCCCTTCCGTTGGCGCGAGCCAGGGCAGGCCGGACTTGGGGCCGAAGCTCTGCAAAGAGCTTGTCCCACATCTCGATCATTGGATAGGGCGGGGACGTAATGATGCAATGTACGGAGTCGTCCGCGAGTCCACGTAGCTCGCGAGCGTCATCTGCAAAGATGCGATGCGAGGTCAAGACGTCAGTGGAAGTGGTCATGCAGGTATCGTTTTCCTTGCAATGGGCCAAAATGATAGGGCACAACTCTTCGTGGCGAGGGACGCCGCGTCAATCAGTGAATCCCCGGCCGCACAAAATATCTTCAAGGAGTCGTCCAGGCTCGGAAAAACGAGGAGGCTCCTGGACTTCCGCCTGAACCCTGAATTGGATGGTGGTTGTAAGCTAAGGTCCTTCAGACCCCTCAGGGCATCGGGTTATATTTCATTTGGGAGCTTTTGCCATGACGCATCGTGCAAGGTTTCCGCTGTATTTCCTCCTGCAGATTGTTGCCTTGTTGTTTGGGCTCGACCCTGCGCAAGCCGAAAACGCAGCTCTTCTCACAGCGCCCAAGACGCTCTACGCGAGTGGCAAATCGGCGTTCACCCTCACCACGGTGGACTCGACGACCCGCGCGCCAGTGAATCGCCCAGTGACCGTGATTCTCCTGGGGGCCGACGGGGTGCAGGTCGCGGTGCTCTACGCGGGGGCCACGGGCCCACGGGGCCAACTGCATGCTTCGTTCGACGTTCCTGGTGTTTCGAGCGGAACCTACAAGCTTCGAGCAATCGTAACCGGCATTGACGAGACGCTGGAGGTCTCCACCGTGCTCTCCCGGGCGCCGGGGATCCTGATCGAAACCGACAAGCCGATCTACAAGCCCTCGCAGCGCATTCAGGGCCGCGTGATCCTACTCGACAACGGGCTCAGGCCGCTGGCGGGGGCGGTCGAGGTCTCTTTCCATGACGCAAAGGGCATTCGGGTCGACCGCCAGAAACTATCCACGGACGAGTTCGGCGCAGCGGCGTTCTCCCTGGAGCTTGCCCACGAGGTTAATTTTGGCACCTGGAAGGTCCGGGCGAAAAGCGATGGCGCCGAGAGCGTGCGCGATGTGCGTGTTGAGGAGTACGTGCTGCCTCGCTTTGAGCTCAAGGCGCAGTTCCCCAGGAGTTGGGCACTCGTTGACGAGAGGATCGCGGGCACAGTCGAGGCCCGCTATTTTTTCGGCAAGGACGTCTCGGGCAAAGCCACGATCATCGCGAAAAGATGGGTGGGCGAGTGGCAGGAGTACGCAGCCCAAGCGGGTGACCTCGTCGGCGGAAGGTTTCCGTTCGAGCTGCCGCCCGTGGGTTTCCTCGCGGGAACGCCGGGAGCGAGCGGACAGGGTACGGTGACGCTGGAAGTGACTGTCACCGACTCTACAGGCCAGAAGCAGACCTCCACGGAGGTCCTCACGGTGACCGAGGCCCCCGTCGTCCTGACCCTTGTGCCGCGAACAAAGAGCCTGAAGGCGGGCATGGCCGCCGAGGTGCTGGTCCAGTCCAAAGGTCCTGATGGCGTTGCTCTCGACGTTGAGGTCAATACGACCATCGCGTACTACGCGTCGAACGGCGGTTCGCTGGGCGTTGTACAGGGAAAGATCAGCACTTTCCAGGGCCTCGGAACACTCAAGCTCGAGCCCCCCGCCGATATCTCGTACGCAGAGGTCACGGCCCGCGCTTCACTCTCTGGCCACACGACGACAGCCTCGGCGCAGATTGGCGGAGCCTACTCGCCCGGGGGAAACTTTCTATCACTGGCCCGGATCGGAAGCGATGCTGCGGCCAAGGTCGGTGAGGTCGTCAGCTTCTCAACTGTCTCAACGCACCCAGGCACCGTTTATTTCGAGGTCTATGCCGGCGGGAGAACTGTGCTCTCCGATGCGACCGAAAGCGGTGCGTTCTCCTTCGCGGTCACGCCGGAGATGATGCCTCGCGCGAAGGTCGTCGCCTACAAGATCAACCCGGACAACGAGGTCTCCGCCGACAACGCTTCGCTCGAGGTCAAGCTTGCGGTCTCAGTGACAATGGACGCCCACTTCAGCTCCGAGAAGGCCGCGCCCGGAAAGCCCGTCAAGGTGACGATCAACGCCGGGACGGGGCGGCGCACGCTCCTCGGCATCTCGATCGTCGACAAGTCAGTGCTTGCACTCGGACAGAGCCGGCTTCACCTCGCTGACGTCTTCGCCGAGCTCGAACGCAGGTTCCTCGAGCCTCAGGCCGAGGTCCATGAGGGGGGCGAGGTGCCCGGCGGTGGCCCCGTTGGGCGGCCGGCCATCGGTGGCGACTTCTTCGGTTTTGACGCTCCTCGAACTCGCGGAGCGCTCGACACGCTCAGCGAGCTGGGCCTCGCAGTTGTTGCCACGAAGGGCGTTTCGCTTCCAGAAGGCGGCAGGGTCGACTTCTGGCGCTGGGCAGAGGCCGTCGACAACGCCGGGCCACCCGTCCCCGTCGCTGACGGTGGAACGAGCGGACCCGCGCCGGACGCCGTTCGCGTGCGGCAGTACTTCCCAGAGACATGGGTCTGGGAGCCCCTGCATTTTACCGACGAGTCCGGCCAGCTCACGCTCGACCTCACGACGCCCGACAGCATCACGGGCTGGAAGCTCGCCGCCGTCGGCACTCATCCCGCGCCCAACGGTTCGGGAATCACCTTCGGCGAAGCCGATTTGACCGTTTTTCAGGATTTTTTCGTCGAGCCGTCACTTCCTTACGCGGTCGTGCGCGGCGAGACGTTCCCCGTGAAGGTCGATGTCTTCAATTACCTCACCGAGGAGCAGACGGTGGAGCTGACGCTCGGCGCGTCGCCAGGCTTCGAGATTACGGGCGAATCGAGGATCGAGGCCAGAGCGCCTGCCGATTCGGCCGTCGCCGTCCACTTTGAGATCCGTCCGACCGGTCTCGGCGTTTTCCCGCTCGCCATCACCGCCCGTGGATCGTCACTGTCGGATGCCGTCGCACGGGAGATCCTGATCGTTCCCGAGGGACGGCCCGTCGAGTTGCTCTCCAACAGCGTCATCAAACCAAGTTCCGCGGTTCTGCTCGACACATCCTTGCCACCCGAGGCCGTCTCCGGATCCGGTCGGGTGATCCTCAACATCACCCCAAGCCCAGTCGCACAGACCCTGAGCGGCGTGTCCGATCTTCTCGGCATGCCGTACGGCTGCGGCGAGCAGAACATGATTTTCCTGGCCCCGGACATCGAGATCCTCAAGTACTTGCGGGAAATCGGGGAGCTTGCGCCGGAGATTCGAGCTAAGTGCCGTCTTTCATAAGTTCCTGTGCATGTCAGCCGGTGTCGCGGTACGCACGCCGTGCTTCGCTGGTGAGCACGCGGTCGCTGTAGCGTTCGAGTAGGTCGTGAAGGTCGTGACGGGTGAACTTCCAGTCGAAGGGCTTGCCTTTTCGATCCGTGTTGAATCTATTTGCGAACCCGTGAAGCCGCTCTCTGACCGCGTCGAGGTTGGGAAAATCGTTTGGCGTGAGCGCCTTGCGTTGCAGGATCGAGAAGAAGATCTCGACCTGGTTAAGCCAGCTCGCATGGACTGGCAAGGTTACTCCAGTGGCATTGAGGAACTGCCGGCGAAGTCGTTGCGGGAATGTCGTCGGACGGTGCGAGCTCCCCTGGTCCACGATCCAGAACACTCGTCGAGCAGAACGGTATGGCTCGCGACTCATGACCTGCTGCACGAGGCGATCAAAGGCTTTGATACCATTCGATTGCTCGACGCGTCCGTAGACTCGCGCCCGGTGGACATCGAGCGCGGCAAGATACGCCCATGCGCCACCACGCTCGTACTCGTGTTCGACATGCTGCCCGCGGCCGTTGGCCCGCAGGTCGCTGCCGTGAAGCCGCCGACGCGCTTGGATGCTCGTCTTCTCGTCGGCCGAGATGACGAATTCGTTAGAATGCAGGCGTCGGCCATTCCACCTGCGTTCGTAGAGATCCAGGACGACGCCCGCACGCTCCGCAAAGAGCGGATCACGGGACCAGATCCAGGAACGGTGCCGCCAGGGCTTAATGGCATCCGCGTCAAGGATCCTCCAGATGGTCGAGAAGCTGATCGAGTCGACAAGCCGCTCGGCGATCAGGATCCGGTGGATGTCAGGAATGAAGAGACGGCTGAGCGGTTCGTCGCGCTTGGCGGGAAGCTCGCAGGCGATGCTCTTGATGGACGTGATCAGGCGAGGGGGGGAAAAACCGCGGCCGTCCTGCGCGCGGTTTGTCTTGAAGATCGAGACCGTCTTCACTCCAGCGTTTGCACCAGAACCCAATGGTGTTTCGGTGAACGCCGAGCCTCTCGGCCAGCTTCTTGTTGGAAAGCGCAGGCTCCTCATGGAGCAGGAGCGCCAGACGCGCACGTCGGGCCTCCCCGTGGGCAGAGGTCCGCCGACGCAAGACCTCCTGCGCCGCGGTGACTTCTTCTCGCGAAAACTCAGGCCGGTATTCAGGTGGTTTAGGCATACGTCCCCTCTCTTCACTTCGGTGCGTGGGGACGCGATCGATCGCGCTACTGGATTGGTTATCGGCACGGTGGTTCCCGAAACCTTAGCGAAATGCACAGGAACTTATGAAAGACGGCACTAAGGCTGAGTATTTCGTCACCGTCGGCTACCAGCGTGAGCTGACCTTCCAGACGGACGACGGCGGCTTTGCTGCGTTCGGGGGCGCAAACGGCAGCCTCTGGCTCACCGCGTTCGTGCTCTCAACCTTCGCGGGCGCTCGCGAGGTGCGCGACATCGACGAGACCGTCCTCGCACGGTCCGCAGCCATGCTCCTTTCACGCCAGAACGCCGACGGGTCCTTCCGCACCGACGACTTCCTCATTCACAAGGAGATGGACGGCGGCCTCTCGAACGTCTTCGCCATGGCCGCCTACGTGACCAACGCGTTGGCGGACTATGTTTACCTCCCGCCCGGGGGCGTGAGCGGCGATGTCACCACGGCGCTCTCCCGCGCCGCGGGCTACCTCGAGCGAAACCGCACGACCGTGAATGATGACGCCTACTCTCTTTCGATCGCCGCCGTCGCGCTCGGGAAAGTGCCTGGCTTCGCCGCTGCCACCGAGGGCATCATCGATCGACTGCTTCAGCTCGCAAAAACCGACGAGGTCGGCTTTCACTGGGAGCCCTACCCAGTGGAGACGACGGGCTACGCCGCCATGGCGCTGCTGGAGGCCAACAGCGGCGCGGGTCGGCCGGAGGCAGCCGGAGCGATCGAGTGGCTCTCCACCCGGCGTAACTCACTCGGTGGATACGGAGAATCGACGCAGGACACCGTGGTTGCGATCCGGGCGCTCTTCCAGGCTGCAAGGAAGGTTCACCGCGACCTCGACGTGGTGCTCACGGTCCTTTCCGGCGCCGAGACGCTGTACTCGGTCCACGTCGACGAGTCCAACTTCGACCTCTCCCGGACCCTCGAGCTCCCCCTCAATCGACCCCTCGAGCTTCGCTCAACCGGCCGCGGCAATGTGGGATATCAGGTGGCTCGTCGCTTCAACATCCCCGGTGACACTCTGCCGCCACCGCGAAACCTGACGATCGATATCGACTACGACTCGAGTCACATAGAGGTCGACGACGTCCTTGATGTGCGAGTCTCTCTCAACTATACGGGCGCAAAGGCGCGCACGGGAATGGTGATCACGGACGTCGGAATTCCCACGGGCTTCGAGGCAATGCGGTCATCTCTCGACGCGCTCGTCGAGTCAAGGGTCGCAAGTCGCGTGGAGTTGGCGGGCCGAAAAGTGATCGTTTACATTGACGGCCTCGACGCCGGCAAGCCGCTATCGTTCGCGTTCCAGATGCGAGCGCTTTTCCCCGTGCGAGCCGAAGGGCCGGTTTCGCGTGCTTACGAGTACTATGACGCCACGGTGGAGGCCTTCCATCGCCACGGCCAGATCTTTGTCTTTGGACCCAACGGCGAGAAATTGTTCATCCGCGGAGACGCAAACTCGGACGGAGTCATCAACATCACAGACGCCCTCGCGGCACTCGGATACCTGTTCCTCGGAACCAACCCGGTGCCCGGGGTATTTTGCGAGGACTCCGCAGACACAAACGATGATGGCGACCTGAACGTGACCGATGTGATCCGCCTCCTCGGCTACCTCTTCCTCGGTGGCCAGGAACCAGCAGCACCCTTCCCGAGCGAGGGTGTGGATCCGACCCCCGACGACTTGAGGTGCTGATCCAGATCGCCGGTGGGATGGGCACTATACCTCGCGCGCCCACACATGAGACATTCCGAATGGGCAGAGGAAGACCATCTCAAGTCTGCTGCTCGTTTCTGCTGGTGAGGGAGGCGGACCCTCCCCCACGACGGCTCGCCTCCGAGCGGAGCGAGGGTGGAGCGAGGGCGGCGGCAACAACGACACGCGGCCCCTCCGGTCGCACGCTGCGCGTGCGCCTCCGGGCCAGGCTCTCGGAAGCCGCCAGCTCTCGCTGGCGCCGGCTCCCTCCGAGCCGT